>NZ_JBFAID010000017.1:0-107311 GCF_040654475.1 Micromonospora sp. NPDC050686
GCCGTGATCTGGCACAACTGGCACACCAACCAACCCGTACTCCGCTCACTGACCGCGTACGACCACTGAACCCTTGGAATAGATCGTCTAGGCTGCGCCGGTGGACTGGTGGGACGCGGCGGTACGGGACAACGCGCGGTGGTGCGCTGCGGTCTGCGCGACCCACGGCCAGCCCGGCGTCACCGACGCCGACGCCTGGTCGGTGCCCCGCCGCTCCCCCGCCCGCTACCCGGACGCGGTGACGCTGCGCCGCGGGGTCGACGCCGCGGCGTTGCTCGCCCGGATCGACGACGGGCCGGGCGCCTCGGTCAAGGACAGCTACGCCGACCTCGACCTCACCCGGTACGGCTACCGGCTCCTGTTCACCGCCGAATGGATTCACCGCCCGCCGGCCGACCCCGCCCCGGGGCCGGCGCTGACCCCCGTCACGTCGGCCGCCGGGCTGGCCGGGTGGGCGGCGGCGCACGGCGGTGGCCCGGTGTTCCGGCCGGCGCTGCTGGCCGACCCGCGGGTCACCGTGCTGGCCCGCTACGCCCCGGACGGCTCGGTGACCGGGGGCGCGGTGCTGACCCGGGGCGACCGGGTCACCGGCGTGTCCAACGTGTTCGGCGGCCCGCCGCTGTGGCCGGCCGTCTGCCGGGCCGCCCCGCCCGGCGTTCCGCTGGTCGGCTACGAGGCCGGCGCCGACCTGGCCGCCGCGGCCCGGGCTGGCTTCCGGGTCACCGGGCCGCTGCGCGTCTGGCTGCGCCCCTGACCACCCCGACGGTCCAGCGGGATCGTCCGCGGTGGGCCGGGTCGCCGTGCCGGAGCCGGTCAGCGGCCGGCCGGCGGTCGGGTGACCGGGACCAGGGCCAGCGCGGGCAGCAGCAGGATCGACACCACCATGAGAGCGTGCAGGATGCCGACCCGGTCGCCGAGCATCCCCAGCAGCGGCGGGCCGCCCAGAAACGAGGTGTACGCGATGGCGGCCACCACGCTGACCCGGGCCGGCGCCCGGTCCTCCTCGTCCGCGGCGGCGCTCATCCCGACCGGGAAGCCGAGGGAGGCGCCGACGCCCCAGAGGGCCACCCCGACGACCGCCAGCGGGCCGGAACCGGCCAGCACGGTGAGGCCGGTCCCGACGACGGCGAGCAGGATCGTGCCCAGCAACACCGGCACCCGCCCCCAGCGGTCCAGCGCGATGGTGCCGAGGGTCCGGCCGAGCGTCATGCCGGTCACGAACACGCCGAAGACCGCCGCACCGGCGGCCTCGCTGAACCCGTACCCGTCGATGAACGCGACGGCCACCCAGTCGTTGGCGCTGCCCTCGGTGAACGCCATGATCAGCACCAGCGCGCCGATCAGCAGGGTGCGCGGCTCCTTCCAGGCGGCGAGCACCCCGCTGCCGCGCCGGGCGGCGCCCGCCGGGGCCGGGTCGGCCGGGAGGAAGGCGCGGGCCCCGGCGAACGTGCCGACCAGCACCACGGCGGCCAGCACGGTCAGGTGGGCGGCGAGGGGTACGCCCCAGCGGGCCGCCCCGGCGCCGAGCGCCGCCCCGGCCACCGAGCCGAGGCTCCACGCCGCGTGGAAGCGGGGCATCACCGTACGCCCGAGCCGCCGCTCGACCACCGCGCCCTCGACATTCATCGCCACGTCGCAGGTGCCCGAGCCGTACCCGATGGCGAACAGCGCCACCGCCACCCCGGGCAGCGAGCCGAGCGGCCCGGCCGCCACGCCGATGCCGGCCAGCCCCGCCCCGACCAGCAGCACCGCGCCGCGTACCGTCCGGGCGGCGCCGAGCCGCTGGGTGACCAGGCCGGCGGTGGGCAGCGCCAGCAGCGCGCCGGCGGACATGGCCAGCAGCAGCAGGCCGAGCCGGCCCGGGTTGAGCCCCAGCGCCTCGCGGACCGCCGGGACCCGGGCGAACCAGGAGGCCACCGCCAGCCCGTTGAGGGCGAAGACGACGGCGACGCCGGTGCGGGCGGCGCGGACCCGGCCCGGGGTCAACGGGCCGGCTCCGGAATCGATCACCGGCGCGTCGGTGCGGCTCACGGCTGGTCGGTCCTCTCGTCCAGGGGTGGTCCGGGGGGCGGACCAGGTGTTGGGAACGATCCCACACCTGAGAGCGCTACCACCTCAACCCGGGGGTCGCCCCTTACCAACCGCGTCACAGTCCAGGCATGATGCAGAGGGCCCGGCGGGCGAGGTGCCGCGCCGGGGGCGCGGGCACGGGGAGGACCGATGACGACACGGGCGGGCCGCCCGGCGACCCTGGAGGACGTCGCCCGACTGGCCGGAGTGTCGCGGTCCACCGCGTCACGGGTGATCGCCGGCACCGGTTTCGCCTCCACCGCGGCGCGCAGCCGGGTGACCGCCGCCGCCGACCAGCTCGGGTACGTGCCGGACCCGGCCGCCCGCGCCCTGGTCCGCGGCGCCGGGGTACGGCTGGCCGTGGCGGTCTGCGGCGAGAGCCAGGCCGTGCTCGACGACCCGTACGTCGAGCAGGTGGTGGCCAACGCGGCCCGGGTGGGCGGCCCGTACGGCCTCGGGGTGTCGCTGCACTGGCTGCCGCTGGCCGGCTCGAACGCGCTGCACCGCATCGCCGAGGACCGGGGCGTACGCGGGGTGGTGCTGGTGAACACCACCGAACCGCTGCTGGCGGCGCTGCCCCGGTCGCTGCGCGGCCGGGTGGCCTCGCTCGGCGTCGGCTCGGCCGACGTGCCCTCCTTCGACGTGGACAACGGCGGCGGTGCCACCCAGGTGCTGCACCACCTGTACGCCTCGGGCCGGCGCCGGATCGCCATGGTCGCCGGCCCCCGCTGGCTGCCCTGCACCGACCGGTCGGCACGGGCGTACCAGCGGCTGTCCCGGGACGCCGGCCTGCCGGTGCGGCTGCTGCCCGGCGACTTCACCGCCGAGCGGGGGCGGGCGGCGGCCCGTGAGGCGATGCGGCGCTGGCCGGACACCGACGCGATCTTCGCGGTGAGCGACCCGACCGCGTTGGGCGTGCTGGCCGGGCTGCGCGGGCACGGCGTCGAGGTTCCCGGTGACGTGGCGGTGGCCGGCTTCGACGACATCCCGCTGGCCGCGCTGACCGCGCCCGCGCTGACCACGGCCAGCCACCCGGTGGGCCGGATCGCCGCGGCGGCGGCCACCGCCCTGGCGGAGGGGGCGAGGGCCGCCCCGATCACCTCCTTCCCCTCCGTCCTCATCCCCCGCGAAAGCGCCTGAGGTGTAAGGAGGGGCCCCCGCTTAACGCCTCCGGTAGCGGGGCCCCCGCTTAACACCCGGCGCGCCGCCGCGGGCGGCGGGGCCCGCGGCGGCGGGCGGGGCGGCGGGGGGCGGGCGACGGTTAAGCGGGGGTGGGTGGGGTAGACGGCCGGGACCGCCGTCCGAGCCGGAGGAGACAGTCGACGTGTCCGAGCCCGCGCCGCCGCACCGGCAGCCGGAGGAGAACCCCCGGCACGGGCGGTTGACGGCCCGGGTCGTCCCGCCGGTGGCCCCGGGCGGCACCGGCCTGGTGCCGCTGACCGGCCCCGACGGCGAGCCGCTGGGCGTCGCGTACGCGCCGGCGGGGGCGATCCGGTCGTACCGGCTGGCGCTGCTGCTGCACGGCGCGGGCGGCACCGCCGAGCAGGGGCTGGACCTGCTGCGGCCGTTGGCCGACCGGCACCGGCTGCTGCTGGTCGCCCCGCAGGCCACGGCGAGCAGCTGGGACCTGATCGTGGAGGGCTTCGGCCCCGACGTACGCCGGATCGACCTGATGCTGGACGCGGCGTTCCGTTCCTGGCCGGTGGAGTGCGTGCTGGTCGGCGGCTTCTCCGACGGCGCGTCGTACGCGCTCAGCCTCGGCCTGACCAACGGTGACCTGTTCGCGGCGGTCCTGGCCTTCTCCCCCGGGTTCGCCGCGCCGATGCTCACCAACGGCCGGCCGCGGATCTTCGTCTCGCACGGCGTCCACGACCGGGTGCTGCCGGTGGACGTGTGCAGCCGCCGGCTGGTGCCGCGGCTGCACACCTTCGGTTATCAGGTCGACTATCACGAGTTCGACGGCGGGCACGAGGTGCCGGCGGAGATCCGGCAGCACGCGGTGGAGTGGCTGTCGAGCGTCGCGGGTCGCCGCACCCGGTTGCCCTGACCGGACCGGCCCGGCCGGGCACCACGGCCCGGACGGCCGGCGACGGCGAACGCGGCCCGAGGGACCGCCGGCCCCGACACCCGGCCGCGCCCTCAGCGGGTGGCCAGGCCGATCGCCTCGTCGACCCGGTCCAGTACCGTCGGGTCGTCGTCGGCGGCGAGCCCGCGCAGCAGGTCGATCGCGGTGGCCCGGACCTGCCCGATGAGCATCGCGAGCGGCAGGGTGGGTGCCGGGGCGAAGAGCCGCCCGGCGAGGCGTACGGCGGCGAGCGCGGCCTCCTCGGCGCGCGCGGCGTGCCGGTCGGCGTCCTCGTCTGCGCCGGTGAGGTCGACGGCGAGCGCCTCGCCGCCGGCCCGGACCGCCTCGGCGAGGCTGCGGACGGCGGTCGCCAGGTCGGCCGGGATCGGTGCCGGGTGCCGGGTGAGGGTGACCCCGGCTCGGGCGAGCACCCGCACGTTGCGGACCACGTAGTCGATCTGCCGGATCGAGGCGTCGACCGAGCGCAGCCGGCCCAGGTGCCGGCGGCGCCGCACGTTGAGCCGGACCGCCTCGCCGGCGGCGAGCACGGCGTCGCGCAGCCGCTGCACCGCCGCGTCGGCCCGGCGGGCCCGCTGCAGCGCGGCGAGGGCGGCCGGCTCGTCGTCGTGCTCCAGCGCCGACGCGATCTCGTCCAGCAGGTCGCCCAGTTCCTGGAACGTCTGCCGGAACTCGGCGACCAGCGGGGCGAGCGGCCGCCGGGCGTCGATGAGCTGGCTGGCCGCCAGGGCCACCGCGCCGCCGATCAGCGCGTCCACGAACCGGAACGGCACCAGCGACTCGGTCGGCGGCGAGACCACGACCAGGTAGAGCGCGGAGACGGCGGCCTGCACCACGGTGACGCTGCTCGCGCCGATCGCCACGGCCAGGGTGACGGTGAGCAGGATGACGGTGAAGACGGTCCAGGTGGTGCGCGGGCCGAGGGCCTGCACCACCAGGTCGGCGACGAGCACGCCCGCCGCCACTCCGAGCACCACCTCGACGGCTCGGCGGGTCCGCTGGCCGCGGGCCTGGCCGAGCACGATCAGCGCCGCGGCGGGTGCGAAGAACGGCTGCGGGTGGCCGACCAGCCGGGTGGCCAGCACCCAGGCGATCGTCGCGGCCAGGGTGGCCTCCACCACGGGCAGCCAGCCTCGCCGCAGCCGCCGCAGGCCGATACGCAGCCACCGCCACCGCCTCATCGCGCCTCCTGCCGGTTGATCGACCCACCCAGGGTGCTCCTCGCCGGGCGCGG
Source organism: Micromonospora sp. NPDC050686 (assembly GCF_040654475.1). Lineage (NCBI taxonomy): Bacteria > Bacillati > Actinomycetota > Actinomycetes > Micromonosporales > Micromonosporaceae > Micromonospora > Micromonospora sp. NPDC050686. The sequence continues at coordinate 5,388 of NZ_JBFAID010000017.1, forward strand.
TCGCCAGGCCGGGTCCGCATCGGGGCCGTTCCGCGCGAGGCGAGCCGGATCCCACGGGCAGCCGAGCCGCCGAGCCGCGGGTCAGGTGCCGGTGAAGGCCCGGAGCGCGGCCCGGACGCCCGCGCGCAGGTCGGCCCGGCTCGCCGGGCTGCCCGGCGGCGGGGCGCCGAGCGCGCCGGCGCCGACCAGCCGGTCGAAGAGCAGGCCGTCGACGAACGCCACGAACTGGTCGCCCTGCTGGCGGGGGTCGGCGGCGCCCGCCTGGGCGAGCAGGTCCCGGGCCTGCACCCGCAGCACCGTGCCGTGCTCCAGGATGCGGCGCAGCTCCGGGCGGTGCACCGCCTCCAGCAGGCAGGCGTACCGGGCCAGGGTCCGGTCGCGCCCGGCGGTCAGCCACCGGTCCAGCAGTTCGGCGATGCCGGTGGCGAGCCGGTCGAGGTCCGCCGCGTCGAGCCGCCGCGCGGTGGCCGGGGCGGCCGGGTCGGCGGGCAGCGCGTGGGCGGCCAGGTCGATCCGGTCCAGCTCGACCAGGCGGCGCACCACCGCCTCGATCAGCGCCTGCCGGGTCCGCAGGTAGGCCGAGGTGGTGCCGAGCGGTACGCCGGCCCGCGCGTCGACGGCCCGGTGGGTGAGGGCCCGCATACCGCCCCCGGCGAGCAGCGCGATGGCCGCGTCGGCCAGCAACGCCACCCGGTCCGCCCGACCGCTCATGTACGCCTCCCCACCCGTTGTTCTACGGCTGTAGTATGACTTTCTACGGCTGTAGAAGAACCGGGGAGGCGGCGACATGGGCGACAAGGGTGAGGCGATCGTGGTCGGCGGCGGCATCGGCGGGCTCGCGGCGGCCGTGGCGCTGCACCGCCACGGCTGGCGGGTCACCGTCCTGGAACGCGCCGCGGCGCCCGGCGAGATCGGGGCCGGGCTGTCGCTGATGGCCAACGGCCTGCGCGCGCTGGACGCCCTCGGCCTCGGCGCCGCGGTCCGCGCCCGCGGCCGGGCCGACACCCCCGGCGGGCTCCGGGACCGCACCGGCCGGTGGCTGTCGAGGGTGGACGGGCCCCAGCTCGAGCGGATGCTCGGCACCCGGGCGGTCGGCATCCACCGCGCCGACCTGCACGCCCTGCTGCGCGCCGCGCTGCCGCCGGGAGCCCTGGTCACCGGCGCCCGGGTGCAGGACGTCGACCCGACCACCGGCGAGGTGCGCCACCACCACGCGGACGGCACCACCACGGTCCGGGGCGACCTGGTGGTGGGCGCCGACGGCCTGCGCAGCGCGCTGCGCGCCCGGCTCTGGCCGGACCTCCCACCCCCGGCGTACGCCGGCTCCACCGCCTGGCGGGCAGTGCTGACCTGGCCGGAGCCGCTGCCGACCGAAGTCACCTGGGGACCGGGCACCGAGTTCGGCATCGTGCCGATGGGCGACGGGCGGGTCTACTGGTACGCGGCGGTCACCGCCCCGCCCGGCGGGCACGCCCCGGACGAGCTGGCCGAGGTCCGGCGCCGCTTCGGCTCCGGGCACGACCCGATCCCGGCCCTGCTGGACGCCACCGCGCCGGAGGCGGTGCTCCGCCACGACCTGCACCACCTGGCCGAGCCGCTACCGTCGTACGTGCGGGGCCGGGTGGCGCTGCTCGGCGACGCCGCGCACGCGATGACCCCGTACCTCGGGCAGGGCGCCCAGCAGGCCCTGGAAGACGCCGTCGTGCTCGGCGCGGCCTGCGCCGGCGGACCCGCCCACCTGGCGGAGGCGCTGGCCGGCTACGACCGGCAGCGCCGCCCCCGCAGCCAGGAGGTGGCCCGGGCCTCGCTGCGCGCCGGCCGGTACGGCCCGCAGCTGCGCAACCCGCTCGCGGTGGCCGCCCGGTCCACGCTGCTGCGGCTCACCCCGCCGCGCGCCACGCTGCGCGCGATGGCCCGGTACGCCGACTGGACCCCGCCGGCGACGTGACCGGCGCGGGCGTCGGCCCGCGAGCCCGACGCGGTGGCCGGGATCCGACGGGGGCCGCTCGGCCCTTCCGGGCGCTGCCCGGCCGGGTCCGTAATGGAGGTGACAGGCTCCTTCGACGCGAGAAGGTCGCCGTGGGCGTGACTGGCGGTGCGGGCGGTGGGCTGATCCGCCGGCACTTGCGGTGGATGTACCGCGCTGGCCGGCCGAACCGGCTGGCCCGGTTGATGAACACGCTGGCCGCGTGGCAGTTCTCCACCGGGCTGGCGCCGGCGCACTGGGTCACCCTGGAGGTTCCGGGCCGGCGGTCCGGCCGGCCGGTCGCGGTGCCGGTGGTGGTGGCCGACCACGACGGCGGCCGCTACCTGGTCTCCATGCTCGGCACGGAGGCCAACTGGGTCCACAACGTCCGGGCCGCGGGTGGCCGGGCGGTGCTGCGGCACGGCCGCCGGGAACCGGTCCGGCTCGACGAGATCCCGGTCGCCGACCGGCCGCCGATCCTGCGCCGATACCTCGCCCTGGCACCGGGGGCCCGGGCGCACGTCCCGGTGGACCGGCACGCCGCCGTCGCCGACTTCGCGGGCGTCGCCGACCGCTTCCCGGTCTTCCGGGTCACCCCCGACCCGGGCCCACCGCCGCCGATCGGCGGCGGACCGGGGGCATAGCCCTACACCCGCCCAGCGCCGGCACCGCTCACCGACCGGCCACGGCGGACCGGTCGGCCGCCGTGGCCGGCGCGGGCGCGGCGGGCTCAGCCGGCCCGTACGCCCGCCGGCCGAGCGCGGCCAGCCGGTCCCGGGTGGCGGCGTCGCAGAGCGCCCCGGCCAGGCCCGAGGCGTACGCGGTGGCACCGTCCACCCCCAGCCGGGCGGCCACGGCGTACTCCCCGGCGAGGGTGACGTCGAAGATCGCCGGATCGTCGGTGGAGATCGAGCAGCGGACCCCGGCGGCGGTGAGCACGGTCAGCGGGTGCGGGCGGTCCGGCGCGGCGGCGCCGAGCCGGACGTTCGACGTCGGGGTCACGTCGAGCACGGTGCCGGCGGCGGCCAACTCGTCGACCAGGCGCGGGTCCTCGACCGCGCGTACCCCGTGCCGGATCCGGACCGCGCCCATCGCCAGCACCTCGCGTACCGCCGCCGGGCCGGCCGCCTCTCCGGCGTGCGGGACGAACGGCAGGCCGCCGTCGCGGGCGATCCGGGCCACCCCGGCGTACGGCAGGGTGGGAAACCGTCCCTCCGCGCCGGACAGGCCGAACCCGACCACGCCCCGGCCGGCGAACCGGGTCGCCACCCGGGCGGCCTCCTCGGCCACCTCGACGTCCTGCCCCCGGAACACCTGCGGGGTCAACCCGATCTCGACGCCGTGCCGGTCGCGCGCCTCCGCGGCGGCGTCGCAGCAGGCCGCCAGCACGTCGGCCCAGGCCGCCGGCCCGCCCAGGCGCTCCTCGGCGTCCACGATCGGCTCCAGGTAGACCGCGCCGTGCCCGGCGGCCTCCGCCGCGTACGCCAGCAGGGCCCGCCGGTACTGCTCGGGGCCGCGCAGGCAGGCGGTGACCCGGTTCCAGATCTCGATGAAGCCGTACAGGTCGGTGAAGGCGTACGGCGGGCCGGGGGCGGGCGGGCCGTCGCCGGTGAACTCGGCGAGCAACGCCGGGCGCAGCGTGCCCTCCAGGTGGACGTGCAGCTCGATCTTCGGGGCGGTGCGCTGAGCCGGGTGCGACATGAGACTCCTCGCGGTGCGGTGCAGTGCGGTGCGGTCCGGCCAGCCTGCCACCGCCGGCTCCCGGGGCGCCTCCCCCGCCGGTGGGAACCCGCGTCGCGCACCCGACCGCCGGCGCCACTTCCACCCGTCCCGCACCCGGACGCACACTGGAGTCCAGCGACCGCCCGGAGGTGACCCATGGTCTTCGGTATCGTCACCGCCGCCGTGCACACCCTGCTGGGCGTCGTGCTCGGCGGCTGGCTCGGCGGCCCGGCGGGGGCGGCGGTCGGCGCGGCGGCCGGCCTGCTGCTCGGCGCCCCGTTCGGCTGGGCGGTCGCCGGTGCCCGGTCGTACCGGCCGGACGCGCGGGGCGGGGCGCTCTTCGTGGTCGACCACACCTGGAGCCTGCCCAACACGGTGCTGGGCGCCGCGTACCTCGCCGGGCACCTGGCCGCCGGGCACCGGCTGGACCGGGACGCCTGCCGGCACCGGGGCCGGGTCAATCTGGTCGAGGGCGTCTGGCCCCGGTACGCCACCACGCTCGGCACGGTCTGCGCCGGCGCCGGCCCCGGGGTGCAGCGCCACGAGGACGTGCACATCCTCCAGGCCCGGCTGCTCGGCCCGCTCTACCTGCCGCTGGTGGCGGCCAACTACGTGCTGTTCACGGTCGCCCCGGTGTGGCTGCTCTACCACGACCACGCGCACGCGCCGATCGACCGGGTGCGCCGCTACTTCGAGGTGGGCGTCTACCCGCACACCTGGCACGAGGCGATCGCGTACCGGGTGCAGGGGCGCCCACCGCGCTGACCGGCGGGGTCAGCCGTCGCGCCGGGCCGCGACCCGGCGCCGCCACACGCGGAACACCACGACCACGACCACCACCGCGAGCAGCGCCTCGCCGCCGAGCCCGAGCCGCCGCTCCAGCAGCCGGTACGACGCCCCGGCCAGGTAGCCGAGCACGCTCACCGTGACGGCCCAAAGCGCGCCGCCGGTCAGGTTCGCCAGGGTGAAGGTGCGCTGCCGGATGCCGCTCAGCCCGGCCAGGCCGGGGACCAGGGCGCGCAGCGCCGCCACCCAACGCCCCAGCACCACCGCCAGCGCGCCGCGCCGGCGGACCAGGTCGAGCGCGCGGCGCAGCTCCCCCGGGCCGACCAACCGGCGGGGAACCCGGTCCAGCAGGCGCCGGCCGTACCGGCGGCCGACCAGGTAGCCGGCCTGGTCGCCGACGGCGGCCCCGGCCAGCGCCGCCCCGGCCACCGCCCACAGCGGCAGCCGGCCCTCGTGGGCCAGCACCCCGCCGACCAGGACGGCGATCTCCCCGGGCACGACCAGGCCGAGGAAGGTCGACGCCTCCAGGGCGGGCAGCAGGAAGACCAGCGCCAGGACCAGGGCCGGCGGCAGGGCGAGCAGCAGCTCCGGCAACCGGTCCATGCCGCGATTGTTCCGCGCGGGGTGTCCGCGAGGCGTCCGGATCGGGCGGTTGCCGCGACACCCGCCGAACCGGTGACGGCGCAGCCCCGCTCGGCAGTGAAGATCCGCTATAAGTGATCCATGGACTTCCCCGCGTACCTCGCGACCATGCCGATGCACGCGATCACCGAGATCCACGGGGAGCCCGGCCTGCTGGAGCGCTTCCGGCTGGAGATCGGGGCGTTTGGTCCCGGCGACCGGGACCGGCTCACCGAGGCGCTCGACCTCGCCGCCGACCTGCACCGCGACGACCGGCGGGTCCGCGAGCCGTACCTGAACCACCTGCTGCGGGTGGCGATCCGGATGATGCACCACTACCAGGTGCGCGACGTCGACGTGATCGTCGCCGGGTTGCTGCACGACGCGGTGGAGGACCACCCCGCCGAGCTGGCCGGCGCGGGCGCGGCCGGCGACGAGGCGCGGGCCGCGGCGCTGGCCACGCTGGCGGCCCGGTTCGGCCCGCGGGTGGCCCGCCTGGTCGCCGCGGTGACCAACCCGGTGTACGACCCGGGCCGGGACCGGCACACGCAGTATCGCGAGCACGTGGCGGCCAGCCTGGACGCGGAGCCGTGGGCCCGGGTCATCAAGGTCTCCGACTTCACCGACAACGGGGTGGGCGTGATCCACACCGTCGGGCCCAAGGTGGCCCGCTCGGCGGCGAAGTACCGCCCGCTGGTGCCGGTCTTCCGGGAGCTGATCGGCCGGCCGGACACCCCGCTGTCGGCGGCGGTGAAGCGGCACATCTTCGCCCAGCTCGATCTGGCCGAGGAGCGGTTCGCCGCGATCCTCGACCAGCCCGGCTGACCCGCCGCACCGCCCGGCCGCCGGGGGCGGCCCCGGTCCGGGCGGCCCGGCGGCCGGGCCCGGCGCGGTCCGCGCGGCTTTGCGGCGTACGGCAGAATCGGCGGGCGATGCAGCCGGCGACGATCCTGTCCGCGCTCGCCGACCTGGCCCCGGCCGGCGCCGAGCGGGTCTTCGACGTGTCCGGCCCGGGCCGTCCCCTGGTCTGGCTGCCCGCCCCCGACCGCGCGCCCCGCGACGCCCGGCTGGACCGGCTCGCCGCCCTGGACACCCTGCACCGCGACGAGCGGGTCCTGCGCCGCGGGCTGGCCTTCGTGGTCGGCGGGGTGGACACCGACGCCGGGCGACGCCGGGTCCGCACGCCGCTGCTGACCCAACCGGTGCGGCTGGAGCGGACGCTGCGCGGCTACCGGGTGATCCCCGCCGGCGACCTGGAGCTCACCGCGCTGATCGCCGACCGCGCGCTGGCGTCCCGGTTGGAGACCGCGCCGGGCCTGGCCGAGCCGGGCTGGCCGGGCGCGCCCGGCACCGCGGCCTGGCTGCGGACCGCGGCGACCGCCGCCGGGCTGACGGTGGCCGAGGTCAGCGCGCGGGCGCCCGGCCGGATCGACGACGGCCGGCTGGTCGGGATCACCACCGCCGCGCTCTTCGTCAGCCGGGACGTGGTGGCCGGCGGGCTGCGCGACACCCTGCTGAGCTGGGCGGGCCGGCCGGGGCTCGCCGACACCGCGCTGGCCCGGGTGTACGCCGACGCCCCGCCGGAGGTCGCCGGGCCGGCCGACGACGGCGAGGTGCTGTCGCCGCTGCCGCTGCACGCGGCCCAGCGGGACGTGGTGCGGCGTACCCGGACCGAGCCGCTGGTGGTGGTCTCCGGCCCGCCCGGCACCGGCAAGAGCCACACCCTGGTCGCCGCCGCGCTGGACGTGGTGGACCGGGGCGGCTCGGTGCTGGTGGCGACCCGGTCGGTGCACGCGGCCGACGTGCTGGGCGAGCTGCTGCGCCGGCAGCCCGGTCCAACGCCGGTGCTGTTCGGGGACGCGGAGCGGCGCGAGGCGATCGCCGGGGAGCTGGCCGCCGGTGCGCCTGCCGGTCCGGACGACGAGCGGCTGCGGGCCGACGCGGCGGCGGTGGTCGCCGCCCGGGACCGGGTGGCGACGATCCGGGCCGGCATCGCCGAGGTGCTGGACGGTGAGCGGTCCGCCGCCGAGCTGCCCACCTGGGAGCCGCTGCTGCCCGCGCTCACCGCCGCCGCGCCGCGGCTGTTCGACCCCGACGCCGACCTGCCGGCGGCCCGCGCCGCGCTGGCCGCGTCCGAGGCCGACGGGGACGGCTGGTGGCAGCGGTGGCGGCGGACCCGGGCCCGGCGCCGGCTGGCGCGGCTGACCGGCGCCGCGGCGGACGTACCCGTGGATCGGCTGCGCTCGGCGGTGCGGGCGGCGACCGCGGTGCGGGCGGCGGCGCGGCTGGCCGCCACCGGCGGCGCCGACCTGGCCGCCGCCTGGCGGGCGCTGGTGGCGGCCGACGACGCGCTCGCCGTCGCGGTGGGCACGGCGATGCGCAACCGGGCGGCCGGCGCGCACCGGTGGGACGGTCCGGCCCGGCGCAGCGCGGCGGCGCTCGGCGCGGCGCTACGCGCAGGGCGCAACCGCCGGCGGGAACTGCTGGCCGACCTGGACGCCCCGGGGCTGGTCCGGGCGCTGCCGCTCTGGGTCGGCACGGTCACCGACACCGAGGACCTGCTGCCCCCGGTGCCCGGCATGTTCGATCTGGTGGTGCTGGACGAGGCGGCGCACGTCGACCAGCTCCGGGCGGCGCCGGTGCTGGCCCGGGCCCGCCGGGCGCTGGTCGCCGGGGATCCACGCCAGCTGCGGTTCGTCTCCTTCGTCGCCGACGTGGACGTCGCGGCCACCCTGCACCGGCACGGGCTGGCCGCGCTGGCCGACCGCCTGGACGTCCGCCGCTCCAGCGCGTTCGACGTGGCGGCGGGGGCGGCGCCGGTGGCCTGGCTCGGTGAGCACTACCGATCCGCGCCGCACCTGATCGAGTTCTCCGCCCGCCGGTTCTACGCCGGCCGGCTGGAGCTAGTCACCCGGCATCCGCGCAACGAGCGCGCCGACGTCATCGACGTGCTCCGGGTCGCCGACGCGAGGGTGGTCGACGGGGTGAACCGGGCCGAGGTGGACGCCGTGCTCGACCTGGTCCGCAAGCTGGCCGTGGACCCGCCGCCGGGCGGGATCGCGGTGGTCAGCCCGTTCCGGGCGCAGGCCGACGCGCTGGAGGCGGCGCTGCTGTCCGGCTACGACGCGGAGGAGATCGAGCGGCTGGGGCTGCGGTCCGGCACGGTGCACGGCTTCCAGGGCAGCGAGGCGGCGCTGGTGATCGCCTCACTCGGGCTGGTCGACGGCGACCCGCCGGCCCGGCACCGGTTCGTGGCCGAGCCCAACCTGTTCAACGTGCTGGTCACTCGGGCCCGGCGCCGGCTGACCGTGGTCACCTCGTTGACCGCCGCCGAGGGCCTGGTCGGCGACTACCTCCGGTACGCCGAGCAGGGCCCTTCGGCGGTCGACGCCTCGTCCGGCCCGCCGGATGCTGGGTTGTCGGGCGCACCGGAGCAGCGCTGGGCGGCGGCGCTCGCGGCCGAGCTGCGCCGGCTGGGGCTGCCGGTGCGGGCCGGTTATCCGGTCGGGCGGTGGCGGGTGGACCTCTGTGTGGGCGACGGCGAGGCGGCCGTCGGGGTGATCTGCACGGTGCACCCGGACGGGGTGGCCGCACACGTGGAGCGGCAGCGGACCCTGCTGCGCGCCGGCTGGCGGCTGGTGGACGGCTTCGCCGGCCGGTGGTCGGGCGATCCGGTGCGGGCGGCGCTGGAGGTGGCCTCCCGGATCGGCTGACGCCCTCCGGTGGCCCGGGCCGGACCGGTGGCCCGCCGAGCCACCGGCGCGGTCACCGGCGGGGATGGGCCAGGAAGAAGTCCCAGCTCAGGCCGCTGGCGTCCGGGCCGGTCGGGTCGCCGTACAGGCTGCACGAGCAGCCGCCCGGGTAGACGTGGCCCGCCCCGTCGATCAGGTACTTCTCGATCAGCACGGTGCCCTCGGGACCGTGGTGGACCGAGTGGGCGTACGTGCGCCCGCCGGGGACCTGGCCGCGTTCGACCCGGCTCGGGGTGGCGGTGACGTCGCCGTCGTCGAGCCCGTCGAGGGCGAGGTCGTCGGTCTGCGCCCACTGCCCGACGATCCGGTCGGCGGTGACGGGCGCGACCACCGGGTCGGCGCTGCCCTGGAAGACCAGCACCGGCACCGGCCGGGCCCGGGCGCCCATCTCCCGCCAGGCGTCCAGCCCGGCCTGGTCGGGCGAGCGGAGGCGCAGCACGTCGCACTCGTACTCGCAGCCGGCGACGGTGGCCGCGGCCGCGTACAGGTCGGGGTACGTCACGGCCATGATCACCGACATGACGCCGCCGGCCGAGACGCCGGTGACGTACGTGCGGGCGGGGTCGACGGTCCAGCGGGAGCGCACCAGCCCGGTGATGCCGGCGATGATCGACGGTTCGCCCCGGCCCCGGTGCTGGTTGTTCGACAGCGGCCAGTTCCAGCACTGGGCGGGGTTGGCGAGGGTGGACTGGTCGGGGAAGACGACGAGGAACCCGCGCCGCTCGGCCAGGGCGCTCAGCCCGGTCAGCACGTCGAAGCCGACGTCGTTCTCGGTGCAGCCGTGCAGCGCCACCAGCAGCGGCATCGGGGTGCCCGGGCGGTAGCTCGACGGCACGTAGCCGTGGTAGTCGCGGATGCCGGCGAGGCTGGTGTAGGTGCCGGCGAACCAGGTGCCGGTGGCCGCCCGGGCGGGGGCGGCGGGCGCGGCGACCAGGGCGAGCAGGACGGCGAGGGCGGTGGTGAGGAGCCGGCGCGGTCGGGACGGGACGCGCCGGGCGGGGACCGGATCGGGCATGGCCGTTACTCCTCTGTCGGGACGGATGGCTGCCAATCGATCGGTTGGGAAAGTGATGGTGGTCACTATCCATCCGGATGGTCTACCGTGTCAACCAATCGTTCGGTTGGGTGACGTGAAGGCGGTCGGGCCGGTGACGCAGATGTCGTGGAACCCGCGCCGGCTCAGCGCGGTCGCCGCCGAGCTGCCCGACGGCGTGACCCCGGCCGGCACCCGGGGGCGCATCCTGCACGCGGCGCTGCGGCTCTTCGCCGAGCGCGGCTTCTTCGGCGCCTCGATCCGCGACATCGCCCGCGAGGTCGGCATCAACTCCGCCACCCTCTACGCCCACTACCCCGGCAAGGAGGACGTCCTCGCCGAGCTGGTCCGGCTCGGGCACGAGGAGCTGCTCACCCGGCTGCGGGCGGCCTCCGGCGCCGCCGCCGGCGACCCGGTGGCGCAGTTCGCCGCGCTGGTCCGGGCCCAGGTCCTGCTGCACGCCGACTATCCCCTGCTGGCGCTGGTCGCCAACCACGAACTGCACGCCCTCAGCCCGGAACGCGCCGCACCCGCGCTGGCACTGCGCGAGGACGCCCGCCGGCTGCTGCTGGCCGCCCTGGAGCGCGGCGCGGCCGAGGGCGTCCTCGACGTGGCCGACGTGACGCTGGCCGGCATCGCCGTCGGCAGCCTCGGCCTGCGGGTGGCGAACTGGTTCGGCCCCGACCAGCCGTACACCCGCGACCAGGTGGCCGACGCCTTCGTCGGCTTCGCCCTACGACTCGTCGGCGCCCGCTCCCCCGCGGCCGACCGGCACCCCCGCACGGAAGGTTGACCGATGGAACAAGTGAAGGTGGAGGTGCCCGACGGCGCGCTGACCGCGCTCCGGTTCGGCACCGGCCCGAAGATCGCGATCGCCGCGCACGGCATCACCGCCTCCGGCATGGCGTTCCGGTCCGTCGCCCGGCAACTGCCCGACGACTGGACGCTGATCGCGCTGGACCTGCGCGGCCGGGGCGGCAGCAACACGCTGCCCGGACCGTACGGCATGTCCCGGCACGCCGAGGACATCTGCGCCGCCGCCGCGAAGTTCGGCCAGGGACGGCCGGTCGCGCTGGTCGGGCAGTCCATGGGGGCGTACGCGGCCCTGCGCGCCGCCGCGCGCCGGCCGGAGCTGTTCACCCGGCTGGTCCTCGTCGACGGCGGCCTGCCGCTGCCGGTGCCCGGGGGCGCCGACCTGGACGCGATCCTCGCCGCCACGCTGGGCCCGGCCATCGCCCGGCTGGACGAGACGTACCCGTCCGTGCAGGCGTACGTCGACTTCTTCCGGGCGCACCCGGCGCTGGCCGCCGAGTGGAACGACGACCTGACCGCGTACGTCCGGTACGACGCGACCGGTCCCGAGGGCGCGGTGCGGTCCCGGGTGGACGGCGCGGCCGTCCGGGCCGACGGGCGGGACCTGCTGGCCGAGGCCGCCTCCTTCGGCGACGACCTGCGCAAGCTGACCGTGCCCACCGTGCTGCTGCACGCCCCGCGCGGCATGTTCGGCCAGGAGCCCGGCATGCTGCCCGCGCCGCTGGTCGAGCACTGGCGCGGCCTGGCCCCGCACCTGGTCACCGAGCTGGTCGACGCCAACCACTACACGATCCTGATGACCGACGGCCCGGCGGCCGTGATCGTCCGGCACCTGACGGCCGAATGAGGTGGCGACGATGAGCAACGTCGCCGCGATCCTGACCCGCACCGGGACGCTCGGCGAGGAGGTCGTCGCCGTGGTCGCGCTCCGCCCCGGCGCCTCGGCCAGCCCCGACGAGCTGCGCGAGCACGTCAAGGGGCAGCTGGCCGCGTACAAGTACCCGCGCCAGGTGTGGATCGTGCCCGCCCGGCCCAAGGGCCCGACCGGCAAGATCCTCAAGCGGGCGATCGTGGTCCCGCCGCCCGACCCGGCCTGATCGGCACCGACACCCGTCGCGGGCGGCTCCGCACCAGCCGCCCGCGACGTGGCACATGTTCCGGCATCCCGGCCCGCGCGGCGATCCGCGGCAGCGGCGACCGCTTGCTAGCTTGAGGCGACCGGCCCCGGCGCGCCACGTCCGGCCGGCCGACCACCCCTTTCGGACGTCTGTCGCACACGCCTCGCATCCCGGGCCCTGCACCGGCATGACAGGCGACGGGAGGGGGTGCCATGCCCGAGACCGCCGGCCCCGAGCCGCCGTCCGACGGCCGTCCACGCCCTGCGGACGCGGACCCGGCGGCAGCGCCGAACGCCCGAGCAGTGCTCGCCCGCAAAATCAGCCGAAAGTGGCGGACCGCCCGGGAGCACCTGGTGGCCGCCTGGCAGGAGCTGATCACCGACGTACCGGCCAGCCCACCCCCTTCCCCACGTGTCCCGATTACCGCCGAGCACCGGGACGGCTCCGGGCAGATCATGGTGCCCGCTCAGGGGTACGTCTTCCACTTCACCGTCCGCGCCACCCTCACCTGGTCAGCGCCGGACATGCGGCCCGACCTGCTGGCCTGGCATGCCCAGCAGATCCGTGGACAGGTGATGCTCACCCTCACCCGCCTCGCCGCCGGGGAGGCCCGCAAGCTCGCCCCGCACCAAGCCGGCGAGCTGGAGGTGGCGTTGCAGGAGGCGATCGCGCATCGCCGGTGGAGCTTCCCGCGCGGCGGCACCGTGATCACCTGCCGGCCCGACGTCTGGGTACGCCTCGACGAGCGGGTGCGCGAAGCCCTCCAGCCGCACTGGACACAGGTGGTCGAACTCGACGCCCAGTACGACGTGCAGCTGCGGCGGGCGCGGCACGCCGAGCGGCTGAACCGGTGCTGGGTGGCCATCCTGGAGGAGATGACCGACGGCCCGAACTGCGACGACATCGACCAGGAGATCAGGGAGCACCTACGGGGCGCGGTACGGCGGATGAGCGAGGACCAGCAGACCGCCGCGGAGTGGGCCCGGAAACTCCTGGAACAGCGGCACCGGGCCCAGGACGCCTTCTGGCCTCTGTTGCGGTTCGGGCCCGGCCCTGACGAATCCACGGTCCGGCCACCCGAGCAGGCCAGGCCGGCTGAGCAGACCGAGCAGGCCGACTCATCCGAGCAGGCCGAGCCAGCCAAGCAGGCCGAGCCAGCCGAGCAGGCCGAGCCAGCCGAGCAGGTCGCCCCACCCGAGCAGGCCGGAGCGGCCGAGGCGTCCGGTGCGGCGGCCAGCGACTCCGGCCCAAAGCCAGTCGGCCCCGCCGCCTGATCGCCTGCTCCTGGACCGCTCGCTCCGGCTTCCACAGCAGGCAGGTGCGCCAGCCACACTGGTTCGGCGAGGACCGCCTGCGCTGCCGGAACGTCCGCCAGGCGGGTGGCCAGGATGGCCACGGCCAGCCGATGCGACAGTGCGACGCTGAGCTTGAGCCCGTCCAGAGCCCCCCTCGTTGACGCCCGGCAGGCGCACGTGTTCCCGCCCCGTCCGTTGCGGTCGGCCCGCGAACAGGCCGACCGCCCGGTTCACGTCAGCGGCCGGCGGACAGGCTCGCGCAGTCGGTCTCGTCCGGCAGCAGCGGCCGGAGGGTGATTGTCCAGCGCTTCCCGCCGGAGGTCCACGGGGTCGCCGTGTTGGCCTTGGCGGCGGCGTCGAGAACCTGCTGCACGGCCGAACCGGTGACCGCCACGCAGCCCAGTCCGAGGCCGTCACCGAGGCTGGCGCCGGGCAGAGCCGGGCCGGGCCAGGCCACCTCGGCCTGCTTCTGGTCTTCCTCGTTAGCCACCCACGGCTGGGCGACGGCCGCGACGGCGGTCGGCTGGTACGGCTGGGTCGTGGCGCCCGTCGGGTTGGTCAGGCTGTCGGCGAAGGCGCGCAGCTTGTCGCGGGCGGCCCGCTGCTCGGCGGTCAGGCCGGCCTCGGGGCCGGTCGCCTCGTGGAGGGCGTACACCTCCACCTCCTCGACGCCGACCGGGCCCCGAACGGTGAATCGGGTGGTGGTCACGTCGGTCATCGTTGGGGTGCCCAGATCGACGGCGGTGCCCACCCCGGCGGCGCGCGCCTGCTCGACCAGCTTCGCAATCTCGGCGGCGCCGATCTTCCCGACCTGGATGTTGGGCAGGGCCGGGCCGGGATAGATCGCGGGGACCGGCCCCTGGCTGATCACCCGGCCGTCACCGTAGACGCTGAGCCCAGGAAGTCGGGTGGCCACCACGGCGGGCGGCACGAACCCACCGGTGTAGTCGATCCGGACCACCGGCACGTCGGCGGGGTAGGAGGTTGAGCCCGCACCGTCCGCGGCGCTGGGTCCGGCCTGCTGGGCGCAGGAAGCGGTGAGCAGGAGCAGCGGAACGAGCGCTGCCCACCTGCCTCGAATGTTGGTCATGCCGCTTCGACGCTGTGGGGAACCCGACGGCTCCCGGAAATTCCATACACCGTGCCCGGCCCCTCGGCCACGTTCGACTTCCCGTTGTCTCCGTCACCAGTTGCACCCCTGAAAGTCGCGCGGTCCAGCGGGCGGCGGACTGGCGGCCCGGTTAGGGTCTCGCTGACCGGCCCCAAGACAGGGCCAGGTCAGTCTTCCTCGTCGTCCCCACGCCGACGGAGCGCTCGCTCGGCGATCCGGCTGGAGAGCTTGCCCCTCGCCCACTTGGCCCGGTCGAGGGTCTCGTTGCCGAGACGCATCGCGGCACCGACGCCGTCTGCTCCCGTGTCGAGCGCCTTGTCCCGCACTTCCTTGGCCGCGTCCGCCCATCGTCTCGTCTCCGATGACTGGCGATCGCTGTCGATCCCGAGCCGCCCGTGGAAGTCGATCACGGCGGTCGTGACATGGTTGCTCGACTGCACCACAGCCGGGGAGTCCATCGGATGCAGCAGTACCTTGGTGTTGGCCGTGCCGGCGGCCGCATCCATGCGGGCCATCAGGTGCTCGGTGCACCGTGAGATGAGGTCCAGCCGGTTCTGCCGGGCAGTCTTGAGTCCGAGGCGGTGCCCGTCCAACTCCTCTGGGGACGCGTCCAGTACCCGGTCGAGTTCGAGCACGGCGACCGCGTCCTGGAGCTGGAAGCAGCGCGCCAGGACAGCTAGCCACTCGCGTCCCTTCGACTCTGCTTCCCTGGCCGCCTTGGCGAGATCGCCGATCGTGGCCTTGCGCTCCAGCTTCTCCGCGAGCGCGTCGAGTTGGCGCAACGCGTACGCCTGGGTTTCTGCGATGGCCGTCGGTGCGGCCTGCACCTTCGACCAGGTGATCTCGTCGACCCGGCCCCTCGCCTCGCGGATGGTCAGGGTTTCCTCGATGACGAAGCCGACGCCGATCATGCGGGCCAACACAAAGTCCTTCTGGGCGCGGAGCACATCGTCGACCTTCTCGTCGATCGCGGCGAGATAGTCGGTGATCTCCTTCATGCTCTGCTGCATCGCGAGCTGAGCCATGATGCCGGCAGCGCCGGCCAGCAGCGCCGGGTTGCCCACCACCGACGTCTTGTCGATCTGGAGCCATGACTTGATCGAGCCCCGCTGCCCCACCATCGCGTGGCTGACGCCTGGTGTCTTAGTGGGCATCAGGCCATGTTTGTGGACGATCTGTGCGGACTCCTTGGTCAGCTTTACCCAACGGCCCGAATGGGCGGCAATCTCGGAGCCTGCCTGTGCTGCCGTGGCCCCGGCGTTGAGGACGGATCCGAGCCGGTGCAGTCCGAGGTCCTTCGACGGCAGTCCCTCGGAGACGAGGAAGCGTTCGACAGCCCTCGCATCACCAATCACCGCCAGCCCGTCGCCGTCACTGATCAGCTGAATCTCGTTATCCATTGTCAGCTCCTGAGGTGCAGGAGGGCGAACGGCGACGCCGCCTGCTCTGTTCGTTGCCTCGCCCTCCGGCCGCTGGTGGCCGTCGGCGGGCGCCTCGAAGTCAGCGCCTCGTCTGTGAGGTGCAGCCTGGTGATCGTCCTGGCGAGGATGCCGTCGTGATTCTTGAAGGTGTGGTTGTACTCGCCCCGGAAGTTGAGGCGCACGTGATCGACCGATTCGACCTGCTCCTGCAGGTCCTTCGCAGCTTCCTGACCTGCTGCCGCAGGCCAGAAGTCAGGGGGTTTTCGGTCGATCACGTGAAGACTCTAAGCGCCCCGTTGACGGGACAGGAACCTCCATGGAGTCGGGAACTTGTCAGCACCGCCTACAACGACTGGGCTGACCTCCGAACGCGGGCAGACCCGCCGTCAGCGCACATGCCGCTCGGCCTGGTGGCCAACGCGACCCTGGATCTGGAAGAAGACCCTGAGTCGGTGGGCCGGGCCGATCTCGCGGACCACATCGTCAGCGGCGCCCAGGTGGGGGCGGCCAAGCCCGACCGCGAGATCTACGAGATCGCTGCCGGGCGCGCCGGAGTCGCCGCCGACCGGTGCCTGTTCGCGGACGATCAGTTGGTCAAGTGGAGGCTTCGAGAATGCTCGGGGTGACGGGGGCGCGCTACCAGGAGCGCGCCGACCTGAAGAGGGTGCTCGGCGGCGGCGTCGGTCCGCCGACGGGCTTCACGCGGCCTTGAAGACCGAATCGAGGTGCCACTCCAGGAACTCGGCACTGGGCCGATCACGTCGCCGCTCCGGGAGGGCTATCTGTTCGCCTGCCTTGGCATAGAACTGCTCGCCGTTGCCGAACTCGGTGCGAAGGCGAGGGCTGACCAGAAGGCGGTGCTTCGGATCGACGCCGAGATAGCCCCGGTCGTAGAGGATGTGTACGTCCGACTTGAGAAGCAGGCCGTTGTCGATCCGGTGTTCGCCGCCCTTGGGCAGGGGGCGGATGTGCGCCGCCTGGAGCACCGGCTGGACCCGATTCCCGGTGATCGCGCAACGACGCCCGTACGCGCCGAGCACCACGGCCTTGAAGGACTGCTGACCGAGCCGCTGGGGTACCAGCCGCGGGTCACCGTAGACCGGTCCCGGGCGATGCCAGGGTTCGCTGGGGTCCAGTTCCACCGCCGTCCCGAGCAGGCGGTGGATCAGCAGGTTGAAGTAGTCCGCAATCGACGGGTCGGACAGGTCGTAGGTCTTGCCTTGGACGACATTCGGGGCAAACATCGGAGGTGGGTCGGCCGTCGACTCGTCCGGGAAGAACATGGTGTCCCGGACGAAGATGCATCCGATGGTCGGGTCCTCGTCAATCCCGATCGGTTGCTTGCGATATCGCCCGACGCTCCGGCGCATCTCATCGAGACTGGCCACCCCGTTCGCCTCACCGAACAACTCCCAGGCCTCGGAGATCCTCAGTTGGGTGAAGCCACTGAAGAATCCCCCGCCCACCATCCGGTTCAAGGGATAGTGGGCCTTGAAGAAGAACGGTTCGCCTGCGACGAGCGCCCGGAAGCCACCCCCCGACGGCCGCCAGAAGTTGACCTCATTGAGGCTCGGTCGGGCGGCCAGGAAGCGATACCACCTCTCATCGGTCACGCCCACGAATGCCTTCACATTGGACAGAGTGCCGAAGAGTTGATCTCGCAGCAATCGCCCGAACGATTGATTGCCGTGTTGTCAGGGTTCCCGCATCCAGGTCTTCGGGTCGGTGATGAAGATGCCCTTGCCCTGGTGCCGGCGGATCACCCGTAGCGCTTCCAGGCGGACGTAGACCAGTTGGATGGTGGATGAGCTGACCTGGAAGCGGTCGCCCATCTCTGCGATCGAGGGCAGCTTGTCCCCCGGCTGCACCTTCCCTTGGCGCAGATCGCTAATGATCTCGTCCGAGATCCGGATGTAGTCCGGTGTCTGTGGCATGGCACTCCTCGCGTGGCACGCCAATTTGATCACGACACGCACTGGACAGACAACCGAGCGTTGCTTCTTGCAACTTAGGCATATATGGTTGACCACGAGCCGGTCCTCGCGTGGCAACGAGTTCGGCTCATCCCCAGGTCGGGGCGGGTGCGCGTGCCCGTCCCGGCCCACCGGACTGCTCCGCGGTCGTACTGCTGAACCCGGGCTGCGGCGGCGGAGCGGGCGGGTCGTCCGCGGCCGGCGTGCGGACGACCCGCCCTTCCAGACCCACCGCACCGACCTTCCGCGCTGCCCCCTGCCCCGGAAAGGACCGTCGTGGCCAAGGTGTATCGATCCGGCCGGCTCTACGGGACCGGCCACCCGGCCCGGTTGACTCCGCATGAGGTGCGGACCCGCACCTTCGACCCACGCCGCCGGGGCGTCGACCCCGATCAGGTACGCGAGTTCCTGGCCCAAGTCGCGGACGAGCTGACCGACCTGTGCCGGCAAGTACGCCTGCTCAGCGACGAGAACGAACGGCTCAAGCGGGCGCTGTGCGACTGGCAGACCAGGCACGCCCGGGAATGCCGGCGCAACGAGGGCCCCTGGTAATGGTGGGGCCACCCAGCCCTGGGGACCTGCTGCGCATCGACGGCCGCGCCTCGGTCCAGTTCGCCGGCGACCGCGCCCTCACCTTCCGCGTCGTCTCCGTCGACGACCACCCGACGTACCCCGGCTGGATCTGGCTGGCCGGCTACGTCCTCAACCGCCGTGGCGACGCCACCGCCAAACGCGAGATCTACGTCCGACTCGCCGGCCTCCACCACGCCTCGGCATCGGCCACGCGCCCTGTACGGAAAGCCGATCTCCGGCCCGAATCCGCTCCGGCAGCACCAGCCCAACCGCGCTTGCGGCGGGCCTATCCATGATCGATCCGAGTCGGACCGTACCCGATATTCAGTCGGTGGGCATCGGGGCCGGCTGGGCGCTGGCCATCCGAGCCGGATCCCAGTACGAATCGTCCGGAACGGGCAGCCGGGTGCTTGTCGTGCCCGGGTCGGCGCCGGTGCTCGACGGGGCCGGCGACTGCTCCTCCGGCGCGGAACCGAGTGCGGTCACCACCCCGACCGCGACGGCCACCACGATGACCGCGACGGCCACACCAGCCGCCGCAACCCAGCGCAACTTCATGTCTCGCCCCTCTCCATCGACACGGTCCAGCCTGATCAACCGCTCCCAGTGGGGCGCGACGGTCTGCTTGTTGGACGCGCGCCGCCCCCGACCGGATCCGCCGGATCACGGTCAGGGGCGGGCGTCACCCGGTCGGGGTGAATCAGGTGCGATTCGCCACCGAGTTGAAGACGTCCATCACGGCGGTGTCGAAGTACGAACTCTTGTTCACCCCGCCGCTGCCCAACGTACTCATGATCCCGTTGACGTAGCCCAAGGAGCCGTTGTAGAGCCGCAGCCAGACCGAGCCACTGGAGCCGCCGGTGAAGCCACAGTTGAGGGCGATCTTGTTCTCCTGGAACGGCCATATCCCCGGCCGGTACGTGGTGCCCTGGCAGTACTGCTGCCACCCGCCGTCGTACGGCGGCGCCGCCGGATAGGCCAGAATGGTGACCGCCTGCTCATAGCTGTAATTCACCGAGAGGCCATTTCCGCCGACCACGTCCACCGGTCGCTGACCCGAGCCATTCGGCCACATGGTGATGTAGGCCACGTCCCGGTCAAGGTTGCTGTCGTTGATCCAGGCATTGAACGTGGTCAGATACTTTGCCGACCATCGGCCGTACGGTTCGGCACCATAGTTGTAGTAGGGGATGAAGATCCAGTTCTGCATCCATTGGCCGCCCCTGCCGCCATGCACACAGTGCCCGGCGCTCATCACGAGCAACTTGGAACCGCTGTTCACCGTGCCCGCCGAGCAGACGTAGTTTTTGCCGTCCGCTGGATTGTAGAAAAAGACCTTACCCACCGTGGTGGAGGCGTTGACCAGGGTGGTGATCGGGCCGGCGGCGGAGGCCCGGCCCCCGGGGGCGGCCGACACCTTGGGCGCGGCGGGCGGCGTGGACCGGGCCGCACCGGTAGCCCGCAAGCCCACGCCGGACGTTGCCCCGGCCTTCTCCACCAGCGCGTCCGCCGACTTGGCGGTACGCAGTCGCTCCGGCGTCCAGTAGCTGCTGGCCTGGTCGGCGACCCGCAGTCCGCTCCGCGCCGCGACAGACGCGCTCGCGGCCGCCGTGCTGACCGATACGTCGTTGGCGGCGCCCGCTGGTGCCGCCTGGGCGGGGGCGGCGCCCAACAGGGCCAACGCCGTTGCAAGTCCGACAGACGTGGCTACCGTGGCCACACGCCGGAAGTTCGGAAGATGCATTCTTCTCCTCCCACAGATGACATCGGCGCTCTTCGAAGCGCCAGGCACAGCATGCCCGCCGTCGTGACGGATCGGAACCATCCGAGCGCGTCCGGTAACCGACGTTAGTTTGTCATTGACACGACTCGATGCCATGAAGCGACCCGCAACCAGGGTCGGGCGTTTGAAGGCTCTCCGAACCGGCGTCCACTACGTAGGGAATACACCGGCCCGGGCGTGCCCCTCGGCGAGCAGGTAGCTGCCCGTGATTCCGACGACCACGCCCGCCAGGACCGCGGTGAACTCCGTCAGCCGGGGCACCGGCCCGGTGAGGTCGGACAACGGCAGGGCGGCGAGAGCGGCCATGGTCCGCAACAACCCGTACGCCGTCATCGTGCCGGAGCCGACGAAGGCGAGCGGGACCGCGATCCCCGGTCGTAGGCGCCGACCGGTGCGGCTGGTCGCGGCCAGCGCGAGGATCCCGGCGCCGGCGCAGCAGGCCAGCAGGCCCTCCACCCCGGCGCCGAGGCGGACCAGGGCAGGCCAACCGTCGGCCCGCCAGTCGTCAGGCGTACCCAGTGCAGCCGACAACCGCAACCCGGCCACGACGGCCGCCAGCGCGGCACCCGTTACCGCCAGGACCATCGACACTCCGTGTGTGGACCTCGGCTCACCGTCGGCCGCGGACCGGTACCGGTCTCCCCAGCGGCTGCGGGCATACCCGGCGAATGCCGCCGCGAGCAGTACGCCCTGGAGAGCGAAGGACGAGTAGACCACCGTGTACGTCCAGTCCTCGACCAGGCCGTCCGTCATGCGCACCGGCTGGCCGGTGGTCAGTAGGGAGTAGACGAACCCGACCGGAACCTGCACCGCGGCGGGGGTGAGGAAGCCGGTGCCGATCCACGCCGGTACGAGCACCGACCAGGCGGGCAACCGCCGACCCCAGCGCTGCGTGAACGCCAGGGCGAGCCCGACCGCGACGACGTCCAGCGCGAGCGTGGCCAGGTTCGCCCCCTGCCACCCGTCATGCGCCGGTGACGAGTCCGGAACACCGACCATCACCCCGGCCACCCAGAGCACCTTGAGCACCAGGTACGGCAGGATCGCCGCGATCAGGCCGTATCGCAGCGCCACCATCGAGCGCGGCACGCTCCGGTCCGGCGTCCACCGCCGCTTCCCGTCCCCGCTCATCCGGCGAGCGCCGCGCGTCCGCCGGACAGCACCAGGTCGCACAGGTCGCGCAACGCGTCCCGCGCCGGGCCGTCCGGCAGCCCGGCCAGCGCCGCCCGCGTCTGGTGGGCGTACGGGCTCACCACCGCGTCGGCCGTAGCCCGTACCGCGGCGAGCGCCCCGCCAGGCCATCCGGCGAGCGCCTCGTCTCCGATGCTCCACATCTCGTTGTCGCCCTTTCGCCGGGGCGCCTGCAGCGCCCTTCGTGCGCCGGTGAATCGCCGACGTCTGCCGACCGGCGGGAGGGGCAGGTTCGCCCCGGTCCCGTCGGCCCCCGATTGGCATCGCGCCCTCGACAGTGGCGGAGAACGACGGTGAGCTGCCTCCCCAGCAGGGAGAAGCGGGTTCCCCCGCCGGGGGGAGGGCACCGGTGGCCGGCGGGGCTGAAGCTAGGCCGGTCGGCGGAGCGGACCGCTCGCGAAGGAGGTCTATCTGCCATTGGGCGGATGGCCGTCGCGGGTCGGCGCTCCGGACGCTGGATGGATGAAATGGGTGTATCGATGGATGGGTCGTTGGCCGCAGTGGTCGGGATACGCCGCGGCCGTCTGGTCGCTGGCGTACGGCCTGCTCGGGCTCTACTGGGCGACGGGCGGCGCGAACTTTCCCTTCGCACCGGTCGAGGTGACGCGGGTGTCGGGATCTGTCCTGGAGGGCAGCCGAGCCGAGGTCGTAGCGCCGATCATGGCCGTTCTGGGGTTCACGGGTGCGCTGGTCGGGGTGGCGATGGCACGGCTGGCCGGGAACTGCAGAGCGGCCAGGGCTCTGCTGGTCTTCGGATGGACGATGGCGGCCGTGTTGACGCTCGTCGTTCCCGACTACTTCCTGCTCGCTCTGGTGGCGTTCGCGCCGCTGTTTCTGGTCTTCGCGTTCACCGGGGTGCCGGGGCAGCAGGACGGACTCGGCGACATCCTGTACTGGCACCGGGCGAACCTGATCATCATCTTCGTGGGCGGGCTCCTGTGGGCAGCCGCGACCCTCGCCTATCAACGGCGCAGGCGGGCCTCCTGCGGCCACTGCGGTCGCGCCGACGGGCCGGGGGGAGGAGGCGTTTCCCACGAGCGGTTGCGCCGGTGGGGCGGCTGGGCCGTCGTGGTGTCCTGCCTCGCGCCGCTGCCGTACGAGGCCACGCGGATCGCCTGGTATCTGGGTTATCCGCTCGGCATCACCGACGACTTCCTCCGGATGATGCAGGACACGCCGGGGATGCTCGAGGTCGGACTGGGCTGCGCGGTCGCGTCGATGCTGGGTGGGGTGCTCACGCACGGTCTTGTCAGCCGGTGGGGGGAGAGGTATCCCCGCTGGATCTGGTTCCGGGCCGGCCGGCCCGTCCCGCCTGCCCTCGCTGTCGTGCCCGCCTCGATCGTGGCCGTCGTTCTCATCCCGGCCGGCTTGATGAACTTCCGGATGGAGATCAGCCGGGACACCTGGGCCCTCAACGCGCCGAGCATCCTGTGCCTCGTCTGGGGTGTGGCGCTCGGCGCCGCCACGATCGCCTACTACCTGCGCCGGCGTGGTGCCTGCCGCCGCTGCGGGCGGGGCGACGCCGCCGGCACCGACGCCCTGCGGGTCACGTCGCCGGGCGGCACGCCGGATTTCCTGTCGAAGGAAGCCCGAACGGTTCACAGGTAGAAGGGAGACGGCAGCGGTGAAGGTGGCGATCGTCGCGGTCGGCAGTCATGGTGACGTTGCTCCGTACACAGGACTGGCGCAGACGTTGCGGGACCGAGGGCACGGAGTGACGATCGCCGCCCACGAGGGCTTCGCGGGTCTGGTGTCGAGCAGCGGAGCGGCCTTCGCCGCGTTGCCCTTCGACCCCAGGGCGGCGTTGCACCCGCCACCGGGCGAACGAGCGGACGGCGCGTCCCCGGCTGCCCTGGGACGCGGCGTCCGGCTGTGGGCGAGCCGGTGGCGGCAGATGGCGGAGGCCACCGTCGCCGCCGTGGACGGCGCCGATCTCGTCCTCACCTCGACGCTCGGCTGGCTGAGCTACCACGTCGCGGAAGCCATGCGCATCCCCAGCATGGGTGTGTTCCTGCAGCCGATGGATCCGACCAGGGAGTTCGCCCCCTGTGTACTGACCAGCAGGTCATTCGGCGGCTGGGGCAATCGGGCGTTGGCGGGTGCGCTGCGCAGCGCGGGGCAGTGGCCGTTCGCCGCAGTGGTGCGCGAGTTGCGGGCCAGCCTCGGCCTGCCTGCCGAGCGCGCCGGACGGATGTTCCGGCGGATGGACGCCGAACGCTGGCCGGTGGCGTACGGCTTCAGCCGCCAGGTCGTCGCGCAGCCCGGTGACTGGCCGCCGTGGCGCAACGTCGTCGGCTACCTGTGGCCGCACCGGCCGCGGCAATGGCGGCCCCCGGCGAGACTGGTCGAGTTCCTCGATGCCGGTGCCCCACCGGTCTTCGTGGGCTTCGGCAGCATGCGGGTGGCCGATACCGCCCGGGTCGGCGAACTCGTGGTGTCGGCCCTGCGGCGCGCTCGGGTACGCGGCATCGTCGCCTCAGGCTGGGCCGGCCTGGCACCGGGAGACCAGGACGACATCTTCTGCGTGGATGAGATTCCGCACGACTGGCTGTTTCCGCGGTTGGCCGGGGTTGTCCACCACGCCGGTGCGGGCACCACCGCCGCCGGTCTGCGGGCCGGGATACCGGCGGTGACCGTGCCCGTCCTGCTCGACCAGCCGTTCTGGGCGGCGCGCGTGGCCGCGATGGGAGCCGGCCCCGCGCCGATACCGATGCGGCGCCTCACCGCCGACCGGCTCGCCGCCGCGATCGAGGCGATGGTGTCCCGGCCGGCGTACCGCGACCGGGCGCGACAGGTGTCGTCCCGCATCGGCGCCGAGGACGGGGCGGGGCGGATCGCCGACGCCGTCGAGGAGTTGCACCAGCGTGGAGCCGGTGCCGTGCGATGAACACTCGCCCTGTGTCGATGCGACCTCGGAACTGGCTCGGGTTGACCGCGACCGCGAGCGTGGTTCCGCTCGCCGTGTTCGCGGTGCGGGAGCTGGGCTACGTCGCCGGCGTACCGCTGTCCTTCGCGGTATGCGCGGCGGCGGTGGTGCTGGTCGGCTGGCCCCGCGTCCGTGGCTGGGTCGCCTGGCCGGTCGCGGCGGCGGCGGCCGGGTCGCTGGCCGCCACCGCGGCCGCTGTCGGCTCGGCCTACGTCGGGAGCGTCGCCGCCGGCCTGTTCGGGATGCTGGAGGTCGGCGCGCTGCTCATCCTGCTCGCTCTGGTGGTGCGCTGGAGCCCGGCACCCCAGGCCGCCGCGGTCGGTGCCGTCACGAGCGCGGCAGCCACCGCAT
The DNA here is from genome assembly GCF_040654475.1 of Micromonospora sp. NPDC050686. Taxonomy (NCBI): domain Bacteria; kingdom Bacillati; phylum Actinomycetota; class Actinomycetes; order Micromonosporales; family Micromonosporaceae; genus Micromonospora; species Micromonospora sp. NPDC050686. Next base: position 29,823 of record NZ_JBFAID010000017.1, read on the forward strand.
GGATCCTGCGGTTCCTGCCGCCCGCCTCGTTGTTCGGCACCGTGGCCGCCTGCGCACTCTGGGCGCTCGGCCCGATCGGGGCCGCGGCCGTGGGCGGCTATCTCAGGTTCGCGGCCCTGCGGCTCGTACGGTCGGTCGACACGGCCCGGCGGGCGCAGCGTCTGGAGCTTGCGCACGACCTGCACGACTTCGTCGCCCATGACGTGACCGGCATGGTGGTCCAGGCGCAGGCCGCCCAGTACGCGGGGGCGACCGACCCGGGGCGGATGCTCGCCGCGTTGCAGCGCGTCGAGGCAGCGGGACTGCGCGCCCTGGAAGCACTGGACCAGGCGGTGGAGATGCTGCAGCTGGACGGCGACCGTAACGGCTGCGCGAGATCGGCGATCCGCCGAGGGCTGCCCGATCTGCCGGAAGTGATCGACCGGTTCCGGTCGGAGTTCGACGGGGCCGAGCTGCGGCTGGCCGCACTACCCGAGCACGTCGACGACATCCCCCCGCCGGTCACGGCAACGGCGTACCGCATTGTCGTGGAGGCACTGACCAACGTACGCCGGCACGCGCGGACCGCGGCCAGCATCGACGTCGAGGTCTCCGCCGGGCGGGACCGGTGCCTGCGAGTGTCCGTCGTGAACGGCGGCGACACCGCTGCCGGCAGCCTGCCGCGCGCTCGGTCCTCGTCGGGCCGGGGACTGGCCAGCCTGGATGAGCGGGTCCGCGCACTCGGCGGCACCTTCGTCGCCGGTCCGCACGGATGTGGCTGGGCGGTGCGGGCTGAACTGCCGGCCACGAGCCCCGGCCGGGGCGGCGATCCCGATGGCTGAGCAGAGAACCCGAATCCTGGTCGCCGACGACCAGCGGGACGTCCGCAGCGGCTTCCGCCTCGTACTGGACGCCCAGCCCGACATGGTCGTCGTCGGCGAGGCCGCCGACGGTGTCGCCGCGATCGGCCTGGCGCGGCACCTGCGCCCGGACGTGCTGCTGGTGGACGTCCGGATGCCCCGCCTGGACGGGCTCGAGGTGGCGCGGCGGCTGATGTCCGCCGGTGACGGCCCCGAGGTCCGGGTCATCGTGGTGACCACCTTCAACCTCGACGAGTACGTGACGCAGGCGCTCGCGTACGGCGTCTCTGGGTTCCTGCTCAAACGGTCGGGACCCACCCTGTTGGTGGAGTCGGTGCGCGCGGCGATGTCCGGTGACGTGCTGCTCAGCCCCGAGGTGACCGTACGGCTCCTGCGGCGTCTTAAGGCGACGCCCGCCGCGGAGCCGGGCGGCAACCGGTTGACCGAACGCGAGGTGGAGATCGCCTGCCAGATCGCCCAGGGCAAGACCAACCCGGAGATCGCCCGGGAGCTGCACCTCTCGGCCGGGACCGTCAAGACGCACGCGGCCAACATCCAGGCCAAGTTGCAGGTGCGCAACCGGGTCGGCATCGCGGCGTGGGCCTGGCAGACGGGTGTGGCCCGGTGACCCGCGGCGCACCCGGCCCGCCGGAAGGTACGCCGATCGGAAGATGGCGTACGTCAGCTCCGCGCCCGAGGATCGGGGACATGCAGACGCATCCGGACAGCCCAGTCGACCCGGCCGAACCCAACGGCGGAGGTCCGGGGGCCCACCGCCGGTCAAGGGCTCTGCGTCGGGCGGTGGCGGCGGTGCTGCGGCTGTCGGTGGCGTTCGGGGCCACCCTCGTCGGGGTCGCGGCCACGCTCGCCACCGCGGCCGTGACCACCGTTCCGGCGCTCTTCCTGGCCGCGGGCCCGCTCACCGGTGTGCTGGTGTGGTGGTGGGTCCGCCGGCTGGTCGACCGTCGCCGCGGGTCGGGGCGGCCCGGAGCGCGTCCCCTCGTCGGTGCGTCGGCGGCGATCGTGGCACTGGCCGCGGTGCTGATCCCACTGGGTGACCCGGTCCGACCGGCCCCGGCGCCACCCGGCGCCGGCGGGTGGACCATGCCCGACGGCGCGCGGCTGGCGTACGGCGTGGTGCGCGCCCGGCCCGGCAGCGCACCGCGCACACCCGTGGTGGTCCTGCACGGTGGGCCGGGTGTGCCGGACCTCGCCGGCCAGTTGGCCGCCCTGCGTCCGCTGTCCGACGACGGCCACGACGTGTGGGCCTACGCCCAGCGCGGATCGGGCGGCTCGTCACGACTGGCTGATCCCGCCGGCTACACCGTCGACCAGGCGGTAGGGGACCTGGAGCAGGTCCGCCAGCGGATCGGAGCCGATCAGGTCATCCTGGTCGGCCACTCCTACGGTGCGTTCCTGGCCGCCACCTATGCCGTCCGCTTTCGGCACCGCGTTGCCCGGCTCGTCGTGTCGTCCCCCGGCGACCTGGACCAGGACGGCCTGGGCGGCGCGCCGCAGTCGAGGCTCGACGACGCTGCGCGACGGCGGGTGTACGCCCTCCTGGCCCCGCCCAGAGCGCTGCTCGCGTACGCCCTGACCAAGGTCGACCCGGCCGCCGCGCACGCCTTCGCCGGCGACCGTGAACTCGACGCCCGTCAGGACCGCGTGTACGCCGCGCTCCAGCCGGCCATGCACTGTCCCGGCCGGGCGGCTCCGCGCCTGCACGGGCTCGGCTTCTACGCGAACCACGTACCCGAGAACATGCGGCGCTCTCCGGCGCAGCGGGCCCGCGACCTCCGGATGTCGGCGGTCCCCACGCTCGTCGTCAAGGGGCAGTGCGACTACCTGACGTGGGAATCCGCGCTGCGTTACCTGGACGTCTTCCCCAACGCGCAGCTCTGCTACCTGCTCGGTGCCGGGCACGACGTGTACGTCGACGAGCCGGCCCGCTACCAGAACGCGGTCCGCGCCTTCCTCCGTGACACGCCCGTCCCGGGGCTGCTCGCGCAGCCACGACTGGCACCCGCGACCTATCAGCGCCTGCCCCGGTGACTCCACCATCGGCCGTCACGACTTCGCCTTGCGCCGGGCGCCCTTCTCATCGGAGGGGCCGACCTTGAGCACCTTGTCGCGGCCGGTGCGCCTGTACGCACCCGTCACCGCACCCGCTGCAGGCTCGCGGTCACCGCCTTCGCGTCGAACCGGGCCGGGTCGAAGTCGGCCGGGTCGTCCAGGTCCAGCCAGTCGAGGCGGTCCCGGTGCTCCGGGTGGGTCGGGTCGGCGAGGATCTCCACCAGTTCGGCGTACCCCCACACGCCGCCGCAGTCCTCCGGCGGCCCGGCCCGGCGCCCGCCGACGCAGCGCGGGTACGCCACCGACGCCACCCGGTCCAGGACCTTCTCCACCAGGATGTCGTGCTCCCAGCCGTCGCCGAAGTCGTAGGTGTACCGCAGCTTGTCCCCGGCGGCGGGTGCGACCTGTTCCAGGGTGACCCGCGACCCGGCGCGGTGGCCGAGCTCCGGGTCGGCGCGGCGGGCGAAGGCGCCGTACGGGGTCTCGAAGGCGTGCAGGTGGCTGTCGGTCCAGCCGAAGGCGACCTGGATCAGGTCGTGCAGCCGGACGAGGCTGACGTCGGCGGGCACCTCGAGCCGCCGCCAGATCGGCGGGCGGGCACCCCGCAGGCCCACCTTGAGCTGATAGATCGGCGCGGGCCCGTCGGACTTCTTCCGCTTCGCTGGCGGCCCGGCGGCCCGGCGCGGGGCCGGTACGGCCCGTCCGCTCGGGGTCGTGGCCAGCAGGCCGAGCAGGCCGAACAGTCGGGCGGCGTCGGACTCGTCGTGCCGGTGGCCGCGCCGATCGCGCCGGGTGGCCGGAAGCGCTCGCAGCCAACTGCGCAGGAGCAGGGCCAGCGCGGCGTAGCCGGGGCCGTCCTCCTCCTCGAGAATGTCGTCCAGTGCCTCGTCGTCGCGGTCATGGTCGGCGCGGGCGTCCAGCGCGTCCTCCACGGCACGGCGGAAGTCCGCCGGCGGCATCGGCTCGGTCACGACGTCGACACCGTCGGCGCGCAGGTTCGCCAGCAGGGTCGCCCGGGCCCGGTCCCATCCGTCCGGGTCCCCCAGGACGATGTCGTGGGCAGCCCCGCACTCGACGTCCTCGATCGGGACGAACACCGCGTACGTCCGGCCCGCCCGCTCGAACCGGGCCATCAGCACGATCACCGCTCCGTCGTCGGCATGGACGAAGCGGTGGCACTCCTGGGCGGCGACCGGCACGTCCAGCTCGGTGAGCCAGGGCGGCGCGTCGACACCGGCGTCAGCGAGCCGGCGCGCCGCCGCCGCGGCGGCCCGACCCGTCTCGCCGTCGGCCACCGAGGCGATCCCCGACAGCATGGCCCGTGCCGACGGGGTGGCCTGCGCCTCGACGGACGGCACGAACTGTTCCCGCACCGCCGCGTCGAAGTCGGGACCCATGGCGGACACGACCGCCAGCACCATCGCGGCGGCGATCTCCACCTCGACCGGGTCCTGCACGGCGCCGACGTCGATCGCCTCCGGCAGCAGGGCACCGACGTCGCCGGGCGGGGCGTCGGCGCAGTAGGGGCAGTCGCACTCCGATGGCTCGCCGACCACGACGAGCGGCGCGCCGCCGCGAACCGATCGCCTCTTGCCGTTGCGCCGCCGGTTCCGGCTCACTGGGCTCATGCCGGGTCAGTTTGCCGCAACGCTCAGCCGGCCGGGTCTGCGGCACGCCGGCCGAGCCGCACCCACCCCGGACCGGCAAGGACGACCGATTGCGGCCTGGCGCGTCTCCGGTGGGCCGATAGGGCGACTCGACCCACTCGGACCAGGATGTTGACGGTGCGGACACCCCCGTCGGGATGATCGTTCGCTTCAGTCCGGCCCATCGTGCGGGCCCACCATCCGGATGTTGCTTCCCGATGAGAGGCAGCTCACAATTCGGACGCTATAGCAGCCCCGAGCCCATGCCGGCCGACCCCCGACTGAGCGGCCCCTCGGGAACCCCCATCGCCTGGAAGGACTTTTCATGAGGCGTACAAGAAGAGCGGGCCGTTGGCTGGCCCTGCTCGCACTACCGCTGGCCCTCGCCTTCAGCGCACCCGGCCTCGCGGTGCCGCCCGACGACGCGGTGCCCCCCACCCGGTCGTCCAGCGGTGAACAGAACGGCGTCGGCTTGATGCGGATCGTAGTCGCCGACAAGTCGGGCATCGACCGGCTCAACGAGCTCGGCGTCGACCTCGCCGAGTACGTCAAGCCGGTCGACAACGGCATCGAGGTGCACGCGATCCTCAGCCCGGAGGAGAGTCAGGCGCTGCGGGACCAGGGCTTCGACGTCCAGGACGCCATCTCCGACCAGAGCGACTACGCGGAGAACGTGGCCGAGCGGTCCGCCACCATGCGGGCCCTGGCGGCGGTGGCGGCCAGCACCGACACCCTGACAGTTCTGCGCTCCGAGTGGTTCTCCAGCCTCGACAACCAGCTCTTCCTGAACATCGAGGTGAAGTCCAGCGCCGGCACCGACTCGACGACGGTGCTGACGGCGAGCTGGGACAGCGGACCGGGTACGGAGATCGGCTCCGGTGGCACCGCCACCATGTCCCGGTTCACCGACGCCGGCCAGTACATGTACCACCGGTTCAGCAACCCGGTGGCGATCGACGCGGCGCCGTCGAAGGCCACCATCACCAGCAGCAAGGGCGGCTCGGTGACGGTCGATGTGGCGAAGTGGCTGGGCAGCCCGCGCAAGGTCACCGGCGAGCACCCGTACGTGTCGGACTTCGTCGACCACTACATGGACCCGACCGAGATCACCGCACGCTTCACCGGGCTGGCCGCGGAGTTCCCGAAGCTCACCCAGCTGATCGACATGCCGTACCAGACGAACGGCTACCGGCGGCAGGCGCAGGCGCAGTTCGGCACCGCCTCGGCGAGCATCGTCTACGTCTCCTCCAAGGCGTACGGCTCGGCGGGCGGCAACGACCTGACCGTGTCGCTGGTCAACCCGGGCGCGGCCAACGCACCGCTGACCGTCGGCGTGGCCGGCACGAACGTCACGGTGAGCCTGGCCACCAACGGCGCGGGCACGATCACCACTACCGCGGCCCAGGTGGTTGCCGCGGTCAACGGCAACGCCGACGCCGCGAAGCTGCTCACGGCCAGCACCTACCGGGGCAATGCCGGCGCCGGCGTGGTGGCGGCGGCCGGGGTCACCCGGCTGACCGACAACCTGAAGGCACCGGCCAGCGTGTCCCGCGATCCGTTCCAGATGAAGGTGCTGCGCATCGGCAAGCACCGGGACGGTTCGAAGGTCGGCGTCTTCCTCTACTGCCAGGAGCACGCCCGGGAGTGGGTGACCCCGCTGGTCTGCGTGGAGTCGGCCGAGCGGCTGCTGCGCAACTACGCCAAGGACCCGAACACCCGCAAGATCGTCGATGACCTGGACATCTTCATCCTGCCGGTGGTCAACCCGGACGGCGCGCACTACAGCATGTACGACTACAACATGCAGCGCCGGAACATGACCAACTACTGCCCGGCGTCCTCGGCCGACCCGGCGAACCGCAACGCCTGGGGCGTGGACATCAACCGGAACTTCTCGGTCGGCTCCGTCTTCGACGGCTACAACGGTGCCTCGGCGACGAGCTGCACCAGCGACACGTACGCCGGCCCGAGCGAGTTGTCCGAGCCGGAGGCGCGCAACGAGGTCTGGCTGGTCGACACCTTCCCGAACATCAAGCTCTCGATGAACACCCACTCCTACGGCGGCTACTTCATGTGGCCGCCGGGGGCGTACAAGACCGCCGGGCGTGAGGTGCTGCCGCGGGTGGACCAGGGCACCGAGGCGTACTTCTGGACCTCCTCGGACTACATCCTCTCCCGGGTGCAGGAGTACCGCGGCACGGCGATCTGGCCGGGCCGCACCGGACCGGTGACCGACGTGCTCTACTCGGCGGCCGGCAACAGCGCCGACGAGCACTGGTACAACCGGGGCATCATCGGCTGGGACTTCGAGGTCGGCGCGGACATCTACAACCCGACGACCAAGCGGTTCACCGCGGTCGGCTTCCAGCCACCGTTCGCCGAGGGGCACGAGGAGGCGATGGAGTTCGCCAACGGCAACATCGCCATCCTCGAGGTGGCCCGGGCGTACGCCACCGACAAGATCCAGCCGACGAGCACGGTGCAGATCGTGAAGCAGGAGCCGGGCGCCACCACCTTCACCTTCAGCACCAGCGAGCCGGCGAACGTCTACTACACGACCGACGGCAGCCGGCCGACCTACGACTCCCCGAAGCTGGCCCTGGCCGGGATGCGCGAGGGCAACCAGACCATCACGGTCAACGGCAGCACCACCGTGAACTGGTTCTCAATCGACATCGCCGGCAACGTGGAGAGCAACTACAAGCCGGACGGCAACGGCAAGAACTACAACAAGCAGAAGATAACCGTCCAGTAGCCACCGTCCGATCGCATCTAGGTGGCCGCCGACCCGCAGGTCGGCGGCCACCGTCGGCCCTCGCGGCATCTTTTCGCCGCGCCGATGACGGTACCCACGATCCAGCCGAGCCCGTCCGGCCTCACCGCCGCCCGCCCCGCCGCAATCCGCTCCAGCGTGGCGGCCGTACCCAACTCGGGCCGCATTGTCGGGACCGGTGTGTGGGCTTCCCCCTGAGATGTGGACACCCTGAGACTGGATGTTGGTCCAGAGGAAGGGGTGTCCCCGTTGGGGCGTCCATCGAAGTACACGGAAGAGTTCCGGCGTGACGCGGTTGACCTGGTTCGTTCGTCGCAGCGGCCGATCAATCAGGTGGCCCGTGAGCTGGGGATGAGTCACGAGACGCTGCGGAACTGGGTCCGCGCCGCGGAACGCCGGACCGGGGCGGCGGCGACCGCCTCGGGTGGGGACGGGTTGTCGGTGGCGGATAAGGACGCCGAGATCGCCCGCCTGCGGCGTGAAGTGGCGGAGTTGCGGCAGGAGAAGGAGATCCTGCGCAAGGCAGCCGCCTATTTCGCGAAGGAGATGGATCGGTGACCAGCCGCTTCCGGTTCATCTCCACCCACCGCGCCACCTTCGGCGTCAAGCGGCTGTGCCGGGTCCTGGCGGTGTCCCGCTCCGGGTTCTACCGGTGGGCCGCCAGCGAGCCGACCCGCCAGGAACGCACTGCCGCCGAGGATGCTCTCGCCGAGCAGATCAAGGCCATCCACGCCGACTCCGGCGGCGCCTACGGGTCGCCGCGGGTGACCGTCGAGCTGCGTGCTCGGGGTGTGCGGGTCAACCGCAAGCGGGTGGAGCGGGTCATGCGGCAGCGCGACGTGGTGGGCCGGCACCTGCGCCGCCGCAAACGCACCACCATCCCGGATCCGGCCGCCCCGCCAGCGCCGGACCTGATCGGCCGGGACTTCACCGCCGACGCTCCAGATCAGCGGTGGTGTGGTGACATCACCTACCTGCGCGTCGGGACCGGCTGGCTGTATCTGGCCACGGTCATCGACATCGCCACGCGCCGGCTGATCGGTTGGTCGATCAACACCCACATACGCACCGCCCTGGTCATCGATGCCCTCAACGCGGCGGTCGCCGCCCGCGGCGGCCGAGCCGACGGCGTGATCTTCCACAGCGACCGCGGAAGTACGGCAGTAGCGACTTCGCCGACGCCTGCCGACGGCACGGCATCCGCCGCTCGATGGGGCGCATCGGCTCGTCGTACGACAACGCCCTGGCCGAGGCGTTCTTCGCCACCCTGAAGCGTGAACTCGACGTCGACCACCGACGGTGGGCCACCGAGGCCGACGCCCGCCGCGACGTCTTCCGCTGGATCGCCTTCTACAACCACCGGCGCCGTCACTCCGCACTCGGCTACCTCAGCCCCGCCGACTACGAACAGGCCATCACACCGACTACGCTGCACCAGATCGCGGCATAACCCGGTGTCCACCTCCCGGGGGGAACCTCAGTGATGCGTCGCCTCAGCCGACTGGCTCGTTTGCACCGAAGCCAACCTGCTCGATCACCATGGCACAGCCACGAGCGAAGCTGCAGCCGCAGCAGCGGGTCCGCAGCTGGCGGCCGTCTGTTACGCACATCGCCCCCGGGGGGAGACACCCCACACAGGGTGTGTCGGGATCCGGCACCGGCCAGCGGCAGCGGCCCTGACCTGGGTTGTCAGTGGCGTCGGGGGGTCGGTTCGGGGGTCGGTGTCAAGGCGCACGGTGCAACGGACACCCACACCGACCCCCACACGGCCACCCACACCTACCCGGCGACGCCGGTGCGAGACGACGAGTGACGGGCGACGGTGCCACCGTCGACGGAACAGGTCGGGATAGCTGGGCTGGGGCGGCATGCTCGTTGCTCCTTCGAGGACCGGGACGCAGGCGCAGAGGCGACACGGGCCCCGGCGGTGGCGCCGTGATGGGCCGGCCGGTGTGTGCTGCCAGGTCGGGGTCAGGCTCTGTCAGACCGGAGGCCACCTGACAGGCCTGCCTGACAGAAACCGTTTCTGACAGACGACGCGGGCCGTGGTGCTCTCACGCCGCCTCCTGATGGGTCAGAGCCGCAGGGGTGGCCTCGGCGCGCAGGAGGCGCAAGAGTGCTGAGGCGGTGGCGTTGGACAGCTGGTGCCCGTCCGCGCGTAGGTGGTGGGCGAGGGCCTTGCGGGACAGCGGCAGCCCTTGCTCGGCGAGGGTGCGGGCGGCGGCCCGGCCCGTCGGGACCAGCGCGCTGATGTCCGGGCCGCGGTCCCGGACCGGGCGGCCGGTGCCGCGTCGGTCCCGGACCGTCGGGTCCTGGCCCCCGGTGGCGGGGACCGCGGTGGTCCGGTCCCGGACCGCGCCGGTGCGGGCAGAGACCGGCTTGCGACCGTCCGGGACCGCAGGGCGCCGCGCAAGCACCCAGTGGGTGGCCGGGACCGCGGTCTTCTTCTTGGGGACCGGCTTGCGAGCGGCCGGGACCGCGGCGGCCCGTACCGACCGCGCTCGCCGAGAGGTCCTCCTGCGTAGTGTCATCCGCCGCTACACGTAGCGCGTGGACCACCTCTACTGGAACTTCGGCACATGCGCTTACGGAGGCATGTCGAGGTAGACCGGAATGCGGGAGGGCAACCAGACCCTCACGGTCAACGGCACCACCACCGTGAACTGGTTCTCGGTCGACATCGCCGGCAACGTGGAGAGCAACTACAAGCCGGACGGCAACAGCAAGAACTACAACAAGCAGAAAGTGACAGTCCAATAGCTATCGTCCGGTAGCACCCCGGCCGTCACGGTGGCTACGTCCCACGTGGACCGGGATGCCCAACGTCCCGGGTTGCCTCCTCGCGGAGCTTCCCGGCCGCGACGCGCATCGCATTCAGGAGGGGATCGATGACCTCGCCCGACTCGGTCAACAGGGCGAGCAGCAGGTGACTCGTGCCGGTCCAACGCGACCCCGTGCCGTACCGTTCGGCCCGGTCAAGCGCGGCCGTGGTGGACGGGCTCCGTGCGGGATCGTCGATCGCTGCCCGGAGGCCGGGAGCGCCCCCGCCGTGTGCCGCCGAAAGGGCCAACTGCCGCCGCAGCGACGGACCGTCGATCCCCCGGCGCGTCAACAGCTCCCCCGCCCTGTTGGCGGGGACCAAGTCCGACCGGAGCCGCTCACCCGCGATGCCGAGCTGTTCGTGCACGGCGGTGATGCCGACGAGCAGGTGCTCCGGGCCGATTTCGGGCGCACCCAGCCGGACAGCCGCCCGCAGCGCCTCCTGCTCGACCACCCTCAGCACCGGCCCCTCCGGCCGTGGTCGCGCCACGCGCAGGAGTCCCCCCGCAATCCTGGCCGGCAGCGGATACCTGCTGTCCAGAACACCCAGGAGCTTCAAGGTCTTCACCAGGTCGTCGATCGGCTCACCGGCCTCGCGGACGCTCACTCCGACGGGCATCCGCGCCATCACCCGCTCGGCATCCAGGTTGACCGCGTCGAGCAGCCGGCGAGACCGGTGCCCGGGATCGGCGAGGAGCCCCGGCACCAGGTGCATCGCGTGGGCGTCGGTGACCCCGACCGATCCGGCGTCCGCCAGCGCCGAGCGGGTGACCTCCCAGACCGCCGCGCTCCAGGCCGGTGGTGGGGTCGCGCTGGAACGCAGGCGCGGTTCCCGGGCCCGCCAGCCCGCCTCACGGAGGATCGCGCTCGCCTCCCGCTCGGAATCGGTGGCGGCCGGCACAGCGGCGACCGGCTCGTCGTCGCCCAGCCAGCCCTGGCCGACGCGATCGGTGATCAGGGCGGCGAGCGGGGCGAACTGCTCCTTCAGCGACGGTAGGCGCCGGCCCAGTTCCAGCAGGAGATGATCGGTGCAGACCACCGCCTGCCCGGCCAGCCAGGCCCTGCGGTACGTCGTGGCGAGAGTCCACATCATCGCCGAGCCCGCCGTCGTCGGGCACCGGTGCGGGTGTGTGGTCATCGGCCCTCGCGCCAACTTCTCGCCGCGCCGATGATGGTACCCACGATCCGCCCGAGCCCGTCCGGCCTCACCGCGGCACCGCCGCCCGCCCCGCCGCGATCCGGTCCAGCGCGGCGGGTGTGCCCAGCTCGGGCCGCAGGTCAGGATGGGCGTGATAGAAGGCCAGCGCGTGGTAGACGGTCACCTCGCCCGCGTCACCGGAGCGGACAGCGAAGAGCACGCCGACCGCCATGCCAAGGACGAGCAGGGTCAGGAAGATCATCGCGGCGATGAAGGCTACGGACATCTGCCGCCCCGTCCAGCCCGACGGCACCGGCAGCGCCGCAGCGCCACCGGTCCCGCCGGCCGAACCGTGGTTACTCCGCATCCATCGGCCTCTCTCACGCCCCGGCCTGAGTCAACACGACCGGACCTGGGCCGACAACGCGGCGGGAGATCAGTCGCCGAGCGCCCGCCAGAACGCCACGTTGTGTCCCCGGGCGAAGTCGGTACGCCCGACGCCCTCATCCCCGGGTGAAAGCCGTTGCACGTGACCGGACCGGGGGTCGAACCGAGGCCAGGACGGCTGTTCGGCCCGGTCGGGGTCGCCGTGCCGGGCGAACGCCGCCCAGTACCCGACCATCACGTCGGACAGCCGTTCCTGCCCGGTGGAGAACGGTCGCACGTAGTCGACGGCGAACAGGTACGGCAACTCGGCGGTGTGGTAGGCCCCGACCGGGAAGCTCACCGGTGCCGCCTGGGTGAAGAACGGCGCGTTCCGGTCGGCGAACTCGTACATGTAGGTGGGCACGTACCGGCTGAAGGCGCGAGCGGTGTCCAGGATCGGTCGTGCGTACTGGGCGTCGGTCATGGCGGCGGAGAGCGCCTCGGCCGGGGTGTCGTACCTAGCCAGCGGGTAGCGGGCGAGGACGCGTGGCGCGCGGTCGCCGAAGGTGGCCTGGATCTGCTCCCGGTACTGCCCCGGGGTGAGGGGGCAGGGCATCTCCGCGCCGGGCGCGCAGAGCATGCCGGTGCGCTCCATCCCCCACACCTGGGCGCGGTACTCGTCCCGGGTGGCGCCGATGAGCACCGGCACCCGGTGGAACCGGCCGACGGCCACCGCCCCGGCCGGGTCGACCGGCAGCACGCTGCCGTCTGGCACCGGGCCGGACTCCCAGCCGGACTGGCCGGGATATCCGGCGGCCTCGACGAGTTGCTGCGGCGAGCGGCTCCGCAGGCAGGCCGCGACCGCCTCCCGGTCACAACCGACGGCTTTCACCAGGACGTCCGCGCCGGCCCTCGCGGCCGCCCGGGTGGGCAGCGGCGTACTGCACGAGTTGCTCTGCAGGATCGCCCGGTGGAACAGGCGGGCGGAGCCGGGCGCGGTGAGGTGGGCGCAGACGCTGGTGGCGCCGGCGGACTGCCCGGCCAGGGTGACGTTGCGCGGTTCGCCGCCGAAGGCGGCCACGTTCTCGCGTACCCAGCGCAGCGCGGCCTGCTGGTCCTCCAGCCCGAAGTTGCCGGATCCGCCCACCTCGGAGTGGGTGAGGAAGCCGAGCGCGCCCAGCCGGTAGTTCACCGTCACCACGACGACGTTCCCCTCGGCGGCCATGGTGCGCCCGCCCCAGGTGTCGCCCTGGCCGAGGAAGAAGTGCCCGCCGTGCAGCCAGACCACCACCGGCAGCGGTTTCCCGTCGGGGCGGGCCGCCGGGGTGGTGACATTCAGGTACAGGCAGTCCTCGGCGGTACTGGGCCGGTCCATCGGCATGCCCTCCGGTTGGGCGCATCCCGGCGCGGGCCGGGTGGCGTCCCGGGTGCCCTGCCACGCCGCCGCGGGACGGGGCGACCGCCAGCGCAGCGCACCCACGGGCGGGGCCGCGTACGGGATGCCCAGGAACGAGCGGTGGTCGGCCGCCACTGTTCCGCGCACCGGCCCCTGGGTGGTGTTGACCAGCTCCGGCCCGCGCTCCGGTCGGGTCGTTCCGGCCACCGCCGCTCCGACGGGAGCCAGCGCCGCGACGGCGAGGGCCGTCAGGGCCAGCCATCGCTTCTTCGACGTGTTCACCTTGTGCCTCCGGTCTTTGTGAACGCGGTACGCTCCATCCGCGGTAGCCTCCGATCCCGCGCCGAAGGCCCGCAACAACGCACTAGTGCGCGGACAAGGCAGCAGCGGAGAGAGCGGAGGTGCACTAGTGCGGTCGGAGGATGGGACGGAGCCGGCGTCCGCGCGGATCGCCGGGGAACTGCACCGACGGATCGCCGTCGGCGAGTTGACGCCCGGCGATCGGCTGCCCTCGACGCGCCAGCTCGTACGCGAATGGGGTGTGGCCATGGCCACCGCCAGCAAGGCACTCGCCGCGCTGCGGCACGAGGGGCTGATCGAGACCCGGCCTGGTGTCGGCACGGTCGTCGCCGCCCGGCGGGTGCGCCGCCCGGGCAACCCGCGATCCGCGGCGCTTCCGCACCGGGGCGACACCGACGCCTTCCGGGACCGGATCGTACGGACGGCCACCGCGATCGCCGACGCCGACGGGCTGGCCGCCACCACGATGCGCCGGATCGCCACCGAACTCGACGTGGCGACCATGGCCCTCTACCGGCATGTACGCGGCAAGGACCACCTGGTCACGCTGATGGCGGACGCGGCGTTCGCCGAGCACCCCCTGCCCGTCCACTCGACCGCGAACTGGCGGGTCAGGCTGGAGTTGCTGTGCCGCACCCACTGGGCGATGTACCGGCGGCATCCGTGGCTGGCACACGTGGTGTCGTTCACCCGGCCGCTGCTGACGCCGCACGCGATGGCCCACACCGAGTGGGCCATGGGCGCGGTCGCGGACCGGGGGCTGGATTCCACCACGCTCATCCACGTGGCCGCTACCGTCGCCAACTTCGTCCGCGGCACCGCGGTGAGTCTGGAGCGGGAGGCAGAGGCCGAACAGGACACCGGCCTGACCGACGACGAGTGGCTCCGCGAGCAGCACGGCATCCTCGCGGCCGCGCTGCGGGCCGGGTCGTTCCCGATCCTGGCCGGCATCTCCGCCCGTGACGACGTGAACCTTACGCTCGACACGCTGTTCGAGTTCGGCCTGCAACGGATGCTCGACGGACTCTCGGCGCTCTGCGACGCCCGCTGATCTTCCACGGGTCGCGGGCGGGCCACCCGACCGGGAATGCCCCGATCGAATGGCCCGCACCGCCTGGGCGCCGTGGCTCAGGCCAGCCGTCGGACCAGTTCCGGCAGGTCGGGCAACACCTGTCGGACGGCCGCCGCGAGGGCGTCGAGCTGGCTCGCCATCGCCTCCGGCCCGGATTCCCGGGTCACCCGTCGCAACCGGGCGGCAAGCTCCGCCCCGTCCGGACTCCGCTCGACCGCCTGGACGAGATGCCACCGGACCTTGCGGCCCTTCTCGTCCACGTTGTACCCGCCGGGTCGGCCGCCACCGGTCGGGCTACCGACCAGAGCGAAGGCGGCGGCCTCGACCCAGTCCAACTCGACTTCCACGAAGACGTCCGGCAGGAGATAGGCCAGAACGGTCCGGTCGCCGTCGCTCTCCCGGTTGAGAGCGGCACCGGAACACTCCACGAGGAAGCCGAACTCCGTCTCGGCGTACCGCTCGACCCTGTCCCGCTGGGTGGTTTCAGAAGTCAAGACCGGGAACACCTCCGTCCAGCTTCCCGAACCACTCGAAGACCGCCATCAGTACGACCCAGCCGCTAGTCGAACCGTACGCGCTGGCCGCCGTGCGGGTCGTCGCCCAGGGTGGGCGCGCGTCCACCACCGCGGACCGCCTCGACCGTAGGAGGCAACGGGCCGGTCGCCGGGCTCCCGAATCGGTGGGCCCGGCGACGGCTGCGGCCTCAGCCGCGGTACGACTCCAGGAAGTAGTCCAGCGCGATTCGATACTGCTCCCGGTGCCGCTCGATCCGCTCGACGTCGACCAGCATTGGGTCCACTTCTCCGCGGCTGTCGCGGGCCGCGTCGAGGATCGCATCGATGTCCTCTGCGGCGGCTTGCATCCCGCTGAGCGCGTCGAGCACGTCCCGATCGCTCATTGGGACTCCCCCTCCAGCCGACGGGTCCGATACTCCTGCCACGCCAGGTTTTCCTCGTGTCGCAGGGCGGTCAGCGCCGCCCGGTCCACCCCGGCGCCCAGCCGTTGCTCCAACGGCGCGAAGACCTCTTCGAGCTTGGCCCGGGTGAGCAGCCACGCCCGCAGCGCCTCAGCGGCCGGGGTGTCCCCCAGCACCGGGTGCCGGTCCCTGGGCGCTCCGGCTAGGGACGGCTCCCCGCCGAACTGCCTGCGCAGCCACCCTCGGACACTTCCCGTCATTGCTCCTCCGTCCTGGCGGCCGGCCCTCGCCGTCTGCCTCACTTGAGCCCCCGACTGATGATGTCGATCCCGGTCACCAGCGGATTGTTCTTCAGGGCCGGCAGCTCCGTCTTCCAGAACACCGCGTCGCGCCAGTATCCCCGCGTGAACGCGGTCACCTGGCCGGACGCCTGGGCCGCGTACCGCTCGGAGACCGTGTTCCACACCTTGCCGACCTGGTCCTTGGAGAGCCTGCTGCCGAGGTTCTTGCCGTCCAGTCACTTGCCTCCCGGAGTCATCTCCAGGGTGGTACGGCCAGTCTTCCTGGCGAATGCCTCGGCGGCGTCCCGGGAACCCGGACCGGACCAGAAGACGGACTTTCCGGGCTTGGACGATACGTCGATCAGTTCGGCAGCCGCCCGGTAGTAGCCATACGTCGCCTTGTTGGCCACACATGCCGAACCGCGGATCTGACATCCGGGACTCCCAGCTGTGCGGGTGGGCAGGGCATGAGCGACCACGACACAAACTGGGACGGCGACCGGGCCGGCCCGGTCACCGTGCGGAGTTCCCCCGTGAAGTGGCGGAACGCCCCAGCTAGGCGACGTTCCACATCGGAGTCTTGGAGATCCCTGAGAGCCGGTCAACGGCAGCCGCACCACATGCAAGTTCCGGTAAACATCATCCAATCGCCTTATTTAGATCGGCCGATGGGTGGATCGGGTGATCAGATCGGGACACGTGCCCGTCCGGCAGGGGCAGCTCGTCGGCGTACTGGTCGACCACCGCCCAGACCCGCTCGTCGCCCCAGTAGCCGGAGTGCCGGCCCGGCGCCGGCGGGTCCTGGCCGTAGACGTACCAGCAGCTCGGCGGGTCGGTCAGCTCCTGGTCGATCCCCGGGGCATCGGGGAGGACCGGTCCGCCGATGTAGTCGGTCGGGTACCAGAAGTTGCGCCACCGCCAGGTCCGCGGCCGGCCCGCACCCAGCGCGTCCGGCCCGAAGTAGGCGGGGAACGCCCAGCCGTACAGCGTGGTCACCGGGCTGCCGAAGGTGACCAGCGCGACCCGGTCCGTGGGCCGGCCGTCGCGGTGCGGGCGGCCCGACTCCTGCAGCAGCGCGGCCACCGCCAGCACGCTGCCCTGGCTGTGCGCGACGACCACCGCGCCGCCGGCGTTGTCGTGCAGCCGCCACAGCCGGCGCTGCACGTCCGGCACGGCCCGCTCGGCGTACGACGGCGGGGCGAGCGGGTGGTAGGCGCGCGGCCAGAAGGTGGCCACGTCCCAGAGGACACCGAGGTGGCGGCGGCTGGCCAGGCCGCGCCAGCCCTGCCGCATGAGCAGCAGCACGACCAGCGGCGCGGCGGTGGCCAGCCAGGTGGACGCGGTCAGCGCCCAGCGCGGCGCCCAGGGCAGCTGGTGCCGGGCCCAGACGGTCACCAGCACGTACCCACCGACCAGCAACGCGGTCGCGGCCATCAGGGTCAGCGGCCGGTCCGCGTCGTGCGGCATCGCCGCCAGCCGGCGGGCTCGGACGATCCGGGCGGTCCAGCCGCCGCGCAGCGCCCGGGGCGGGGACGCGGCCGGGTCCAGCGCGCTGGCGTCCCACGGGCCCGCCTCCCCCGCCGTCGGCGGCGGCACCGGGGCGTACGCGTCGTGGACGCCCCGCCGGCGCGCGGGTGTCGCGGCGAGTGCCAGCGTGACCGCCTCGACCAGCGCGAAGCCCAGCAGGATCGCGATCGGCAGCAGGGTCAGGTATGGGGTGAGCGCGTAGACGATGCCGTAGACGAAGAGCCGGTCTGCGCCGCCGGCCCCGGCGCCCGGGTTGGGTACCCGGCCGAGCAGGTCGGCCACCCGGATCATCGTGCCGATGCCGACCGCGTTGAGGATGACCGTGGCCAGGGTGGTCACCACGAACGGGCCGGCGATCCGGAACCGGCCGCGGCGGTGCCCGTTCACCGCGAACGACAGCAGCACCGACAGCGTGGCGCCGAGGCAGAACCCGTAGGCCCAGTTGATCCCGCCGCGCATGCCGGGTAGCGGCCCGGCCGGTGTCGGGCCGTACGCGGGTTGGGTCAGCGCCAGCACCACGGCGCCGGCCAACGCGAGGCCGCCCAGCGCGACCACCGTGTGGGCGGCCGGCGCGGGCACCCGGGACCGGGCGGCCAGCACCACGGCGGCCGACGCGGCCAGCGCCGCGACGACGGTCACCGCCGTGGCCAGGCCGGGCCGGGTCGCCCCGGGCAGCGACCGTACGGTGTGCCCGGCGAGCCAGCCGACGAAGGCCAGCCCGACGCCCAGGTGCACCGACGCGAGGGCGGCGACGCTGCGGCCACCGTTCCAGAAGTCCGGGTCGGCCAGCCCGGCCCCTGGGCGGGCCGGCGTGACGTCGCACGGCGGCCGGCCGGTCCGGCGGTCCTGCGGCGGCGAGACCTGCTCGTAGCGGGCCAGCGAGCGCCCGCTGAGCGCCTTCAGCCCGAGCGCCACCAGCAGCGGCAGCGCCGCCCCGACCAGCACCCGGTGGGCCGGGTGCGCGGCGAACACCGGGGCGTCCAGCCAGCGCAGCCACCACCGGTCCCGGCAGTCGGGCCGGCCGCCGCACTGGTAGGCGACCACGTCCATCGAGGTCATCGCCACCAGCAACAGCAGGTTGACGGTGAGCCCGAGGGCCGCCCAGCGCACCACCGCCCGGTGCACCAGGAACCGCCACGGCCGCCGCCAGGCCGCCGGCATGCACATCCAGCCGGCCACGTTGACCAGCGCGAACGGCAGCAGCAGCAACCACAGCACCCGGCTCGCGCTGCGCGAGGTCAACCCACCCCAGGAGTACGCCTCGACGTGCCGGCCCCGGCTGTCGGCGGTGCGGTAGAAGCCGGCCACCCGGTCGCCGGAGACGAGTTGCGGCGCGTCGTCGGCGAGGAGGCTCTCCGGGGTGGTGCCCCCGACGCCGTGCAGCCGCAGTTCGGTCACCCCGGACAGCGGGGCGGCCGGCGGCACCAGTCCGGCCGGCCGGGGCACCGGGCGCGCGTCGTTCCTCTGCAGTGGCATGTCGACCTCACCCACCACTACTCTCCGTGAACCGCGACGCTACTCGGTGGCACCGGCATCGACCAGCGCCTTTGGGGCTTTTTGGCGGTAGGCGAGCATCCCGCCCTGGTGGCAGATTGTTCATCATGGCTTCCACGCGGGGTGTGCGCGGGACACCACGCAGGGCCATCGGCCGCCTACGATGCCGCCATGTTCTCCTCGACGACCCCTCCCGCCGACGGGTGGATCCCACCGCGGCGGCCGGAGTGCTCCTGCCCGGAACACGTGGACGACCTGACCGACCTGCTGCTGCCGGTGGACGGGACCGGCGCGCCGCCGGTGCGGCTCACCGACCTGATCCACGGGCGGGAGGTGGGGGTGCGGCCGGCCGCCCCCGGCGACCGCTGGTTGGAGTCGTACGACGAGTCGGACGCGGGGCCGGACCGGCTCGGCCCGTTCCACTGGGGGCTGTGGGTCGGCGACGAGGCCCGCGGCTGCTACTCCGACGAGGCGCCCTGGTCGCTGGACCAGTCGCTGCTGGAGCGGCCCGGCGTCGAGCACGTCGAGTGGATGGACCGGGAGGAGTTCCTGGTCGGCGCTCCGACGATGTGCGCCGACGGGGTGCTGGCCGCGGCGGCCCGCGCGCTGGCCGACCCCCGGGTCCGGCACCTGCCGGGCTGAGCCGCGCCGGCCGCCGGCGCGGGTTGCGCGGTCGCCCGGGTCACGCCGCCAAGGCGGCGTAGCGGCCGGCGCGGGCGATCAGCGACTCGTGGCTGCCGGCCTCGACGATCCGCCCGTGGTCGAGCACCGCGATCTGGTCGGCGTGCCGGACGGTGGAGAGCCGGTGCGCGATGGTGATCACGGTGCGCCCGTCGGCGAGGGCGTCGAAGGCCCGCTGGACGGCCCGTTCGGTCTCGGTGTCCAGCGCGCTGGTCGCCTCGTCGAGGATCAGCACCCGGGGGTTGCGCAGCAGCGTACGGGCGATGGCGAGGCGCTGCTGTTCGCCGCCGGAGAATCGGTGTCCGCGCGAGCCGACCATGGTGTCGTAGCCGTCGGGCAGCCCGGCGATGAGGTCGTGGATCTGGGCGGCCCGGGCGGCCGCCATGATCTCGGCGTCGGTGGCGTCGGGTCTGGCGTACCGGAGGTTTTCCCGCACGGTGGCGTGCAGCAGGTAGCTCTCCTGGCTGACCACGCCGACCACGGCGGCCAGGTCGGCCAGCCGCAGGTCGCGCAGGTCGATCCCGTCGACGGTGATCCGGCCGGCGCTCGGGTCGTACAGCCGGGTGAGCAGGGCGGCGAGGGTGCTCTTGCCCGAGCCGGTCTCGCCGACCAGCGCCAGGCTGCCGCCGGCCGGCACGTCGAGGCTCACCCCGGCGACGGCGGCGGTGTCGCTGCCCGGGTAGGTGAAGGTCACGTCCGTCAGGCGGACGTGCCCGCGCAGGGCCCGCGGTTCGACGGTCACCGGGCGCGGCGGGTCGTCGACCTCGACGGGCAGGTCGAGGTATTCGAAGACGCGGGCGAAGAGCGCCAGCGAGGCGGTCAGCGAGACACCGACGTTGAGCAGGCCGGTCAGCGGCCGGAACAGGGCGCCCTGCAGGGCGGTGAAGGCGACCAGGGTGCCGATGCTCAGCGTGCCGGCGGTGCCCGGCAGGCCGGCGCTGAGATAGATGACCGCGGGAATGGTCGCGAAGACGATGCTCATCGAGGCCATTCGCCAGCGTCCGGCCAGTTCGGAGCGGAGTTCCAGGTCGACCAGGCGGGCCGACGAGGCGGTGAACCGGTCGACCAGCGCGGGGCCGGCGCCGAGGGTGCGGCTGAGTTGGATCCCGCTGACCGACAGGCCCTCCTCCACGGTGACGTTGAGGTCGGCGAGCTCCCGCTGGCGCTGCGCGGTGATCGTCCGGCGCAGCCGGGCGACCCGGCGGGTCAACCAGATCGCCGGGGGCAGCACCACGAGGGAGACCAGGGAGAGCCGCCAGGACAGCGCGGCCATCGCCACCGCCGTGGCGATCACCGTGGTCAGGTTGGACGCGATGGCGGTGGCGGTGGAGGTGACCACCGACTGCATTCCGCCGATGTCGTTGGTGATCCGGGACTGCACCTCGCCGGTGCGGGTGCGGGTGAAGAACGCGACGGACTGGCGTTGCAGGTGGGCGAAGACGTCGGTGCGCAGCCGGTGCATGACCTCCTGGCCGACCCGGGTGGAGATCCAGGTCTGCGCGACGCCCAGGACGGCGGTGACGGCGGCGACGACGATCATGCCGGCGACCAGCCGGCTCAGCAGGGTCAGGTCGCGCTCGGGCAGCGCCCGGTCGATGACCGCACGCAGCAGGAACGGTGCGGCCATGGCGATCACCGAGGAGGCCACGATGATCGCGGTGACGGCGGCGATCCGCCCGCGGTGGTCGGTGAAGAGCCGCGCCACGCGGCGCAGCGAGACGTCGCGCGCCTGGGCCTTCTCGACGGCGGTGACGGCGACCGGGCCGCCGCCCCGGCGGCCTTGCGAGGTGTACGGGGAGTGGGTTTCCAACGAGTGCCTCTTCCTGTCGACCGATGGTGAGGTTACCTCACCATGAGGTGACAACATGAAGAGCTGATACGGTATTCCCGTGACCGCAGCGCCACCGCCCGACGAGCCGGAACCCCTGGCCGAGCTCTTCTGGGAGGTCGCCCGCGGGCTGCGGCAGCGGTCCCGGGAAGCGCTCGAACCGTGGCAGATCACCCCGGCGCAGGGCCGGGCGTTGCAGGTGCTGATGCGGCACGGGGCCATCCGGCTGGGCGGGCTCGCCGAGCACCTGCGCATCGCCCCGCGCTCCGCCACCGAGGTCGTCGACCAACTGGAGCAGCGCGGGCTGGTCGAGCGCCGACCGGACCCGCAGGACCGGCGCGCCACCCTGGTCGCCCCGACCCCGGAGGGCACCCGGGTGGGCGGGGCGGTGCGCGACGCCCGCACCGCCGCGGCGCAGCGCCTCTTCGGCGAGCTCAGCGCCGCCGACCGCGCCGACCTGGCCCGCGTCCTGCGTACCCTGGCGGGCGACCCGCGCGACGCCGCCACCGGGCCGGCGGGCGGCGCCCCACCCCGCCGCTGAACATCCGCACGGTCAGCCCGCCGCCGGCGCGGGCGCCGCGACGGTCAGCACCTGGCCGGTCCGCGGCCCGCCCGCCAACGTCTGCGGGGCCCATTCCATCGCGACCAGGTGCAGGGTGCGGCCGTCGGCGCCGCCGAGGGCGCAGGCGAAGCAGCCCCGGTCGAGGGCGATCCGGTCCAGGATCCGGCCGCCCTCGGCCACCCGCACCGCGCACCGGTTCGGCACGTCGCCGTACCAGACGGCCCCGTCCGCGTCGAGACAGATGCCGTCGGGGGCCGACTCGGGCACGGCGGCCCACACCCGCCGGCCGGAGAGCGAGCCGTCGGCGGCGACGTCGTACGCGGTGAGGCGGGCGGCGTACGACTCGGCGACGATCAAGGTGCTCCCGTCCGGGGTGAGCGCCATGCCGTTCGGGAACGCCAGGTCCGCAGCGACCATCCGGGCCGCGCCGTCCGGCGTGACAAGGGCGATGCCGCCCGGCGCGTACTCGCCGCCGGGAAAGTCGAAGCCGATGGTGTTGACGTACGCGTTGCCCCGGGCGTCGGTCACCACCTCGTTCCACGGATGCGCCACCAGCGACCGCAGGTCGGCGTGGTCGACGAGGCTGCCGTCCGGTTCCCGGCGCAGCAGCCGGCCCGCGCCGCCGGCGACCACCAGCAACCGCCCGTCCGGCAACCAGTCGAGGCAGATCGGCAGCCCGTCGACCCGAGCCACCACGGTCGCCCGCCCCTCGGCGTCAACCGTGAGCACCTCCCCCGCGCCCCAGTCGGCGACCCACAGTCGCCCGTCGTGCCAGCGGGGCGACTCCCCGAAGGCCAGCCCGTCCAGCAGTACTCGCGGTGCGCTCATCGTCGGCTCCTCGTCAGGTCACGGATCCGCCGCAGGTGGTCCCGCTCGGCGGAGTTGTCGGTGCGGTCGATCGCCGCGTCGTACGCCGCGACGGCCTCGGCCCGGCGGCCGAGGCGGCGCAGCAGGTCGGCGCGGACGGCGTGGAACACGTGGTACGCGTCCAGGTCGAGCCGGTCGACCAGGGCGAGCGCCTCGGCCGGCCCGGCCACCTCGGCGACCGCCACCGCGCGGTGCAGCGCGACGACCGGGCCGGGACGCAGTGCCAGCAGGTGGTCGTAGAGGGCGAGGATCTGCGGCCAGTCGGTGCCCGCCGCGTCCGGGGCGTCGCTGTGCACGGCGTTGATCGCGGCCTGGATCTGGTACGGCCCGGGCCGGTCCCGCCGCAGGCAGCGGCGCACCAGCTGCTGCCCCTCGCGGATCAGCTCCCGGTCCCAGTGCTCGCGGTCCTGCTCGGCCAGCGGCACCAGCGCCCCGTCGGGGCCGGTGCGGGTCGCCCGCCGCGACTCGGTGAGCAGCATCAGGGCGAGCAGCCCGAGCGCCTCCGGCTCGTCGGGCATCAGCTCGGCGAGCAGCCGGCCGAGCCGGATCGCCTCGGCGCACAGTTCGGCGCGGGCCAGCCGATCACCGGCGGTGGCGGTGTGCCCCTCGGTGAAGATCAGGTAGATCACGGCGAGGACGGCGTCGAGGCGGTCGGGCAGGTCCGCGTCCCGGGGCACCCGGTACGGGATGCCGGCGTCGCGGATCTTCGCCTTGGCCCGGACCAGCCGCTGGGCCATGGTCGGCTCGGCGACCAGGAAGGCGCGCGCGACCTCGGCGGTGCTCAGCCCGCCGAACAGGCGCAGGGTCAGCGCGACCCGGGCGGCGGGGTTCAGCGCCGGGTGGCAGCAGGTGAAGATCAGGCGGAGCCGGTCGTCGGCCACCGGCCCCTCCTCGGTGGTGTCGTCGTCGGGGATGCGCAGCAGGGCCGCCTCCCGGTGCCGGGCCGGCCGGGACGCCTCCCGGCGCAGCCGGTCCACGGCTCGGTTGCGGGCGGTGGTGATGATCCAGCCGGCGGGGCTGGGCGGCACCCCGGTCGACGGCCAGCGGTCCACCGCCGTGGCGAACGCCTCCTGGACGGCCTCCTCGGCGAGGTCGATGTCGCCGAGGAGGCGGACCAGGACGGCGACCGCGCGGGCGTACTCGGCGCGGAACACCCGCTCCACGGCGTCGCCGTCGGTCATGGCGCCGGTCAGGCCTCGCCCTGGAACGGCCGGACCTCGATCGGCAGGGTGGTCGCCAGGGCGTACCGGCGGCCCCACTCCAGCGCGGCGTCGAGGTCCGGGGCGGTGATGATGGTGAAGCCGCCCAGGTACTCCTTGCCCTCGACGTACGGGCCGTCGGTGACCAGCACCTCGCCGTCCTTCGGGCGCAGCACGGTCGCGGTGTCCGGCGCGTGCAGGCCGTTGCCGAAGACCCAGCTGCCGGCGGCGCGCAGCTCGGTGCGGATGGTCTCCAGCTCGCGCATCACCCCGGTCAGGAACTCCGGGTCCGGCGGCTGGTGGCCGGTCGGCTGGTAGATGCTGATCAGGTACTGCTTCACGGTGTCCTCCTCGGGGTCGGCCGGCCCGGTGCCAGCTTCACCCTTCACACGAACGGCGGCACCCCGGATCGACGCGACCCGCCGAGGAATTTCCGGCGCGTCCGACCCCGGGGTCGGACGTACCCGCCGATCAGCCCGGCATTTCGTCGATTGTCATCGATGCCCTTGTAGACGACCTTCAATGTGTGCCTTAATACTGGCAGTTCTTTTCGCCTCCGCCGCAACCCCCGCGGCCATCCCTGGGAGGAACGATGAACCGCACCCTGCGCACGGCCCTGCGGGCCGCTGCCGCCACCCTGCTCGCCCTGGTCACCACGGTCGCCGCCGGCACCGTGGCCGCCACGCCGGCGAGCGCCGCCCCCGCCGGCCTGCCCGGCATGGACGTCTCCAGCTGGCAGGGCAACGTCAACTGGTCGGCCGCCTGGAACAACGGCGCCCGGTTCGCGTACGTGAAGGCCACCGAGGGCACCGGCTACACCAACCC
Organism: Micromonospora sp. NPDC050686; assembly: GCF_040654475.1. Classification (NCBI taxonomy): domain Bacteria; kingdom Bacillati; phylum Actinomycetota; class Actinomycetes; order Micromonosporales; family Micromonosporaceae; genus Micromonospora; species Micromonospora sp. NPDC050686. The sequence goes on from NZ_JBFAID010000017.1 coordinate 54,426, forward strand.
CTACTTCGCCCAGCAGTACAACGGCTCCTACAACGTCGGGATGATCCGGGGCTCGTACCACTTCGCCCTGCCCAACAAATCCAGCGGCGCCACCCAGGCCAACTACTTCGTGGACCACGGCGGCGGCTGGTCCAAGGACGGCAAGACGCTGCCCGGCGCGCTCGACATCGAGTACAACCCGTACGGCGCCACCTGCTACGGGCTGAGCCAGGCCTCGATGCGCAGCTGGATCGCCTCGTTCGTCAACCAGTACAAGGCCCGCACCGGCCGCTGGGCGACCATCTACACCACCACCGACTGGTGGACCACCTGCACCGGCAACACCTCGCAGTTCGCCGCGAACAACCCACTGTGGATCGCCCGCTACTCCTCCAGCGTGGGCACGCTGCCGGCGGGCTGGCCGACGTACTCCTTCTGGCAGTGGGCCTCCTCCGGCACCTTCCCCGGTGACCAGAACGTGTGGAACGGCAACCTGGACCGGCTCCGGGTGCTGGCCTGCAACGGGCCCTGCTGACCCCCGGCCCCGGCGGCGGGCCCGACCGGCCCGCCGCCGGTGCCACCCCGTTCGGCGGCCCAACCCCGGAAGGAGACCCCGATGTCCGTCCCGCTGTCCCGGCGGTCCGTGCTGCGCGGCGCGGTCCTGCTCGGCGCCGCCGCCGGTGGCATCACCCTCACCCAACTCGGCGACGGCCAGGGCGCGCGGGCCCTGGCCACCGTCGACCAGCCGGTGATCGCCAACTGCGCGACCTGGGGCGCCCGGCCGCCGAAGGCGGCGATGACCGTCGTGCAGAACCGGCCCAACAAGATCATCGTGCATCACACCGCGTTCCCGAACACCACCGACTACAGCCTGGCCCAGGCCTACCGGAACTCCCGGGACATCCAGGACCTGCACATGGACGCCAACGGCTGGGTCGACTCGGGCCAGCACTTCACCAACAGCCGGGGCGGGCACCTCACCGAGGGCCGGCACGGCAGCCTGTACGCGCTGGTGCACGGGCAGACCATGGTCCAGGGCGCGCACTGCGTCGGGCAGAACAGCCAGGCCATCGGGATCGAGAACGACGGCATCTACCTCGACGTGCAGCCCCCGCAGGCACTCTGGGACAGCCTGGTCCTGTTCTGCGCGTTCACCTGCCAGCAGTACGGCATCCCGGCCAGCGAGATCTACGGCCACAAGGACTTCAACAGCACCCAGTGCCCGGGCCTGCTGCACGACCGGCTGCCCGAGCTGCGCAGCGCGGTCGCCGCCCGCCTCGGCGGCTGACCCGACCGCGGCGGCGCCCTCCCACCCGGTCTCGCCCGCCCGACGTGCGGGAGTCGAGCCCGCTCCTGCAGCTCGATCCCGGCACCCTGTCCGCCGTGCTGCTGGGCGCGGGTTGATGCCCGGCGCGGTGCCGACGAGCCGCGCCGGGCGGCGCGCCGCCGGCCCTGAGGCTTCACTTATATAAGCTGGGCCTGATATAAAGACGGTGTGCACGCCTTCGACGTCCTCGGCGACCCCGTACGCCGCCGGATCCTGGAGCTGCTCGCCGACGGCGAGCTGACCGCCGGGGAGATCTGCGCGAGCGTCGGCGCCGAGTTCGGCATCACCCAGCCCGCCGTGTCGCAGCACCTCAAGGTGCTGCGGGACAACGGTTTCGCCACCGTCCGCCCGCAGGGCACCCGCCGCCTCTACGCCGTCGACCCGGCCCCGCTTCAGGAGGTCGACCGGTGGCTGGACGGGTTCCGCCGGTTCTGGAGCCCGGCCCTGGACGCCCTGGCCACCGAGCTGGCCCGCGGCCGGCGGGAACGGCGTGCGCAGGCCGACACGGCCGCATCCACCGACGACAGGAGAACACGATGACCGACGTGACGCACGAGATCAACGCCGCCCGCCGCAGCCTGAGCCGCCGTACGCTGCCCGCCGGCGAGGCGCGGGTGCTGACCATCAGCCGCACCTACGACGCACCCCTGGAGGCCATGTGGGACGCGTGCACCAACGCCGAACGCATCCCCCGCTGGTTCCTGCCGGTCTCCGGTGACCTGCGGCTGGGCGGGCGCTACCAGTTCGAGGGCAACGCCGGGGGCGTCGTCGAACGCTGCGACCCGCCGAAGAGCTTCGCCGCCACCTGGGAAATGGGCGACGACATCAGCTGGATCGAGGTACGGCTGCACCCGGTCGACGACGGGCGTACCCGCTTCGAACTGGAGCACGTCGCCCACGTCGACGACGAGCGCTGGACGCAGTTCGGCCCGGGCGCGGTCGGCATCGGCTGGGAGATGGGCCTGTTCGGGCTCTCGAACCACTTCAAGGGCTCCGGCATCACCCCGGAGCAGGCCGCCGAGTGGATGGCGACCGAGGAGGCGCGCCGGTTCATCACGCAGAGCAGCGAGGCCTGGGTCGAGGCGGACATCGCCGCCGGCACCGACGAGGCGCGGGCACGCGCGGCCGGCGGGCGCACCACTGCGGCGTACACCGGCATGCCGGTCGAGTGAGCGGCGCGGGCACGCCGACGGATCGGCGTGCCCGCCTGCGCGTCCGTCAGCGGCCCCGGCGGGTGTTGAGCCGGGCTGCCTGGCGGGTCAGGTGGTCGCGCTCGGCGACGTTGCCCGCCTTCCGGGCCGCCTCGGCGTACAGCCGTGCCGCCGCCGCCAGGTCACCGTCGCGCTCGTGGAGGTACGCCGCCACCGCCGCGTACCGGGGCAGTGCCTCGTCCAGCGCCGCCAGCGCCGCCAGGCCGGCCCGCGGACCGTCGGCCTCCCCGGCGGCCACCGCCCGGTTGAGCCGGACCACCGGGCTGTCGGTCAACCGCACGAGTTCGTCGTACCACTCGACGATCTGCACCCAGTCGGTCTCCTCGGCGGTGGGCGCGTCGGCGTGCAGGGCCGCGATGGCGGCCTGGGCCTGGAACTCGCCCAGCCGGTCGCGGGCGAGGGCCGCCTGCAGGATCTCGACGCCCGCGGCGATCGACGCAGTGTCCCACCGGCTCCGGTCCTGCTCGGCGAGCGGCACCAGGCCGCCGTCCGGCGCGGTGCGGCTGGCCCGCCGGGCGTGGTGCAGCAGCATCAGCGCGAGCAGCCCCGCCACCTCCGGATGGTCGATCGCCGCCGCGAGCTGCCGGGTGAGCCGGATGGCCTCGGCGGCGAGGTCGACGTCGCCGGAGTAGCCCTCGTTGAAGACCAGGTAGAGGACGCGCAGCACAGTGGCGACGTCGCCGGGCTGGTCGAACCGTACGCCCGAGACGGTGCGCTTGGCCCGGCTGATGCGCTGCGCCATGGTCGCCTCGGGCACCAGGTAGGCCTGGGCGATCTGGCGGGTGGTCAGCCCGCCCACGGCACGCAGGGTGAGCGCGACCGCGGACGACGGCGTCAGCGACGGGTGGGCGCACAGGAAGTAGAGCTGGAGGGTGTCGTCCACCGCGGGGGCGGGCCCGGGCGCCGGCTGCTCCTCGAGGAGGTCCTCACGCCGGCGGCGGGCCGCGTCCGCCCGGGCCACGTCGAGGAAGCGGCGCCAGGCCACGCTGACCAGCCAGCCCTTCGGGTCCCGCGGCGGGTCGGCCGGCCAGACGCGCACGGCCTCCACCAGCGCGTCCTGAACGGCATCCTCGGCCGCCGCGAAGTCGGCTCCGCGGCGGACGAGGATCCCGAGCACGCCCGGCGTGAGGCTGCGCAGCAGTGCCTCGTCCATCCGAGAGGTCACTCCGTGATGGTGGGGTGCGCCGCCAGGAACGGACGCAGCTCGAGCCACTCGTGGATGGGCTTCCCGCCCGCCCCGGGAGCGGCCGACAACTCCCCGGCCAGCTCGACGGCGCGCTCGTAGCTGTCGACGTCGATCACCATCCAACCGGCGATGAGGTCCTTGGTCTCGGGGAACGGGCCGTCGGTCACCGGCGGGCGCCCCGCACCGTCGTACCGGACGAACGTCCCCTCGGGGGCGAGCGCCTGACCGTCGACGAACTCGCCGGTCTTCTCCAGCCGGGCCGCGAAGTCGTTCATGTACTGCACGTGCGCCGAGATCTCCTCCGGCGTCCACTGGTCCATGGGCACGTTGTTGACCGGAGCCGGAGCGCCGCGGTAGTGCTTGAGCAGCAGGTACTTGGCCATCGTGTTCTCCTCGGTGCTGGTGGCGACCCATTCTGGTCACCTTCACCCCGGGGACGGAGCCGGGCACGGGTTCTCGACATCGCCGTCGGAACTTTTTTGGAGCGGAGTGTCCGACCCGGCGGTGCTCTCCATCCCGTCGTTCAACTGCCGCAACATGACAGCGCCGGAGCGCGGGCCCGTACCCCGGTAGTGTGGCGCGACATGGCCGGCGTTGCGTACTCCCACTGCTCCTTCTGTGGCGTCGCCTACCCGGCGCGGGCCGGCTGGCCGCGGGTCTGCGTGGCCTGCGGGCAGACGGTCTGGCGTAACCCGCTGCCGGTCGCGGTGGCGCTGCTGCCGGTCCGCACCGGCGCCGGCCCCGGCCTGGTGGTGGTCCGCCGGGACATCGAGCCGGCGCGCGGGCTGCTCGCGCTGCCCGGCGGCTTCATCGAGTACGGCGAGGAGTGGTCCGACGCGCTGGTCCGGGAGCTGCGGGAGGAGACCGGACTGGTGGCGGACGCGGCCGACGCGCGGCTGTTCGCCGTGCACGGGGCGCCGGCCGGCGGCACCATGATGATCTTCGGCGAGTTGCCGGAGCGGCCGGCCGCGGGGCTGCCGCCGTCGGCGCCGACCGCGGAGGCCACCGAGTGGCTGGTGCTCACCGAGCCGGTGGAGCTAGCCTTCTCCACGCACACCCGGGCGATGGCCGACTTCTTCGCCCGACGGCCCTGACCGGCCGGCCGCCCGGGCCTGTTGCGGCGACCCCAGCGGTCGGTACGGTCGTTCGCGTGGATCTGGACGACACCGCCGCCCGGCTCGGGGTGCCCGTCGAGGAGGTCGAGCGCGTGCACCGGCTCGCCGGCGACCGGCCGTCGGCTCCGCTGCCCGCCAGGGCCGACGCGCCCGCGATCCTCGACCGGCTCGCGGTGCGGCCGGACGACGCCGCCGAGATCATGGCGGGCTGGCCCGACCCCGACTCTCCGCTGTGGACTCCGGAGCTGCGCTGGCTGCTCGACCGCTCGACCGCCCTGGTCCGCGCCGATCTCGGGGGCCACGACTGGCTGCCGCCCGGTCCGGCGCTGCCGCGCGAACGCGGTCCCGCCTGGCGGCATCTCTACGGGTACGCGTACCTGGCCCTGGTCGACGTCGTCCGGGCGTACCACCGCGACCACGGCATCGCCGATGCCGTGTCCTGGGTGACCCTCGCCGATCTGGGCCGCAACCTCGCGATCGACCGGCGGATGCGCGGCGCGGGCTGGCCGGTCATGCAGAGCTGGTTGACGCTGCACGCGCGCGGCGGCCTCTACGAGCTGGGCCGGCTGCAGCACCAGCGCGGCGACGCCGCCATCGGCCTGCACATCCCCGAGGCGGGGCCGCTGACCCCGGCGGCGGTCGAGGCGTCGCTCGACGAGGCCCGCGCGTTCTTCCCGCGCCACTTCCCCGACGAGCGCTACCCGGAGTTCTCCTGCGGCTCGTGGCTGCTCGACCCGCAGTTGCGGGAATACCTGCCCGAGGACTCCAACATCGTCCGGTTCCAGCGGAGGTTCGAGCTGGAACCCTACGAGGAGCCGGAGGGGATCGACGCCGACGTCGAGGTGCTGCGGTTCGTGTTCCGCACCCTGACCACCCCGCTCGACCAGCTGCCGCGCCGCACCGCGCTGCAGCGCGCGGTCGTCGACCATCTGCGCGCCGGCCGCCACTGGCGCTGGCGCCGCGGCCGCTTCCCGAGCTAGGCGCATCCGCCCCGGCGGGCCGTGAGCGTGGTCATAACGGCTGGACGATCGCCCGGCGGGGCTCTAGATTTCCAGGCAGGTCATGAGCGCCAGCGCAAAGCCCCGGCTTGCTGGCCGGCAACCCTCCTCCACGGTGGGGTGCTCCGGGTGAGGACCAGGCACCGGCACGGCGCCGGTGCAAGCGTGGCCTGGTTCCCAGGTCAGCACAGCGACCGCAGGAGAACCATGTCCAGCTTTCTTTCCACCGCGGACTTCACACCGGTGAAGCGGCGGCACATCGACTTCATGCGGGTGTGCAGCGGCGTCTGTCGTCGCCGCGCCGCACGCTAGTCGAACCCTTCCCTTCCTCGTACCACCCGCAGCGGTGTGCCCTCGTCCGGCGCACCGTCTCCTGGCGCGCGCCCCGTGCGCCGCCCGACATTCATCGGAGAAACCCGTGCGATTCCTGCCTGCCCTGTCCAAGGTGGCCGCCCTCGGCGCCGCCGCCGTGCTCGCCGCCACCGCGCTGACCGCCTGCGGCGGGGACGACTCCGCCGCCTCCGCCGACAACCCGTACGGCCTGCTCCAGCCGGGCGTGCTGCGGGCCGGCACCCTCACCGACGCGCCGCCGAACGTGTACCTGAAGGACGGCAAGTTCACCGGCTTCGACAACGACCTGCTCACCGCCGTGGCCGGCAAGGTCGGCCTCAAGGTCGAGTTCGTCGGCACGGACTTCTCCGCGCTGCTGTCCCAGGTCAACAACCGCAAGTTCGACGTGGGCAGCTCGTCGATCACCATCACCGAGGCGCGGAAGAAGACCGTGGACTTCGGCAACGGCTACGACTTCGGCTACTTCGGGCTGGATGTGCCGGCCACCTCGACCATCACCGGCTTCGACCAGCTCGCCGGCAAGCGGGTGGTCGTGGTGCAGGGCACCGTGCAGGACGACTACGCCACCAAGGAGGGCCTGAACCCGGTGCGGGTGCCCGACTACAACGGCGCGATCAACCAGCTCAAGGCCGGCACCGCCGACGCCTGGATCGCCCCGGCCGAGATCGGCGACAAGTCGGCCGCGGACAGCGGCGGCAAGATCAAGGTCGCGGCCAAGCAGATCAGCCCGGCCCCGACCGCGTACGCGGTGGCCAAGGGGAACGACGAGCTGCGCGAGGCGCTGAACTCCGGCCTCGACCAGGTGATCGCCGACGGCACCTGGACCAGGCTCCAGGAGCACTACTACCCGGGCCGGCCGATCCCGGCCGACTTCACGCCGGGCAGCGGCACGGTCGCGGCGCCGTCGGCGTCGGCGGCTTCCTGACGTACGCACGAACGAGCGGGGCGGTAGGAGCAGACGATGGATCCGTTGAGCACCCTGTGGGAGACCTTCTTCGACTGGGACTCCATGCGCGAGGCGCTGCCCGAGATGCTGACGGTCGGGTTGCCGAACACGCTGATCCTGGCGCTCTCTGCCGCCCTGCTCGGCTCGGTGCTGGGGCTGCTGCTGGCGGTCGCCGGCATCTCCCGTACCCGGTGGTTGCGCTGGCCGGCGCGGGTCTACACGGACGTCTTCCGCGGCCTGCCGGCGGCGGCGACCATCCTGCTGATCGGCGTCGGCCTGGCCCCGTTCGGGATGCAGGTGTGGGGGCCGAACCCGTACCCGCTGGGCATCCTGGCGCTGTCGCTGATCGCGGCGGCGTACATCGGGGAGATCTTCCGCGCCGGCATCCAGAGCGTCGAGGCGGCGCAGCTGGAGGGGGCGCGGGCGCTCGGCTTCTCCTGGGGCGCGGCGATGCGCCTGGTCATCGTCCCGCAGGGGATTCGCCGGGTGCTGCCGGCCTGGGTGAACCAGCTGATCGCGCTGATCAAGGATTCCAGTCTGGTCTACTTCCTCGGCCTGCTGGCCAGCCAGCGGGAGCTGTTCCGGATCGGCCAGGACTACGCGGCCAACACCGGCAACCAGTCGGCGCTGCTGCTGGCCGGCCTCTGCTACCTGGTGCTGACCGTGCCGCTGACCCACGCGGTCAACGCGATCGACCGGCGGCTGCGGCAGGGCCGCGCGGTCACCGTCGACCCGGAGGACGACGGTGGCCTGGCCGTGGCCGGCTCCACCGCGCTGCCGCCGGAGACCGCCGTCCCGACCCGCAAGGAGCCCTGATGAGCATCGCCACCACCACCCCGGTCAGCCTCGCCGTCCGGGACGTGCACCTGGCCTTCGGCGCCAACCGGGTGCTGCGCGGCGCCGACCTGGACGTCGCGCGGGGCGGGACGGCCTGTGTGATCGGGCCGTCGGGCTCCGGCAAGTCCACCCTGCTGCGCACCGTCAACCGGCTGATCGAGCCGGACCGGGGTGACGTGCTGCTGGACGGGCGCAGCGTGCTGGGCGACGACCCGGACGCGCTGCGCCAGCGCATCGGGATGGTGTTCCAGCAGTTCAACCTCTTCCCGCACCTGACCGTGCTGCGCAACATCACGCTCGCGCTGCGCAAGCTGAAGAAGCTGGGCGAGGAGGAGGCGGTGCGGGTGGCCCGGGAGCAGTTGGAGCTGGTCGGGCTGGCCGCCAAGGCGGACTCCCGCCCCGGTCACCTCTCCGGCGGGCAGCAGCAGCGGGTGGCGATCGCCCGGGCGCTGGCGCTGCGACCCGAGGTGATGCTCTTCGACGAGGCCACCTCCGCGCTCGACCCGGAACTGGTCAAGGGCGTACTCGGGGTGATGGCCGACCTGTCCGCCGCCGGGATGACGATGGTGGTGGTGACCCACGAGATGGGCTTCGCGCGGGAGGTCGCCGACACGGTCGCGTTCATGGATCGGGGCGTGGTGCTGGAGGCCGGCGAGCCGGCCGCGATCTTCGAGCGGCCGGAACAACCCCGGCTGCGTCAGTTCCTGTCCCAGGTGCTCTGAGCGGGGTCGCCGGTGGCGACCCCGTGCCACTCGGCGAGGGCGGCCCCGGTGGTCATCCGGTCCAGGCCGACCTCCGCCGCGCCGCGCAGCGCGCCGAGGTCGCCGTGGGCGGCGTCCAGCACGGGCGGTGGCCGATCCCGGTGGAAGGCCATCAGCCCGCCCGCGTACGCGGCCTGGAAGTCGTCGGGCGCGGCGGCGCGCAACGGGCCGGCGAGGCCGCCGAGGCTCACCGCGTCGGGATCGTGGGCGTTGACCAGCCCGGCCGTGCCCCGCCCCAGCGCGGCGACGACCCGGCGGACGGCCAGCGCGGCGCCGGTGTCGCCGCTCGCGGCGCGGGCCAGCATCCGGTGGGCGTAGTCGCGCGCGTCGGTCGGCGGGGCGTCGCCGAGGTGGCGGGCGATCGCCCGCCCGTCGACCTCCAGGTCCCAGCAGCCGGTGGCGCCGCAGGGGCAGTGCCGGCCCGGGTCGCCGAGCGGCAGGTGGCCGACCTCGCCGCCGGCGCCGGTAGCGCCGACCACGGGACGCCCGTCCACCACGAGCCCGCCGCCGACGCCGACGTCGACGAGCAGGTGCAGGGCCGTGCGCGCCCCGGCGGTGGCGCCGGTGCGGGCCTCGGCGACACCGGCCAGCGTGGCGTCGTTGCCGACCAGCAGGGGCAGGTGGGTGCCGGCGGTGAGCGGGGCCAGGTCGACGGGGCCCCAGCCGAGCGCGGCCGACTGCACCACCCGGCCGTCGCGTACCGTCGCGGCCACCGCCAGGGAAACCACCCGCAACCGCGCGCGGTGGCGCCGGCGCAGCTCGCGCACGGCGGCGGCGAGGCCGGCGCGCACCTGTTCGGGGCCGCCGTCGTCGTGCCGGAGGGTACGCACGTCGTGCAGCCGCCCGTCCACCGTCGCCACGGCGCAGCGCGACTCCTCGTGGCGGATCTCCACGGCCAGGGTCAGCGGGCCCTCGGGGTGAGGACGCAGCAGGGTGGTGGGGCGGCCCCGGCCGGCGACCGGCGCCGGCTCCTCGCTAAGCAGCTTCGCCCGCCGCAGCCGGCCGGTGATCTCGGTCGCCGACCCGCTGGTCAGCGCCAGGTCGCGGGCCAGGTCGGCGCGGGTCGGCCGGGGGTGGTGCCGCAGGTGGCGCACCACGTCGACGGCCGTGCGCCAGCGGGCGGTGCGGGCACCGCCTCCGCCGGCGTCGAAGTTCCCGGTTGACACCCGGTTGCCCCTTCCTTTTATCCTCGTGGCACGAGGATAATGGACGGGATGGGTGGACGATGGACCTGAGCGGCGTGGCGGCCCTGCTGCTGGACATGGACGGCACCCTCGTCGACTCCGACGCCGCCGTCGAGCGGGCCTGGACGACCTGGGCCGGCGAGCACGACGTCGACCCGGACGCCGCGCTGGCCGTCGCGCACGGCGCCCCGGCGCCGACGACGGTGCGCCGGCTGCGCCCGGACCTCGACGAGGCGGCCGTGGCCGTGGCCGCCGCCCGGCAACTGGCGTTGCAGTACGACGACCTGACCGACGTGACCGCGCTGCCCGGGGCGGCCGACCTGCTCGCCGTCCTGGCCCGGCTGGGCCTGCCCTGGGCGGTGGTGACCAGCGCCGACACCCGACTGGCCAAGGCCCGCCTGGCCGCCGCAGGCATCGACCCTCCGCTGCTGGTGACGGCCGACGACGTCGCGGCCGGCAAGCCCGACCCGGAGCCGTACCTGGCCGCCGCCGCCCGGCTGGGCGTCCCGGCGACCCACTGCCTGGTGGTGGAGGACTCGACAACCGGGTTGGCCGCCGGGCGGGCGGCCGGCGCGCGCACCGCCGCGCTGCGCGGGCTCGACGGCGACCTGCGGCTGCGCGACCTGGTCCAGCTGGCGCACCTGCTGGACCGCTGAGCGGAACGAGGAGTGACGGTGCCTGTCGACATCCGACCCCACCGGGTGCAGGTGCCCGCGGCCGACGTCATCGAGCTGCGGGCGCGGCTGGCCCGTACCCGCTGGCCGCGCCCCGGGGCGTTGCCCCTCGTCCTCACCCACGGCTGGCCCGGCTCCGTGCTGGAGCTGGTCGACCTGGTGGCGGACCTGCGGGCCTTCTTCCGCGTGGTGCGGTGAGCCGCCCCCGGCCGGGCCGCGTGTTGTGGCTGGCGGGCGCGGCCCAGGCGGCGGTGGGGTTCAGCGTGACCAGCCTGGGCGCGGTTCTGGTCCTGCTGGCCCGGGACGTCGGCGCGGCGCCCGGGGATCTGGCCTGGCTGCCGTCCACCTTCGGGGCCGGTCTCGTCGCGGTCGCCGCGGCGGGTCCGTGGCTGCTGCGCGGCGGGTACCGCCGCTGCCTGTGGCTGGGTGGCGGCGGGCTCGGGACGGGCGCGGTGCTGCTGGCGCTGGCCGGCACCGTGCCGGCGGCGGTGGTCGGCGCGATGCTGCTCGGCCTCGGCGCGGCGGCGCTGGTGCTGGCCACTCCGGCGCTGCTCAGCGGCCCGGACGCCGGCCGCCGGCTGAGCCTGGTGAACGCCGCGGCCAGCGCCGCCGCGGTGACCGCCCCGCTGGCCCTGGCCGTGGCCGACCTGCGCGGCGGGGACGGGCGGCTGGCCCTGTTTGCCCTGACCCCGCTGGCCGCCCTGCTGATCGCCGCCGCGCCGCGGCAACGCCACCCCGCCCCACCCGGCCGCCCCTGGGGCTCGACCCGGGAACGCCTCGCCGGCCCGCACCACCCGGCGACGCCCGAGGTCCCGCCACCGGCAGACCCCGCCGGGCCGCACCCCCCGGCGGCCGGGGCCGTCCGGCCCGGGGACGTCGCCCGGCGGTGGGGCCAGGTGGTGCTGGCCGTGTCGGTCGAGTTCTGCTTCTCGGTCTGGGCCGTCGCGCGGCTGCAGCAGACCGGCCTCGCCGTCGCGGCGGCCGTCGCGCTGGCCACCTCGTTCCCGGCGGGGATGGCCCTCGGCCGGCTCGCCGCGTCCCGCGGGGCGCGTTCCGGCCCGCTGATCGCGGCCGGCGCGGCCGTCACCGCACTCGGGGCCGTGACGGTCGCCGCCGCGCCCCGCCCCGGCTGGGCCGTGCTCGGGTTGGTCCTGGCCGGCCTCGGGGTGGCGGTGCTCTACCCGCTGACGTTGGCCGGGCTCATGTCCGCCCCCGGGATGTCACCGCCGGTGGCGGCCTCGCTCGGGGCGCTGGCCTCCGGTACGGCGATCCTGGTCGCCCCCGCCGCGCTGGCCGCGCTCGGCCGCTCCGTCGGGCTCGGGGCCGCCTTCCTGGTCACGCCGGTCCTGCTGGCCCTGCTGCTCGGTCTGCGCCGGGCGGCGGGTGGGCTGGCCCCGGCACCGCCCGACCGCGAGGCCACCAGCCGTCGCCGCTGACCCGCGGTGCCACCGGCCGTCGCACGGGGCCACCGGTCGAGGCTGGGTGCCCTAGGCTCGGCGGGTGCCCGCACGCCGGCACGGGGAGGACGGGATGGTGCGACACGGCGCGGGCCAGGCACGGCGGGTGGCGGTGCTGCTGGCGCTGGCCGGCTCGGCCTTCCTGTTCAACACCACCGAGAACCTGCCGATCGGCCTGCTGCCGCTGATCGCGGCCGACCTCGACGTGCCGCTGCCCTGGGTGGGCTGGCTGGTCGGCGGGTACGGGCTGACCGTGGCCGCCGTCTCGCTGCCGCTGGCCCGGTTGACCCGGGACGTGCCCCGGCGCCGGCTGCTCGGCGGGGTGCTCGCCGTGCTGGCCCTGTCCACCCTGGCCGGGGCCCTCAGTACGGCGTACCCGGTGCTGTTCGGCGCCCGGGTCGCCACGGCGCTGGCCCAGGCGGTGTTCTGGGCGGTGACCGCGCCGGTCGCGGTGGGGCTCTTCTCCCCCGCCGTGCGCGGGCGGGTGGTCGCGGTGATGTCGATCGGTGGCTCGCTGGCCACCGTGGCGGGCGTGCCGGCCGGCACCTGGCTCGGCCAGCGCGACGGTTGGCGGCTGCCGTTCCTGCTGCTCGCCGGGGCCGCGCTGGCCGCCCTGCTGGTGGTGGGCGCGCTGCTGCCCAGCAGCGCGCCGGAGCGCAGCCACGGCGCGTACGCCTCGGCGCCGCACCGCGGGCGGTTCGCGCTGCTGCTGGTGATCACCGCCGTCTCGGTGACCGGCATGTTCACCGGTTTCACGTACGTGACCCGGCTGCTCACCGGGGCCGCCGGGTTCACCGCCGGCGCGGTCGGCGGACTGCTGGCCGTCTTCGGCGTCGCCGGGCTCGCCGGGGTGGCCCTGGTCGGCCGGATCGTCGACCGCCGTCCGCGGGCGGCGTTGGCGCTGACCGTGGGCGGACAGGCGGCGGCACTGACCGGGCTCGGGCTGCTCGAGAACCGGGCCACGGTGATCGTCCTGCTGGCGCTGCTCGGCGGAACGGCGGTGCCGGTCTTCATGGTCACCCAGGCCCGGGTGCTGCACGTGACCCCGGGCCGCACCGAGCTGGGCTTCGCGGCCAACTCGGCGACCTTCAACGTCGGCATCGCGGCGGGCACGCTGCTCGGCGGGCTGATCCTGTCGGCCGTGGACGTCGGGGCGGCCTTCGTCACCGGCGGGCTGGTGACGGCGCTCGCGCTGGCGGCGGTGCTGGCCGAGCCGGCGCTGACCGGCCGCGGACCCGGCGTCGCCGCCGGCTGACAAGTCCCCGTAGTCCAGGTCGCAACGGCGGGTCTCCGACCACCCGGCGGGGCGGGTCTACGGTGTCGCGTCGCGTCCGTCGTCGGCGGGTGGCAGGCTGGACGACGAGCCGGCGGCGGAGTGCGAGGCGCGGCCGGCGACCCGTGGCGAAGGAGACGATCGACCCGATGGCCAGTGTGACCACCACCGACGAATGGCAGGCGCTGCGCAAGCACGCCGAGACGATGCGCGGCGCCCACCTGCGGGACCTGTTCGCCGCCGATCCGCGCCGGGGTGAGCGGCTCACCGGCGAGGTCGCCGACCTGCACGTGGACTACAGCAAGAACCTGGTCACCGACGAGACGCTGGGCCTGCTGACCGGCCTGGCCGAGCGGGTCGGGCTGACCGACCGGGTCGCCGCGATGTTCGCCGGGCGGCACATCAACTCCACCGAGGACCGGGCGGTGCTGCACACCGCGCTGCGGCTGCCCCGCGACGCCGCGCTGACCGTCGACGGGCAGGACGTGGTCGCCGACGTGCACCAGGTGCTGGACCGGATGGCGGGGTTCGCCGACCGGGTGCGCTCGGGGCAGTGGCGCGGGCACACCGGCGAGCGGATCCGCACCGTGGTGAACATCGGCATCGGCGGCTCCGACCTGGGGCCGGTGATGGCGTACGAGGCGCTCAAGGCGTACCGGGACGCGGGGTTGAGCTGCCGCTTCGTCTCCAACATCGATCCGACCGACATCCACGACAAGACCCACGACCTGGACCCGGCGAGCACCCTGTTCGTCGTGGTCTCCAAGACCTTCTCCACCCAGGAGACCCTGGCCAACGCCGAGCAGGCGAAGACCTGGCTGCTGTCCGGGCTGGACGCCGACGACGACTCGGCCATCGCGAAGCACTTCGTCGCGGTGAGCACCAACGCCCAGCGGGTCGCCGACTTCGGCATCGACCCGGCGAACATGTTCGGCTTCTGGGACTGGGTCGGCGGCCGGTACTCGCTCCCCTCGGCGGTCGGGCTGTCGGTGATGCTCTCCGTCGGGCCGCAGCGCTTCCGGGAGTTGCTGGCCGGCTACCACGCCGTGGACGAGCACTTCCGCACCACGCCGGTCGAGCGGAACGTGCCGGCGCTGCTGGGCCTGCTGAACGTCTGGTACGTGAACTTCCTCGGCGCGCAGACCCATGCGGTGCTGCCGTACTCGCAGTACCTGCACCGGTTCCCGGCGTACCTGCAGCAGTTGACGATGGAGAGCAACGGCAAGTCGGTGACGCTGGACGGCAGCCCCGTCGACCACGCCACCGGTGAGATCTTCTGGGGTGAGCCGGGCACCAACGGCCAGCACGCCTTCTATCAGCTGATCCACCAGGGCACCGTGCTGATCCCGGCCGACTTCATCGCGTTCAGCCGGCCCAACCACGACCTGGGCGAGATGCACGACCTGTTCATGTCGAACTTCTTCGCGCAGACCGCGGCGCTGGCGTTCGGCCGGACGAAGGAGCAGGTGGAGGCGGAGGGCACCGACCCGGCGGTGGTGCCGCACCGGGTGATGCCCGGCAACCACCCGACCACCTCGATCATCGCGCCAAAGCTCACCCCGGCCACGCTCGGCCAGCTGATCGCCCTCTACGAGCACATCGTCTTCACCTGCGGCGCGATCTGGGACATCAATCCGTTCGACCAGTGGGGTGTGGAGCTGGGCAAGGTGATGGCGAACCAGCTCGCGCCGAAGCTGACCGGCGCGGCACCGGACCTGTCGGACGTGGACTCGTCCACCGCGGCGCTGATCCGCCGCTACCGGGCCGAGCGCGGCCGGTCCTGAGCCGCGCGCGACGGCGGCCCGGTCCCCGCGACCCGGCCGCCGTTTCCCGGGTACGAAAAGCTGGTCCAACCAGTTGACGGGTTGATGTGCCGGCCGTCACACTGCTGGCGTGGCCTTCGCCCCCGTCCCCCGCGCATCCGTCTCCGACCACGTCTTCGCCCAGCTCAGAGACGCGATCGTCAGCGGCCGTTACCGCCCCGAGGACACGCTTCCCGGCGAGCGGGAGCTGGCCGCCGCCTTCGCGGTGAACCGGCACGCCGTGCGCGAGGCGCTGCGCCGCCTCCAGCAGCTCGGCCTCGTCCGGGTCAGCCAGGGCGGCGCCACCCGCGTCCTGGACTGGCGGGTGCACGCCGGCCTCGACCTGGCCCTGTCGCTGGCCCAGTCCGGCGACGTGCTGCCGGTGGAGAACCTGGTCCGCGACATGCTGGAGATGCGCGCCTGCATCGGCGTCGACGCGGCCCGGCTCTGCGCCGAGCGCGCGCCGGACGAGCTGCGGCGCAACCTCGTCGCCATGGTCGAGGAGTTCGCCGCGCTCGCCCCCGACCTGCCCGCCATGGGCGAGGCGAACATCGCGCTCTGGCGGCGGATCGTCAACGGCTCCGGCAACACCGCGTACCTGCTGGCGTTCAACAGCCTGGTCGCCGGGGCGGTGGCCGTCGGCGACGTGCCGCCCGAGCGGCGCGCCGCCGAACTGCTGGACGTCGCCGGGCACCGCCGCCTCGCCGAGGCCATCGTCACCGGGCGCGGCGCCGACGCCGGCCGGGAGGCGTACGACCTGCTCACCGCCGCCCTCACCACCCCCATCACCTGAAGGAAGGCCGAGCATGATCCCCGCCGTGCTCTATGCCGTACCGGCGTTCCTGCTGCTCGTCGTCGTCGAGGCGCTGTCGTACCGGTTCGCGCCGGACGACGACGAACGCGGCTACGAACTGCGCGACACCGCCACCAGCCTGACCATGGGCGCCGGCAGCCAGGTGATCGGCTTCCCGTGGAAGCTGCTCACCATCGGGCTGTACGCGGCGCTCTGGTCGATCGCCCCGGTGCAGCTCTCCCCCACCAGCGTCTGGACCTGGGTGCTGCTCTTCTTCGCCGACGACCTGGCCTACTACTGGTTCCACCGGGTCCACCACGAGGTGCGCTTCTTCTGGGCCAGCCACGTGGTGCACCACTCCAGCACCTTCTACAACTTCTCCACCGCGCTGCGGCAGAGCTGGACGCCGATGACCTCGCTGCCGTTCTGGCTCGGTCTGGCCCTGCTCGGCATCCCGCCATGGATGATCCTCCTCCAGCAGTCGATCAGCCTGCTGTACCAGTTCTTCCTGCACACCGAGCGGGTCGGCCGGCTGCCCCGGCCGATCGAGTGGGTCTTCAACACGCCGTCGCACCACCGGGTGCACCACGGCGCCAACCGCGAATACCTCGACCGCAACTACGGCGGCATCCTGATCGTCTGGGACCGGCTCTTCGGCACCTTCGAGCCGGAAGGCACCACCGTCCGGTACGGGCTGACGAAGAACATCGGCACCTACAACCCGCTGCGGGTCGCCACCCACGAGTACGCGGCGATCTGGGCCGACGTGCGCCGGGCCCCGTCGTGGCGGCACCGGCTCGGCTACCTGTTCGGCCGTCCCGGTTGGCAGCCGGTCCGATGAGGCGGGCCTGGCCCGTCCTGTTCGGGCTGGTCGTCGCGGTCGAGCTGGCCGGCGTCGCGCTCGACCAGCCGGCATTGCAGTGGGCGGCGAAGCCGCTGCTCGCGCCACTGCTGCTGGTCCGGCTGCTCGCCGTACGCCGGCACTGGGATTTGGTGGCGACGGGCCTGGTGTTCGCCACGGCCGGTGACGTGGCGCTGCTGCTGCCCGGCACGCCCGCCTTCCTGGCCGGGATGGGCTGCTTCCTCGGCACCTAGCTCTGCCTGCTGGTGGCGTTCCGGCGGCACCGCCGGCCACCGGCGCCGGCCGTGGCCGGCTACCTGGCGCTGTGGGTCGCCGCGAACGCGCTGCTCTGGCCGCGGCTGGGCGAGCTGCGGCTGCCGGTGCTCGGCTACAGCCTGGCGCTGAGCCTGATGGCCGCCGCCGCGGTCGGGGTCTCCCGGCGGGCGGCGGCCGGCGGCGCGCTCTTCCTGCTCTCCGACGCGCTGATCGGCGCGGGCGCGGCGGGGCTGGCGCTGCCCGGGCGGGAACTGGCGGTGATGGTCAGCTACGTCGCGGCGCTGTACCTCATCACCACGACGTGGGCCGGGCGGCCGGCTGCCGAGCGCACGACAGAGGAGCCGCCGCCCGGGAACCGACCCACCGGGCACGGCGGGCGGCGCCACGACCGGTCGGTCGCGGCGCCGCCGGCGGGTACGCGGGTCAGCGGCGGGCGGCCGGGCGGCGGGTGAGCGCCACGCCCAAGGCGATCATGCCGATGCCGAGCAGCAGGTGCAGCCAGTTGTCCGCGTTGTTGAGCGGGATGAAGTTGGCGCCACTGTTGTGGTTGACGACCAGGCCGTAGAGCCAGATCACCAGGTAGATGACGCCACCACCGATCAGGTACGCCCGCGCGCCGGAGACGGTTCGGGCCAGCGCCAGGCCGACCACGCCGTAGAGCAGGTGGACGATGTTGTGCAGGACCGACACCTGGAACAGGCCGAGCAGTTTCGCCTGCGACTCGTGCCCGGCGAACATCATGGTGCCGTAGTGCGTGGTGATGCCCGGGATGAACCCGAGGATGCCCACCACGACGAAGACGATGCCGACCACCTGGGCGGCTCGCCGGACGGGAGACGCGGCGGCGCGCGCCGGCGTTCCGGACCTGTTGGCCATGACAGCAACCTCCGTCGACGAGAACGGGGATGGTGTCCCCCCGACCGGACGCGGCAAACCCGACCGAGCCGCCCATTCTGGAACGCGTGTCGCGCGCCGCCGCCGTCGGCGAGCCGCCGCGCTCAGATGATGAAGTGTGTCCAGTAGGTCAGCCAGAGTGCGAACAGGGCGAGCTGGAGCACCGCCAGGCCGGCGGTCAGCCATCGATCGGCGCCGGACCGGCCGGCCCAGCGGGCCAGCACCAGGGCCACCGGGAAGGCGGCGAGCAGGTAGCGCAGCAGGCTCTTGTAGACCGGCGGGCCCATCGACAGCGGCACCAGCACCACGATCACCGTGTAGAGCAGGTAGGGCAGCTCGGCCCGCCGGCGCAGCCCGACCGCGGCCACCAGCAGCACCGCCACCGCACCCCCCACGCGCAGCGCGTCGGCGGCGTGTCCGCCGGTCAGCCCGTGCCAGGCGACCCAGAACGGGTCCTGCAGGCGGATCCCCCAGCCCCGCTCCTGCGTGTGCTGGTAGGCGAACCAGTCGCCGCTCTGCCAGCGACAGAACGCCATGAAGGTCAGCCAGCCGGCCGGCACCAGCGCCAGCGGCCAGCCGGTCCGCAGGTAGCGGGCGAGTCCGCGGGCGTCGCGCGGGCGGCCGAGCTGGTTCACCAGCACCAGCGCCAGCGGCAGCACCACCAGGAAGCCGACCGAGCGGCTCAGCGCCAGGAAGTAGCCGACGATCCCGACCAGCAGCCAGCGGCGCCGCTCGGCGTACCAGAAGGCGGCCAGGGCCAGGCCGACGAAGAGCGACTCGGTCAGTGCCGCCTGGAACAGGAACGCGGTCGGCAGCAGCAGCAGGAAGCGGGTGAACCGGCGCCCACCCGCCGCATCGCCGCCCTCCCCCGTCCCCAGCAGCCGACCGCCGAGGCGGCAGGCGTAGTAGAGCAGCGCGATCAGGGCGACGTTGCTGACCAGCAGCAGCGCCCAGGCGGTGTGGCCGCCCAGCAGCGGCGCGAGCGACCGGGCGAGGAACGGATACAGCAGTGGGAAGCCGAAGTCGGTCCAGGGGCGGTCCAGCGGCAGCCGGGCCAGGTGGTCGTAGAGGAACGAGTCCCAGGCGAACCAGAGTGAGAACCAGCGGTGCGGTGAGATGGCGTCCTGCTCGAACCGCATCGACGTCTCGTCGGCCGGTGGCGCGCCGGACACCCCGTCCCAGGCGGCCAGCACCAGCACGCCGACCAGGGTGAGCAAGGTCTTCGAGATGACAAAGGCGGCGAGCACGAAGCCCCACGGCTCGGGTATCCGCCCGGCCGACGCCGCCAGCCGGCCCCGGAGGCCGGGCCGCGACAGCCGGGCGGAGCTGTCGCTCGGGCGTGCCGCCCGATCGTCCGCCATGCCGCCCCCGCCCGATCGTCCCGCGACCGACCGTCGGTGCGCGGGCCGTCGGCGCGACATCCCCGTTACGCGCCGGTTCACACCCGCGACCACCGAACCCGGCGGAGAACTCCGGCCGCCGGGGGGAAAACGGGGCCGGCCAGGTGAGTTGCGGGCCGGGACGGGTAAGGGCGCTGCCGCAGCGCAGGCGGGGGACGGGGGCGGCATGGGTGACGGCGACGGGACCTTGGTGATCGGTGCGGGACCGGCGGGGCTGACCGCCGCGTACGAGCTGCTGCGGCACGGCGAGGCGGTCCGGGTCCACGAAGCCGACGACGTGGTCGGCGGGATCAGCCGGACGGTGGAGCGGGACGGCTGGCGCTTCGACATCGGCGGGCACCGGTTCTTCACCAAGGTCTCCCGGGTCGAGGACTTCTGGCACGAGATCCTGCCGGACGAGGACTTCCTGCTCCGGCCGAGAATGAGCCGCATCTACTACCGCGGGGCGCTCTACGACTACCCGCTCAACGCCGGCAACGCGCTGCGCAACCTGGGCCTGCTGGAGGCGGCGCGCTGCGTCGCCTCGTACGGCCGGGCAAGGCTGCGCCCGCCGAAGGACCAGTCGCACTTCGAGGGCTGGGTGTCGGCGCGGTTCGGCTGGCGGCTGTACTCGATCTTCTTCAAGACGTACACCGAGAAGGTCTGGGGAATGCCGGCCGACCAGTTGCAGGCCGACTGGGCCGCGCAGCGGATCAAGAACCTGTCGCTCGCCACGGCGGTGCGCAACGCGCTGCTGCCCCGGCGCAACCGCACGGACGTGACCAGCCTGATCGAGGAGTTCCAGTACCCGAAGCTGGGCCCCGGGATGATGTGGGAGCGGTGCACCGAACTGGTGCGGGAGCGGGGCGGCGCGGTCCGCACGAACAGCCGGGTGACCGCCGTGCACCGGGACCCAGCGGCACGCCGCGCCACCGGCGTCACGGTCGTCGACGCGGACGGCGAACGGACCGAACCGGCCGACCACGTGATCTCCACGATGCCGATCTCGGCGCTGGTGCACGCCATCCGGCCGGCCGCCCCGCCCCAGGTCCGCGCCGCCGCCGACGACCTGCGGTACCGCGACTTCCTGACCGTGGCGCTGATCGTCCCGGAGGAGTTCTCCTTCCCGGACAACTGGATCTACGTGCACGACCCGACGGCGAAGGTGGGCCGGATCCAGAACTTCGGCTCCTGGTCGCCGTACCTGGTCAAGGACGGCCGCACCTGCCTGGGCCTGGAGTACTTCGTCTTCGAGGACGACGAGATGTGGCGCACCCCGGACGAGGACCTGATCGCGCTGGGCACCGCCGAGCTGGAACGCCTGGGCCTGGTCCGGCCCGGCTGCGTGGCGGGCGGCCACGTGGTGCGGATGCCGAAGGCCTACCCGGTGTACGACGAGCGCTACCAGCGCAACGTGGACGCCATCCGGGGCTGGCTGGCCCGGGAGCTGCCCAACGTGCACCCCGTGGGGCGCAACGGCATGCACCGCTACAACAACCAGGACCACTCGATGCTGACCGCCATGCTGGTGGCGGAGAACATCGCGCACGGCAGGGAGCACGACGTCTGGTCGGTCAACGTGGAGCAGGACTACCACGAACAGAAGACGACGACGTCGAGCGGCCGGGGTGGCACCGGCCGGGACGCCCCGCTCGTGCCCGCCCGCCCGCCCACCGGCGGCGCCGAGCGAGCAGCCGACGGGGTGCGGGAACCGAAGCCCGCAGCGGCTCGGCGACAATAGAAAGCTATCAGCGCCGGGGCCGCCGCACCATCGGGTGGCCGGCCGACTGCGCAACGGGCGGCCGGTGGCCTAGCTTCGCCGGATGCTTGGAAACGATGTCAGCGCCGCCGCGGCGGGTGAGTGGACCCTCGGCGACGCAACCGTACGACGGATCGGCTTCGGCGCGATGCGGCTCACCGCGAAGGCCGACGGCTCCCCCAGTGACCGGGACACCGCGGTCGGCGTGCTGCACCGGGCGCGGGAACTCGGGGTGAACCATGTGGACACCGCCGCCTTCTACTTCTCGGCGCAGCGCTCAGCCAACGAGCTGATCAACCGCGCGCTCGCGCCGTACCCGGACGACCTGGTCGTGGCGACCAAGGTGGGGCCCGGCCGGGATCCGTCCGGCGGGTGGTTGCCGCTGGCCCGGCCGGACCAGTTGCGCGGGCAGGTGGAGGAGAACCTGCGCCAGCTCGGACGCGACCACCTGGACGTGGTGAACCTGCGGCAGGCCGGCCTGGACTCGATCGCGGAGCACTTCGGCGCCCTCGCCGAGCTGCGCGCGGCCGGACTGATCCGGCACCTCGGCCTGTCCAACGTCCGGCCGGAGCACCTGGAGCAGGCCCTGGAGATCGCCCCGGTGGTCTGCGTGCAGAACCAGTACGGCCTGCACCAGCGCCGCTCCGCCGCGTTGCTGCGCCGCTGCGGCGAGTTGGGCATCGCCTTCGTGCCGTTCTTCGCCATCACCGGTGAGGGGCGGGAGGGCGGCGGGGTCGCCGACGACGCCGCGGCGCGCGAGATCGCGGACGGACACGGGGTGACGCCGGCCCAGGTGCGACTGGCCTGGACCCTGCACCAGGGGCCGCACGTGCTGGCCATTCCCGGCACCGGCAACCCGGATCACCTGGCGCAGAACGTCGCCGCTGGGGCGCTGCGGCTGTCCGAGGCGGACCTGGCCCGGCTGGGCTGACCGGCGCCGCGCGCGGAGCCGCCGGGCCGGGTCAGCCCGTCGGGCGGGCGGCGTCGGCCGGCGGTGTGCCGTCGCGGAGCAGGTCGGCGTGGGCGGCGCGGAGCCGGTCCAGCGCCGGGTCGCCGCCGGGACGGGCCCGGCGGTCCAGCTCCGCCCAGGCCTCGGCGAGAGCGGCGGTGACCGCGCGCAACTCGGCGGCGTGCCGGCGGGCGCTCTGCCGGTGGGCCTGGTCGAGGCGCCGGGCCCAGCCGGCGGTGACGGCGGCGACCCGGTCGGCGTCGGCGCGGGCCTGCGCGCCGGTGCGGGCGGCGCCGGCCGGGACGATCGCGGCGACGGGGCGGTGGTCGCGGTCGCGGGTGAGCACGGTGACCGCGTCGGTCAGCTCGGCGAGCGCGACGAGCTGGGTGAGCCGGGTGCGGGCCTCGCGCAGCGGCACGGAGCGAGGCTGGTCGGGGTGGTGCGCGGGGGCGGTGGCAACCATGCCGTCATGCTGCACCAGGGGTACGACAATCGATGCCCGACCGTCCGGAAGGGACGGACCGCGCACGGCCCGTCCCCTCCGGCGCGCGGGTCTAGCTGGCCTGCAGGGTCACGTCGTCGATGACGAAGCTGGTCTGCAGGGAGGCGTCCTCCACCCCGGTGAACTTCAGGGTGACGGTCTGGCCGGCGTACGCGGCGGCGTTGAACGTGCGCAGCTGGTAGCCGCTGGCGCGGTTCAGGTTCGAGTACGTCGCCAGGGTGGTGGTGCCGAGCTGCACGGTGAGCTTGTCGTACGCGGTGGTGCTGGTGGTCTCGGCGGTGTCGATGTGCAGGTAGAAGGCGAGGGTGTAGGTCGAGCAGCCGGCCGGGACGGTCAGCGACTGGGACAGCGTGTCGGTGCGGCTGGTGCCGTACCCGTCCAGCCAGGCCTTGTACGAGCCGGTGCGGGCCGGCTGGCTGGCCGAGCTGGTGATCACGCCCGAGCTGGCGGTCCACGGGGCGGTGCCGGACTCGAAGCTGCTGTTGCCGACCACCTGGCCGCCGGCGCAGCCGCCGGTGCCGGTGACGGTGAGGCTGTAGGTGGCGGTCCGGGTGACCGAGCCGGTGCCGGTGACCGTGACGGTGAAGGTGCCCGTGGTGGCCGTGGACGAGGCGCTGACCGTCATCGTCGACGTGCCGCCGGAGGTCACCGACGAGGGGCTGAAGGAGACCGTCACGCCGCTGGGCGCGCCGCTGGCGGAGAGCGTCACGGTCTGGGCGCTGCCGCTGGTCGTGGCGGTGCTGACCGTGGCGGTGGTGGCGGCGCCCCGGGCGACGCTGCCCGAGGTCGGGCTGACCGACACCGAGAAGTCGTTGGTGGGGGTGCCGGAGCCGACGGCGAGCTGCCAGATGGCGTACGCGATGCCGTCCGCGCTGCGGTTGAGGACGGTCGTGTTGATGTTGCTGGTGGTGTCACAGGAGCGGTGGTAGCAGCCGTCGTACGCCGCGCCGGCGGTGCCGCCCCACTTGCTGGCCTGGGCGGAGGTCTTGGTGTAGCTGGCCCCGGCGGCGTACCCGGAGGTGGGGATGCCGGCGTTGTTGAACGAGTAGTCGTCGGAGCGGCCGGCGCCCTCGGTGTTCTCCTCCGGCTGGAGCCCGAACGAGTCCCAGTACGCCTTCAGCGGGGCCGCGGTGGTGGAGGTGATCCGGTTGATGAAGTAGCCGCCGTTGGGCGAGCCCACCATGTCGAAGTTGTAGTAGCCCTTGATGTAGCCCTTCTGGGTGGTCGACAGCGAGTTGACGTAGAACTTCGAGCCCTGCAGGCCCTGCTCCTCGCCGTTCCACCAGGCGAACCGGACCCGCTTGGTCATCGTCGGGCGTTGGCTCGCCAGCACCAGCGCGTTCTCCAGCAGGCTGGCCGAGCCGGAGCCGTTGTCGTTGATGCCCGGGCCGGCGGCGACGCTGTCGAGGTGGGCGCCGAACATCACCACCTGGTCGGTGGGGCCCTGCGGCCACTCGGCGATCAGGTTGCTGCCCGGGTAGGTGCAGGAGGTGCAGGTCTGCTCGGTCACCGTGTAGCCGGCGGCCTGGAGCTTGCCCTTCACGTACGCCACGGAGGCGGTGTAGCCGGCGGAGCCGGCCCGCCGGTTGCCGCCGTTGCTGGTGGCGATGCTGTTGAACTGGGTCAGGTGGGCCTGGACGTTGGTGATCGAGATGTCCGGGGCGGCCAGCGCGGCCAGCGGCGCGGCCGCGGTGACCGGCTTCGCCAGGGTGGTCGCGGAGGCTTGCGGCGCGGCCAGCGTCACCGTGGTGGTGGCGGCGACGAGGGCGAGCGTGACACCCGCGGTCAACGTTGTGCGTCTCATGGGGCTCCTCGGTGCGGGGGTGGGTGTCCGGGTCCGACGATCCCGTTCCCGGGTGACGGGGCGGGTGGGGGTCGAGGCGGCTCGGGGGCGGCCACGGCGGTCGACCCGGGAAGCACACACTGACATGCATCGATCGATGGGTCAACAGTGGATTTCCGGGACCGCCGGCCGCCGCCGCGGGGCCCGTCAGCCCGCCGGGCAGCGGTCGGACAGGGCGTAGCGGACCAGCACCACGTCGTCGATCTGGCGTACCTCGGCCACCCGGGCGCGACGGCCCGGATGCCACGGGAACCGCCCGTCGCCGACGAACCGGGGCGCCCGGCCGTCGCCGACGAAGAACGGCGCGAGCACCAGGTGCAGCTCGTCGGCGAGGCCGGCGGCGAGGAACTGGGCGTGCACCTGCGCGCCGCCCTCCACCATCAGCCGGCCCACGCCCCGCCCGGCCAGGTCGGCGAGCACCCGGGCCGGGTCGACCGGCTCACCGCCGTCGACCACCGCCGCCAGGTGCCCCAGGCGCTCCCGGGTCTTGTCCCACGCCGCGGAACCGCAGTAGACGATCTTGTCGGCGTCGCCGACGGTGAAGAACCGGGCCGCGGGGTCCAGGTCGCCGCTGCCGGTCACGGTGACCTTGGCCGGTGAGGGCGGCAACCCGCGCGCCACCCGCAGCTGCCGGTGCCCGGGCGAGCGGACCAGCAGCCGCGGGTCGTCCCGGCGGACGGTGGCGGCCCCGACCAGGATCGCGTCGGCCTCCGCCCGGACCGCGTCCACCCGGTCGAGGTCGGAGTCGTTGGAGAGCAGCAGCCGCTCGTCGGTGGCGTCGTCGATGTAGCCGTCGATCGACATGGCGCAACTGAGCAGCACGTACGGGCGGCGGCCCACGGCGGACACCGCCGCTCAGCCGACGGTGGGCAGGTCGGCCACGTGCGCCCCGCGGCTGGCCTTCGCGGCCAGGTAACCGGCGTTGGCCGGGGACAGGAACACCCCGGTCGCCACCTGCCCGGCCACCGTCACCCCGTACCGCCGCAGCTGCTCGGACTTGTCGGGGTTGTTGGTCAGCAGCGCCGCCCGGCGTACCTCCAGCGCCACCAGCATCTGCGCGGCCACCGCGTAGTCCCGCTCGTCCTCCTGGTGCCCCAGGGCCACGTTGGCCTCGTAGGTGTCCAGCCCGGCGTCCTGCAACGCGTACGCGTCGAGCTTTGGGTAGAGGCCGATGCCCCGCCCCTCCTGGCGCAGGTAGAGCAGGAAACCGCCGGCGGCGGCGATCCGCTCCACCGCCTCCCGCAACTGCGGCCCGCAGTCGCAGCGCTGGCTGCCGAAGACGTCCCCGGTCAGGCACTCGCTGTGCGGACGGACCAGCGGCGGCTCACCGGTCGCCTGTCGCCGCACCGCGGCCGCGAAGTCACCCAGGCCGAACGCGAGGTGCTCCCGGGCGTCGACCAGTCCGTCGAAGGTGAAGACCCGGCCGGTGGTGGCGTACCCGTCGGGGAACCGCAGGGGCACCGAGACCTGGGTACGGATGGTGGCAAGGGGCAGCGAGTGGTCCATGTGTCTCCTCCGTGCGGCGCCGGGGGCGGTCACCCGACGCAAGGTCACCTACCCACTCAACCACCGATCCGCGCTCCCTGCCCGCCCCGCTCCCGACCGGGCCGCCAGCGGGTCGCCAGCACCACCGCGCCGGGCAGGCTCGCCACCAGCACCAGCGCCCCGTACACCGTGGCGGTGGCCACCCCCTGGGCGGCGCTGAGGCCGGCCGCGCCGAACGCCCACGCCGCCACCCCCTCCCGCGGACCGAACCCGCCGACGTTGGCCGGCACCGCCATCGCCAGCAGCGCCAGCAGGGTCAGCGGCAGCAGCTCGGCCAGCGGCGCGGTGGCGCCCGCGGTGCGCGCCGCCACCAGGAAGGTGGCCAGGTGCCCGCCGACCGCCACCACGGAGGCCAGCACCACCCCGGCCCAGGTGCCGCGGGCGAGCACCCCGGAGCGCAGATCAGCGGCGGCCACCCGCAGCGGCCGGACCCACCGGGCCGGGGCGCGCGCCGGTGCCGAGCGGGCCAGCAGCACCGCGCCGAGCAGGGCCGCGGCCAGCAG
Source organism: Micromonospora sp. NPDC050686 (assembly GCF_040654475.1). Classification (NCBI taxonomy): domain Bacteria; kingdom Bacillati; phylum Actinomycetota; class Actinomycetes; order Micromonosporales; family Micromonosporaceae; genus Micromonospora; species Micromonospora sp. NPDC050686. The sequence continues at coordinate 80,811 of NZ_JBFAID010000017.1, forward strand.
CCCGAGCACCATCGGCAGCAGCGGGCGGACCGGCGAGGGGAAGGCCAGCAGCACCGCCGCGGCGAGCGCCACCTGCACCACCTGACCCGCCGTGCGCTCCCACACCACGGCCCGCACGCCCCGGCCGACGTCCCCCGCGTCGCGTCCACTGCGCACCGCCCGGTGCACGTCGCCGAGCACCCCGCCGGGCAGGGTCGCGTTCAGGAACACCGCCCGGTAGCAGTGCGCCACCGCCCCGACCAGCGGCAGCGGCACCCCGAGCCCGCCGGCCACCAGCCGCCACCGCCAGGCGCAGCAGACGGTGGTCAGCGCGCCGATGCCGAGCGCCGCGGCGACCGCCGGGCCGTCGATCAGCCGCAGGCCGTGCAGGAACGGGCCGACGCCCACCCCCCACAGCAGCCCGGCGAGCAGCACCAGCCCGGCGAGCGGGCGGACCGCGACGCGCAGCACCCGCCCGATCCCGGGCCGCGCCGTCGCGGCGGGCACGAGCGCGGCACACGTCGCATCCACCGGTCCTCCCCCAGCCGTACCGTCACCCACCGGTACGGGCCACGACGCCGACCGGTTCAGCCCAGGCCGGCAAGAAGATCGTCGTGGCCCAGTTCCACCCGCAACCGGCCGGCCGCGACCTGGTCCAGCCGCCGCCGGGCGTACGCCCGCGCCGGCCCGGCCAGGTCGGGCCGCTGCTCGCAGGCGGCGGCCAGCCAGCCGGTGAACCAGGCGGCGATCAGCTCGCCGTCGTCCGGGCCCAGCCGCCACGGGCTGGGTCGGCGGCGCACGCCGACGCCGCGCCGGTCGAACGCCGCCACGCAGGCGTCCACCGCGTCCGGGCCGAGCAGCCGGCGCCCGTCGACGGTGCGCCGCTGGTGGTCGTTGAACGCGGCGGCGACCTCCGCGTCCAGCGGCTCCGCCGGGGTGAGCGCCACCCGGCCGGTCACCGAGACCATCAGCAGGGTGGGGCAGCCGGCGCCGGCGCACGCGTCGACCATCCGGTCCAGTTCCTCGGCGGTGAGCATGTCCAGCAGCGCGGAGGCGGTGATCAGACCGGCGCCGGCCAGGTCGCCGGCGGTGAGCCGGGTCAGGTCGGCGCGGTGGGTGCGCACCCGCACCGGGGCGCCGTCGGCGGCGACTAGGTCGGGCGCCGCGGCGACCCGGGCCAGCAGGGCGGCGTCCCGGTCGTACAGGGTCCAGCGTTGCGCCCCGGGCAGTTGCGGGGCCAGCCAGCGCAGCACCGACCCGACGCCGCAGCCCAGGTCGTGCACCGCCAGCGGGCCGGCGGCGACGGGCCGGGCCCGCAGCAGCGCCACGAACTCCGGCGCCCGGGCGGTCGCGTCGGCGGCCTCCCGCAACCGCAGCCACGCCGCGAAGCCGGCGGGATCGTCCTCGGTCATGCCGGGGCACCCTCCGTCAGGGCGCCCGCCAGGGACGCCGTGGTGACCGTCCAGTCGGTCAGGGTGCCGCGCCGGCCGCGCGCGGCGGCGCGCAACGAGCGGCGCAGCGCGGCGTCGCCGAGCCAGTCGCGCAGCGCCCCGGCCAGCGCCACCGGGTCCGCCGGGGGCACCAGCAGGCCCGGCCGGCGCCCGTCCGGAGCGCGGCCCATCGCCTCCGGCACGCCGCCGACCGCGCTGGCCAGCACCGGCATGCCCCGCGCCAGCGCCTCGGTGAGCACCATCCCGTACGTCTCGGCGCGCGACGGCAGCACCAGCAGGTCGGCGGCGGCGTACGCGGCGTCGAGCCGGTCGCCGACCAGCGGGCCGGCCAGCCGCACCCGGCCGGACAGTCCCGCCCCGGTCAGGCGGGCGCGCAGCCGGTCGACGAACTCCGGCGCCCGGGTCAACGCCCCCACCCAGGTGCACCGCCAGTCCAGCGCGGCCACCGCGGCGAGCGCCTCGACCAGCACGTCGTGCCCCTTGTGCGGGCTGACCGCGGCGACGCAGAGCAGTTCCGTGCCGCCCGGCGAGCCGGGCACCTCCGCCGCCGGGTCGACGCCCGGGTGGGCCACCCGCACCCGGTCGGCGGCCAGCCCGTACGCCTCGACGAGCCGTCGCCGGGTCCACTCGCTGGTGGCTACCACCGCGGTGGCCGCCGCCAGGGCGCGGGCCTCGGCCTCGTCGTCGCGCGGCAGGTGCACCAGCGGCACCAGCCGCAGCCGCCCGGCGTGCGGGGTGAGCTGCGCCGGCGACACCGAGGCGAGCAGCCCGTCGAGCAGCACGGTCGCCCCGTCGGGCAGCGCTGCCAGCAGCCCGGCCAGCGCTGCCCGGTCGGCGGGGGTGGGCCGGGGCCAGTCGCCGGGCACCGGGTGCTCGCACACCGACCAGCCGGCCGCCGCCAGCCCCGCGCAGACCCGCCGGTCGTACGTGTTGCCGCCGCTGGGGGTGGCCGGATCGTCCACCCCGGCGGGCAGCACCACGTGCACCCGGCTCAAAGGATCGCCCTCGTTCGCGACTGCGGGGCTCGCAACCCCGGCTCACTCCTCGCGCTCACAGGGACCGGTCGTAGCTGGCCCAGGCGACGTGCGACTCGTGCAGGGTGACGGTGATGCCGGTCAGCCCCTGCGCCCCCGGGCCCAGGTCACCCGCGCCCACCCGGTCGGCGAGCCGGTCGCCGATGACCCGGGCCAGCACCTCGGTGGTGGTGTTCACCCCGGCGAACGCCGGCTCCTCGTCGAGGTTGCGGTAGGTGAGCTCGCCCAGCACCGCCTTGAGCTGGTCGGTGGCCAGGCCGATGTCGACCACGATGCCGTTCTCGTCGAGGTCGGGCCGGCGGAACGTGGCGTCGACGACGAAGGTCGCCCCGTGCAGTCGCTGGGCCGGGCCGAACACCTCACCCCGGAAGCTGTGGGCGATCATGATGTGGTCACGGACGGTCACGCTGAACACGGGTCACTCTCCGTCGTAGGTGATGAGGTGGCAGAGCGCGGGCAGGCTGCCCGCGGTGAGCCGGGAAAGCACGTCGGGCAGCTCGCGGAACGCGGACCGCCCGGTGATGAGCGCGTCGAACACCGGGTCGGCGAGCAGCTCCAGGGCCAGCGCCAGCCGGTCGGCGTACGTGCGGGAGGAGCGGCGGGCGGGTGCCACCATGCCGACCTGGCTGCTGCGTACGGTCAGCCGCCCCGAGTGGAACGCGCCGCCCAGCGACACCTGCACCGGGCGGTCGCCGTACCAGCTCAGTTCGAGCACGGTGCCCTCGGGCGCGAGCAGGTCCAGGGCCTGCTGCAACCCGGCGGAGCTGGCGCTGGCGTGCACCACCAGGTCACGCCCGTCGGCGGCGTCGCCCGGGGCGGCGAAGTCGACGCCGAGCGCGGCGGCGACCGCCGCCCGGCCCGGGTCGGTGTCCACCAGCTGCACCCGGACCCCGGGAAAGCGGGCCAGCAGGGCGGCCACCGAGCAGCCCACCATGCCGGCCCCGACGACGGTGACCCGGTCGCCGACCAGGGGCGGCGCGTCCCACAGCGCGTTCACCGCGGTCTCCACCGTGCCGGCCAGCACCGCCCGCGCCGCCGGCACCGATTCGGGTACGCGGACCACGGCGTCGGCCGGCACCACGTACGCGCTCTGGTGCGGGTGCAGGCAGAAGACGGTCCGCCCACGCAGCTCGGCCGGGCCCGCCTCCACCTCGCCCACGCTGAGGTAGCCGTACTTCACCGGGGCCGGGAAGTCGCCGGACTGGAACGGGGCGCGCATGGCCGCGTACTGGCTCGGTGGGACCGCGCCGGCGAAAACCAGGGTCTCGGTGCCCCGGCTCACCCCCGAGTAGCGGGCCCGAACCAGCACCTCGTCCGGGCCGGGCTCGGGCAGTCGCACCGGCCGGATCTCGCCCGCTCCGGGTGAGCGGAGCCAGAAGGCCTCGGCCTGTCGCCTCACCGCTCGTTCCTCCCTCGTCGGCATCCCACCCGGGCCTTCGGGTTTCAGACCGAACCGTTCGGTCACGTTTTCCGTGTTGATGGTCAGGGGTTTGTCGATCATAGTCACGGAGGAACGGTGCGGACGGTTCGAAACAGCCCGGTCACCGGCCTGGCCGGCCAGGTCGTCCTGCTGGCGGTCCTCGCCGCAGCGGTGGGGCTCGGCGTCACGGGCTGGCTGGTCGGGCTCGCCCACGGCCTGGCGCAGTACGGGCTGCTGCGGCACGGCCTGCGCCTCGACGGCACCCCCGGGCTGCGCCCGGCCGACCGGGTGACCCTCGCCCGGGCCGTCCTGGTCGGCGGGGTGACGGCGCTGGCCGCGGACGTCCTCGCCGGCGGGCAGGTGCCGGCCGCGGTGCCGGTGTCGCTGGCCGCGGTGGCGCTCGCGCTGGACTGGGTGGACGGCCGGGTGGCCCGGGGCACCGGCACCGCCAGCGGGTTCGGCGCCCGCTTCGACATGGAGGTCGACGCCTTCCTGATCCTGGTGCTCAGCGCGTACGTCGCACCGGCCGTCGGCGGCTGGGCCCTCGCGATCGGCGCCATGCGGTACGCCTTCGTCGCGGCGAGCTGGCCGCTGCCCTGGCTGCGCGGCTCGCTGCCGGCGCGGCAGTGGCGCAAGGTGGTGGCCGCCGTGCAGGGTGTCGCCCTGGTGGTGGCCGCCGCCGCAGTGCTGCCCGGCCCGCTGGACGCGCTGCTGGTGGCGGCGGCGCTGGCGCTGCTGGTCGAGTCGTTCGCCCGGGACGTGTGGTGGCTGTGGCGGCACCGCGCCTCCCGCGAGGCCGTCGGGTCGCTCCCCCGCCCCGGCCACTCCGCACCGCCGACCGTACACCCGGCGACGGCCCACGGCCGGCCCGCGGCGGCGGCCGGTCATCCCGTGCCGCCGGCCGGCCGGTCCGGGGCGGTGGTGCCGGGGCAGGCTGCGGCCCGGACACCGGCGCGGCAGGCCGCCTGACCCAGCACACCCCTGCGACCAGGAAGAACGCCGTGGGCACCGACGCGACATCCGATATCCCCGACGGTCCCGGACCAGCCGACCAGGGCGCTGCGCCGCCGGCGGACCCTCGCCGGACCGAAGTGGACGCCGACGGCCTGGCCGGCGCCGGCCCCGGCGTCGACGCGGAACCGACCGGGCCGGACGGTGACCCGACCCGAACGGGGCCGGACGGTGACCCGGCCCAAACGGACGGTGACCCGGCCCGAACCGGGCCGGACGGTGACCCGGCACGGGCCGGCCGTGGTCGTCGGTTCGCGGCCGCGACGGCGACCGGCCTGGCGGCGCTGCTCGTGCTGGCCGCGCTCACCGCGCCGAACCGGATCGACGCGCTGCGACCCGCCGCGTTCGTCCGCATCCCGCTCGAGGCGTTGCTCGCCACCGCGCTGCTGCTCGCCCTGCCCCGCCGGGCCGGCCGGGTGGTGGCCGCGCTGGTCGGCGCGGCGCTCGGCCTGCTGGCCGTGCTCAAGCTGCTCGACATGGGTTTCTTCGAGGCCCGGGCCCGGCCGTTCGACCTGGTGCTGGACTGGGCGATGCTCGACGACGGGTTGAGCTTCCTGACCGACTCCGTCGGCCGGGCCGGTGCGATCGCCGCCGCGGTGGCAGCGGTACTGCTCGCCGCCGGGCTGGTGCTGGCGACCGCCCGGTCGGTGCTGCGGTTGACCCGGTTGGCCCGCCGGCACCCCGCCGGCACCACCCGGGCGGTGGCGGCGCTGACCGTCGTGTGGACGGTCTGCGCCCTGCTCGGCGTGCGGACCGCGCCCGGGGTCGCGGTAGCCGACGCCAGCGCCACCGCCCTCGTCCACGAGCACGCCGCCGGGGTACGGGCGGGCCTGCACGACCGGGCGGCCTTCGCCGCCCGGATCGGCGTGGACGCCTTCCGGGACGTCCCGGACGAGCGGCTGCTGAGCGGGTTGCGCGGCAAGGACGTGGTCGTCACGTTCGTGGAGAGCTACGGGCGGGTGGCGGTGCAGGACCCGCGGATCGCCCCGGGGGTGAACCGGGTGCTCGACGACGGCACCGAGCGGCTGCGCGCCGCCGGGTTCGCCACACGCAGCGGGTGGCTGACCTCGCCGACGGCCGGCGGGGGCAGTTGGCTGGCGCACGCCACGCTGCTGTCCGGGCTGTGGGTGGACAACGAGCAGCGGCACACCGACCTGCTCGCCAGCGACCGACTCACCCTCAACGGGGCGTTCCGGCGGGCCGGCTGGCAGACCGTCGGGGTGTTGCCGGCCGCCACCCAGCCCTGGCCGCAACGGAGCTTCTACACCTACGACCGCTACTACGACGCGGAGCGGCTCGGCTACCGGGGCCCCAGGTTCAGCTACGCGCCGATGCCCGACCAGTACACCCTGGCCACCTTCCAACGGCTGGAACGGGGCCGGCCGGGGCACGCCCCGCTGATGGCGGAGATCCCGCTGGTGTCCAGCCACACCCCGTGGGCACCGCTGCCCCGCCCGGTCGACTGGGCGCGGGCCGGTGACGGCGCGGCGTACCTGGGCATGCCGGCGCACGGCGAGTCGCCGGAGGCCGTCTGGCAGGACCCGGCGCGGGTCCGGTCGGCGTACGGCCGGTCGATCGAGTACTCGGTGGGTGTCCTGATCTCCTGGCTGCAGCGGTACGGCGACGACGACCTGGTGCTGGTCTTCCTCGGCGACCACCAGCCGGCGCCGATCGTCACCGGCCCGGACGCCGGCCGCGAGGTGCCGATCACGGTGGTGGCCCGGGATCCGGCGGTGCTGGACCGGATCGCCGGCTGGGGCTGGCAGGACGGCCTGCGCCCCGGGCCGGACGCGCCGGTCTGGCCGATGGACGCCTTCCGGGACAGGTTCCTCGCCGCGTTCGCCGGCTGAGCAGGGGGCGACGGCGCGATGCGATCGGCGGAGCCCCGGCCCGGCGCGGTTGCGGCCCGGCCCGGCGCGGTTGCGGCCCGGCCCGGCGCGGCTGCGGCCCGGCCCGGCGCGGCTGCGGCCCGGGGCGGCGCGGGCTGAGGGAACCTCTCGCGCACGCTACCAACTTGATGACGTGAACGAATCATCCTCGACCACGTCGGCAGGAGCCGTGATTCGTCGGCGCGTCGAGTTCGCAGGCAGCATGGCATGGCCCCGACGAGACGAGACGGCATCGACGGCCGTCGTGATTCGTTTGCGTCATCAAGTTGGTAGGCATCAAGAGGCACCCGGGCGCGCCACCGACGTACGGCCCGGCACCGACGTACGGCCCGACACGCCACCGACGTACGGCCCGGCACGGCGCGATCAGGGCGCGACGGTGGCCGGGTGGGCCGCCACGGGAGCACCCGCCGGCCCGGGTGCCACTCGACCGTGAGCACCCGGCGGTCCACGGCGCCCCGGCCGGCGGGACGGACGCGGGCCGGGACGGACCCGGGGTGGTGCGGCGTCAGCCGGCGAGCAGGGCGTCGGCGCGGACCAGGCGCTCGAGGTCCGGGGTGGGGCGCACCCCCAACTCCCGGTCCAGGATCGCCCGGAACACCTCCAGCCGGCGGACCGCCTCGGCGTAGTTGTGCTCGCCGAGGTGCGCGGTGATCAGCGCCCGGGTGGCGCTCTCCCGCAGCGGCTCCAGGTGCACGGCGGTCAGCGCTACCTGGATCGCCTCGCCGAAGCGGCGTTCGGCGGTGAGCCGGGCGGCGAGCGCCTCCAGCGCGGACAGCCGCAGGTGCCGCAGCCGTTCCCGCTCGGCGAGGACCCAGTCGTCGTACCAGCCCGGCAGCAGCTCGCCGCCGAGGACGTGGCCGGCGCGCAGGTCGACGGCCGTACCGTCGACCAGCCGGCCGGCGGTGGCAGCCAGCACCGCGACGTCGGTCTCCACCACGTCGGAGAGCGCCAGCCGTTCGTCGCCGGTGACCAGCGGCACCGGGGTCAGCCGGTGCAACCGCCACAGCGCGGTACGCAGGTTGGCGCGGGCCCGCTCCTCGCCGGAGTCCGGCCAGAGCAGGCCCGCCGCCTCGGCACGGGCACGTTGCGGGTGCACGGCCAGCAGGGCGAGCAGTCGGCGCACGCTGTGCGGGCTGGGCAGCGACCGGCCGTCGCGGTCCAGCGCGAAGCCGCCCAGCAGCCGCAGGTGGTACGGGACACGTTGCGTCGGAACCATGGAGAGCCCTTCGGTGATCCCGCCTCGGGCCTCCCACGTTCCGCCGAGCGGAGACCGCCGGTCAACGCTGTGTCGCGACCATGACCCGGGCTGCACCCGAACAGGTGCCCCGGCTCACCCGTTCAGCGCAGCCGGGTGAGGGTCTGCGCGTACGCCGTCCACTCCGCCGCGTCGCCCATGGTGGCGCCGACCTGGTTCTCCTTCATGATGGACACCAGCTTCTCCGACGGCGTCTTGGCCAGCGCCCCGATGGTGTTGATCCCGGCCTTGACCAGCGCCTGCCGGGCCCGGGTCGGTACCGCGGTGAGCGTGGCCACGTCGCCGTCGGAGACGCTCTGCAACGCGGTGTCGACGCCCAGCGCGGCAGCCACCGCGGCCGGCGCCCCGGTGGTGGTGCGCACCATCGCCGCCTCCCGCTCGCCCAGCTCGACGACCATCCGGTCGAGGTTGTCGTAGACCCCGTCGGCGGGCAGCGTCCGCAGCACGTCGCGCACGGTCCGCCCGTCGGTCAGCACCTCGTCGCCGAAGACCCGGACGAACTCCTCGACCCGCACCTGCTGGGGGAAGCGCCGCCGCGGGTCGTCCCGCTCGAACAAGTAGCGGTTGAGCTGGGCGGCGCCCTTGAGCTTGGTGCCGGCGACCGCGTCCACCCCGACGGTCTCCACCGCCGGCAGCACGACGGTGCCCTGTCGGGTCTGCCAGACGCTCACCTTCTTGTCGAGGAACATGGTGGTGCCCATGTACCGGCCGAAGTCCAGCGCCGCGAGGGGATAGTTCGGGTACTTGTCGACGACCAGTGGCCCGCCGGTGATCGCGCCCGAGTCGTGCGTGGTGGCGTTGAGCCGGTTCAGTTCGGCGCGGATCTCGTCGAGCAGCTTGCGCAGGCTGACCCGCATGGCGGCCAGGCAGGAGAACGCCTTGGCCACGTCGGTGCCGAGGTGGTCCAGGTCGTGTTCGATGCGGTGGAAGCGCTCGTTGAAGCCCAGCTCCCCGGTGGTCTGCCCGGCCTGCACCACGTCCTCGCCGTCCACCCAGTCGCTGTGCGTGAACGTCCGGACGAACGACGGCGGCGCGCAGGACGGCTCGACGGCCGGGAACGGTTCCGCGTAGTTGAAGACCCGCTTGGCGGTGCCGACGTTCTCGAAGATCCAGGAGGAGACCAGGACGCTGGCCTCGGACTTGTCGATCCCGGCTTTGGTGAAGGTCTCGTAGAGCTCACCGACGGTCAGCCCGTCGTAGTTGATCTCGATGGCCATGGTGGTCCTCTCAGAGCTGGTCGTACACGCCGCGCTGTCGGCGCTGCCGGTACTGGCGGAAGGTGCGGGCCACGGCCGGGCGCAGCGGCTCGGCCGCCCCGTCCCCGTCGAGGTCGACGTGGTCGCGGCGCAGGGCGTACGTGTTGACCTCCACGCCGAGTGGGCAGACCCGGGTGAGCACGTTCATCAGCCGCTCGTACTGGGCCAGGGTGAGCGCCACCCCGTCGGGCAGCTCCACCCGGAACTCGTACGGGTCGGTCAGGCCGGTGCGCACGTAGGAGAGCGCCACCACCGCGACCAGGCCGGGCGCGGTCGGCCGGAGCACGGTGCGGCTGCCCACCGCCTTGATCTCCCCCGCTCCCCCGCCCAGCCCGACGGTGTACCAGCGGAAGCCGGTGGCCCGCCGCTCGGACAGGTTGATCCCGGCCTCCGGCAGGCCGATCACGCTCACCACGAGCAGCACCCGGTTGCCGGCGTCGACCAGCGGCAGCACGGCGGCGAGCCGGTTGTCCCGCAGCACCCCGACCAGCCGGGCCAGCCGCTGCACCGCGGCCGGTTGGTTGGCGACCAGGCCGGCGGCGAACGCGGCGGGCAGCTCGACGGTCTCGACCAGCTCGTCGGGCAGCTGGTTCAGCGCGGCGACCACCGGCCCGGGGTCGCCGACCGCGGGCAGCCCGGCGGCGGCGAGGGCCAGCAGCACCGGCTGGCCCGCCGGTCGGGCGGGCACGGTGGCCCAGCGGGTCCGGGCCTGCGCGTCGGTCAGCCCGGCCCAGGCGGTCTCGCCGCCTCCGGTCCACGCCGCCGCCGCGTCCGCCAGTCCGGCGAGCAGCAGCGCGTTGCCGCCCGGGTCGCCGGGGGCGTGGAACCGGGCCTGCACCGGCACCGCGGCCTGCACGGCGGCGGTGGCCGGGGCGGTGACGGCCAGCCCCCGGGTGGGTAGGTGGGACAGGTAGAGGGTGGCGCTGTCGACCCGGTGCGCGGTGGGCAGCCCGCAGGCGCGCCACAGCCAGGCCGCCTCGGGGTCGGCCGTGGCGGTGGGCACCCCGGCCGCCCGGGCGGCGACGATCAGCGCCTCGGCGGTGGCGTCGGCCGTCACCGCCCGGCCGGTGTTCAGGATCCGACCGCGCAGGTCGGCCAGTTGGGCGCCGGTGGGCGGGGTGAGGTTCACCCCGAGGCCCAGCTCGTACCGGCTGCCGCCGGCGTCGTCCTGGGCCCGCTTGACCTGCCAGGTCACGCTCGCGCCGAGTGCCCGGCAGACCCGGCCGGCGCGGTCCAGGGCGACCGCCAGCGGCGGCGCGACGCCGTGTGCGCTGTCGAAGGCGTACGACTGGCGCAGGCTGGCCCGCAGCGCGGTGATCTCGGCGAGCCGCCGGGCGGGCAGCGCCCGGGCGGCGTGGGTGGTGTTGTTGGGCGGGGTGTTGGCCGGCAGGATCAGCCGGTCCCGGCGCAGTTGGGCGAGGAAGTTGGTGCGGTGCTGGGCGCCGCCCACGGCGACCAGCGCGACCGCCACCGCGAACTGGTCGTCCTCCTCGCGCAGGGTGAACCGGGCGCCGCCGGGCAGGTCGGCGAAGAGCCCGGTGTTCGGGTCGGTCGGCGCGCCCGGTCCGTTCAGCAGCCGGCGTACGGCGCCGGGGGTGGGCAGCAGGAACCGGCGGTACAGGCCGAGCCGGGCGGCGTACGCGGCGTCGGGTTCCCGGCCCGGGTCGGGCAGCCGGCGGGCGTACACCTCGCCGGTGGCGTCGTCGTGCACCAGCTCGTCGATGAACCGGGGCACCCCGACGTCGGCGCCGATGCGGTCCAGCGCGTCCCGCCGGGCGTGCCCGAGCGTCCGGTACGCGTGCACCTCGCGCAGCGCGCGGCGCAGCCGGTTCTTCTCGTACGTCACCGCGTACAGCAGCCGGCCCAGGTTGCCCTCGACGACGGCCAGCTCCACCAGGTCCCGGGCGGCGGCGCCGGTGACCGCGGCGTACGTGCCGTTCTCGCCGGCCCGCTCGACCAGCACGGCGACCCGGAAGGCGGGCACCAGCGGCTCGGCGGCGGTGTCCGGGGCGAGCACCGGGACCGACGCCCCGGCCGCGGACCAGGGGGCGAACACCCCGGCGGGCAGCGGGCCGCCGCCGTTCGGGGTGACCCGGACCCGGACGGTCTCCTCGCCGAGGTCGCGGCGCAGCACCGCGGTCAGCAGCGGGTGCCGGCTGGTCCAGTCGACGTCGGCGGTGCCGTCGGCGGCGAGCGGCAGCACCACCCGCCGCACGGTTCCCGCCCAGGGGCCCTCCAGCTGGTCGACGACGTTGCGCTCGACGGACGGGTCGGCCCCGTCGACCGGTATCCGCAGGTCGGTCATGGTCACCTCACACGATCCGGAACGGCCGGGGGTCGTCCCGGTCGACGTAGACGGGCACCTGGTTGGCGGCGAGCACGGCGTTGGCGCCCACGGCCAGCCGTTGCACGCCGTCCCCGGCGGGCGCGGTGGCGGTGACCACGACGGCCGAGTCGGCGGGGAAGCGGACCAGCCGCAGGTCCCGGACGTCGGCGACGCCGGGCTCGTTCATCAGCGTCCAGATCACCTCGGCCACCCGGACCGGTTCGCCGAAGGGCAGCTCGTCGACGTAGCGGCGTAGCCGGGCGTGCAGCCGGGCCCGCAGCTCGGCGGCGGCGGTGGAGGCGTTGACCGTCTCCTTCGAACCGGTGGGCAGCGGCAGGCCCCGGATCACCAGGTCCGCCTCGACGCCGATGCCGACCTCCTCGGCGCGCTCCACGGCGGCGAAGACGCCGACCGGGCGCAGGTCCTCGATGACCGACTCGACGGCGGCCTGCAACCCGTCCGGCCCCTCCCAGATGGCCGCCGCGGTGGGCGCCACCAGCACCGAGAAGTAGTACGGGTTGCCCAGGTCGCGTTCGGTGCTGAAGACCCGCTCGATGAAGTTGAAGTTGCCGAAGATTGACTGGTTGAGGTCCAGCCCGCCCCGGCCGTCGAAGACCTGCACCTGCCGTACGCCGGGCACGGTCGCCACGGCCAGGCCGATCGCCTCGGAGGTCCACACCGAGCGGGGCGCGGCCAGCAGCAGCTGCCGGTACCGGGCGTCGCTGACCTGGAGTTCGCCGCCGGTGAGCGGGGTGGTGTGGGTGATCTGGACGAGTTCGGCGCCGGCGGCCTGCTCGGCGTCGTCCAGGTCGGTCAGCAGGGTGTCAGCCCGGTTCCACCGGTCGATGCGCTGGTCGGGGCGGGCCGGGTCCAGGTTGTGCGACGGGCCGGGGTGGAAGGCCGCCACGGCGGGGCTGCGCTGCGGGGCGGCGGCGGTGAGCACCACGGTTTCGTCCAGCGCCACGTGGTGCCCGCCCGGGGTGGACAGCCGGGCCCCGCGGGGCAGGGTGATCCCGGTCCGCCCGGCCGGCAGCGCCCCGGCCAGCTTCAGCGTGACGGTGCCGCGTGCCTGCAGGTCGGGCCGGGGGATCCCGAGGTCCTCGCCGAGCCGGGTCAGCCCGTCGCCGACGGCGGAGACGGCGTACGTGTTGTCGTAGACGGCGCCGCAGGTGGCCCAGAGCCGGGCGTCCTCCAGCGCGGCGAGTTCGAAGACCTTGCGCAGCACCGAGCCGGTGGTGAGGTCCACGTCGTCGCCGAAGAGCAGCCGGGCGGTGGCCAGCTTCTCGGCCAGCAGCCGGGCGAAGGACTTGGGTACGAAGCCGGTGTCGACGACGCCGAAGCCGGCGGAGCCGGTGGTGCGCAGCGCCTCGGCGTCGACGGCGAGCACGTCGGCCGGTTCGGTGGGCAGGATGGGCTCAGACACTGGGCAGCTCCCCGAGTCGCACCGCGAGCCGGTCGTCGGTGATGGTTTCGAACTGGACCTCCACCCGCAGGGTGCGCGAGGCGCGCAGCGCCGGGTCGGCGCCGGCACCCAGCCGGCCGTCGTCGAGGTTGACGTCGACGATCCGGCGGATCCGTGGGTCGCGGTGCAGCAGGGTGATGACGGCGACCCGGACCTGCTCGCGGATCAGCACCGGTTCGAGGTCCTCGGCGAGGGCGTTGAGGCCGTCGAAGCCGAACTCGGCGTCGAAGACGTTGGCGCCGCGCAGCGTGGTGAGGGCGACCGCGAGGGCCTGGCTGACGTTGTCCGGCCCGCGGACCAGGTCCAGGGTGCGGCCGTTCGGCCCGGTGGTGAAGGAGATGTCGCGGGCGATGTCGATCCCGGGCAGGGTCTCGGTGAAGGCGAGCCCCCAGCCCAGGTAGCGGTTGCGGGCGGTCTCCCGTTCGCGTTCGGTGCGGTCCATCTCAGACCGCCGTCAACTTGCTCTGCCCGGCGCTGAACGCCAGCTTGGGTTGGCTGCCGGCGGTGCTGCCGGTGCTGGTGTCCAGCGCGACCCCCGCCCCGTCGACCTTCAGCTTGCCGGCGGGGCCGCCGACCGAGACGACCGCGCGGCACTTCACGCTGGACGTGTTGGGGTCGTCCGGGGTCGTGCAGTCGGAGACCGACTTGCCGCTGATGCCGTCGAGCCGGACCACCGGGACCCCGCCGACGGTGAGCCGGGGCCGCCCGGCCGGGCTGACCTTGCCCTGCCCCGGGCAGGTCACGCTGCTGGAGCTGATGAGGACCTTTGCCACGGCTGCTCCTCAGTGGACGTTCATCGAGCCGCTGACGTGGACGTCCACGTTCGCGGCGGTGAGGTTGATGTTTCCGCTGCCGGCGTCCAGGTCGATCCGCTTGCCGGTGATGGTGATCGACCCGTCCTGCTTGAGGACGATCTTCGAGCCGCCGCCGGCGTGCTCGATGGTGATGCTGTCCGCGTCGGCGGCCCGGGCCGGCCGGTGGCCGCGGCCCTGGAGCTTGGCCCGGCCCACCCGGACGGTCAGCTCGCCGAGCTCGATCACCCGGTTGCCGTCGCCGTCGGTGAGGTCGTGGGCCACCTTGCCGGCGTGGTCGGCGGGGACCGCGCCGTCGGACACCGACGACCGGTCGCCCGTCGCCACCCCGACGGGCAGCGAGAGCCACCAGTCCCCCGGTTCGGAGACCGGCGCGTGGCCGGAGGGCCAGAGCGCGCCCACGTCGACCGGGTCGTCGGGGCGCCCGTTGCGGTAGGCCAGCGCCACCCGGGTGCCCGGGTAGCGGGGCAGGACCAGGCCGCAGCCGCCCCAGGCGAACGGGGTGAGGTAGCTGACGCCGGGCAGCGGGGTGGGCTGTTCCCGGCGGGGCGGCAGCCGCCGGACGCCGTTGGGCCGGCCGTCCGGGCGGACCAGTCCCTCCCACACGGTCTCGGTCTGGGCGGGCGGCTCGACCGCGCCGGAGGCGTTGGTGGCCACCGCCCGTACCTCGCCGACCTCCAGCCCGCGGGCCTCGCCGGTGGCGGCGCGGGCCGCCCGGCGGACCGCCTCGGCGGCGGCGGTGCCGGGTGACCCGGCACCGGCGGCCGGTTCCGCGCCGGCCGCCGGGGTGGCGTCGGACCAGGTGTCCCAGGCCGCCGCGCCGGTGGCCGGGATCTCCACGCCGTGTACCTCGGTGGCGAAGCCGGCGGTCTTGGACAGCTGGTGCCGCACCGAGCTGACGTAGAGCAGTTTGGCGTCGGGCCCCAGCTCGCCGGTGGACGGGGCGAACGGGGCGGCGAACGAGCCGAGCAGCGCGGCGCCGACGGTGCCCAGGGTGGTGGCCTCGTTGCCGGGCGGCGGGTCGAAGCGGACCACGTCGCCGGGCTTGAGGTCGGGGCGGCCCTTGCAGGTCAGCGTCCACGCCGGCTTGGCCGGCGCGGCGGTGCCCGCCGACTCGGTGGCGGCGTACGGGTCGGAGCCGCGCGGCTCGTCCTCGGTGCACTCCAGCAGGCCGGTGGCGAGGGTGAGCGGCTTCGGTTCGCCCTCCGGGTACGGGATGGGCCGCGCGCCCACGTGCACGGTGCCGTCCCGGATCAGCAGCATGGACCGGCCGTACCGGTTGCGGGAGTGGGCGAGCGCCTCGCCGATGCGCTCCAGCGCGGAGGTGTAGAGCAGTCCCTGGCCGAGGACGACCCGTTCCGCGCCGGTCGCCTCCCCGGTCGGGCGGGTCATCGTGCCGTCCGGGTTGGCCTCCCAGGTGGTGAGCGACACCCGGGTCCGCTGGCCGATAGCGGCCACCGCGGCGGAGAAGTTCGCCGCCTCGAAGCGGGTGGCGACCCGCTGCCCGAGCCGGGCGTACGCCTGCTCGATGAGGGTCAGCTCGGTGTCGTACGTCTTGTCGCCGGAGATCCGGCGGATCTTCTTGACCCGCAGCTCGGCGACGAGCGACTGGTGCAGTTCCTCGGCGGACGGTCCGGCGTTGAGGCCGACCAGGTTGGTGAAGAACGCCCCGACGCTGGTGTTGGCGTCCCGCCAGTACAGGTGCAGCTTGGCGACCAGTGGGGCCTCGCCGGCGCGTAACAGGGCGAAGTGTTCGTCGGTCAGCCCCTCGATCGTGATCTTGAAGGCGCCGGGCCGCAGCCCCTCCTCCAGCGTGGCGTCGATCGCGGCGTAGTAGCTGCTGCTGGAGAGGGTCAGCGGCAGCGGCGCCAGGCCGGCCGGGGTCTGCCGGTGGAACTCCAGGGTCCAGCCCGCGTCGTTGCCGACCGCGCCCTGGTTGACCTGGCTCGACTGGAACGGGGTGAGTGTCATCGCACGACCCTCCGCAGTTTCTTGTCCAGCAACCGGTGGTGGTACCGCAGCCGGGCGGCGCCCTGCTCGGACTCGATGCGCTGGGCCGGTGGCCGCCGGCGCCAGACGAACACGTTGATCGGCGGCGGCCCGAACTGGTCGACCGCGACGTCGGCCGCCCGCCAGCCCACCGCCAGCCAAGAGCCGTAGTCACCGGAGCCGCGGACCGTCCCGGCGGTCAGGTGCCAGCCCAGCACCACCACCTCCAGCGGCCCGCAGCGGCGGCGCAGGCCGGCGGCGAACGGCACCGACCCGAGGACGCGGGTGCCCTGCCGGACCACCAGCCGCAGCGGCACCCGGGCCCCCAGCGCCGGCAGCGGCCGGGGCGCCGGGACCGGTCGGGGGGCCGACTCGTCGGCGGAGGTGGTGACCACGGCGAGCGGGTCGGCGGCCAGCCACTGCCGGGCCAGCCCGGTGGGCAGGATCAGCACGGCGTGCGCGGCGGCGCCGAGGTCGATCCGTTGCGGCAGGCCGGCGGTGAGCGGCCGGCGCACCTCGGTGAAGCCGGCGGGCGGCCCGGAGGGCGCCTCCGGCAGCAGGTAGCGCTCGATCGGGAAGCTCATCACGACCCCAACCCGTCGGCGAGGGCGCCGACCCCGATGCTGGCCACGTCGAGCAGCTTGCCGAGCAGGCTGGGCCGCGGCACGTGGGCCATGGTGAGGCTGACGTCGAGCACGTCCCGGCGGGCGGCCGAGGCGGAGACGGTCAGCGACTGCACCTGCATGTCCGTCCGGATGGTCATCGAGGTGACCAGGATCAGCCCGCCGAACCGGCCGCCCGAGTACGCGGCCAGCGCGGTGCCCCGCTTGCTCGCCTCGGCCATCGTCTCCAGGGCGAGCTTCCAGGCGTACCGCTCGCCGCCGACGAAGACGCCGGTGAGGGTGACGGTGTCGTCGTGGGTGGCCATGATCGCCTTGTGCGCGGTCGAGCCGATCGGCGGCAGGTGGTACGTCTGGGACAGCGAGATCGCGGTGACCGCCCACAGTGGGACGGGCAGCACACCGTCGCTGATCACCGCCGACGGCACCGTGCCGTACTTCATGAAGCTGCTGGTGAAGCCCATCGTCAGCGCCCTCCGGGGTTGGGCCATGGCACGGTGATGCCGGCGGGTTCGACAGCCAGGCCCAGCTCGCGCAGCGCCCGGCTGAGCTCGGTGACCTGGCCGGCGGCGCTGGTGACCCGCAGCCGCAGCCGCCGGTCCTCCAGCGCCTGCGCGATCCGGGCCGGCCGGTTGGTCGGCTTGCCGGTGCGGTTGATCCGGTCGACCTCCGCGGCGGCGTCACGCATCCGCTGGAGGGCGTCGAGCACCTGCGGATCGGGCACGAAGCCCGGTTCCCGGGCGGACAGGTCGTCCAGGACGGCCGCGATGTCGGCCGCGCTGTTGCGCAGGTTGGTGGTCAGGTTGTCGGTAAGTGCGGTGACCGAGGAGACGCTGCCGGCAGCGTGCGACTTGTCGTCGATCAACCACAACCAGCCGTCGTGGCCGATGCCGATCAGGTCGATGCCGCGCACCCGCACGTCGGCGTCGGGGCCGTGCAGGAACCGCTTGATGCTGCTCAGCGAGAAGGCGGCGGTGTACTCTCCGACGGCCGCCCGGCCGTAGTGGGTCATCTCGCTACGGACGTACGCCCGGAAGCCGCCCGCGTCGCCGGCGGCCCCGCCGTTGCGGCGGAAGTTCTGCCACAGCTCGGTCAGCGCCTGCGGGTTGTGCGCGGCGACCTGCTGCAGCAGCCAGACGTCCCCGCTCGCCACCACCGCGCGCAGGTCGGCGTCGCCGAGGCGGGCCAGCGCCTCGGCGAGCCGGGCCGAGTTCATCTGCAACGCGGTGTTGCGTGCCTTGCCCATCTCGTCGAGCGCCGACCGCAGCCGGGCTAGCTCGTCGGCGGTCATCCGGCCGGCGAGGGCCGCCTCCAGTTCCCTGCCGGCCTGCCGGGCGCCGGATTCGGTCTCGGCGGAGATCCGGCGCCACACGCCGCGATGGTCGAGCGCGCTGGCGCGGCGCAGCGCCGCCGCCTGGTCTGGGGGCAGCCGGTGGAACGCCGCGGCCAGTTCCGCCGACGGTTCCACGTGGACGCCGCCGGGATGGCCGCCCTGCGCGGCCTCGAACTCGCGCAGCAGCGACTGGGCGTACGCCGCGGCGTTGTCGTACAGCGGCAGCGGGCCGTCGCCGACGATCGCTTCCCGGGGGCCGGACAGCTCCCGCATCTCGGTGTTGAGCTGCTCGAAGTAATCCCCCAGCGTCTCCATCCGGATGCCCTCGGGCAGGTCGCCACCGTCGAGGACGTGGTCGAGGATGGCGGCGATGTTCTCCCGCAACACCTGGATCCGCTCCAGCCGGACCGTGGCGTTGCCCAGGTGCAGTTGGCCTACGTCGTCGGCCACCCGCCTGATCATGAACTCCATCAGGGCGCGGGAACGTGGCTCGCCCCGCTCGCTGCGCTCGGCGATGGTCCGCATGAACGCGCGCAGCCGGGGGTGGGCGTCCGCCGCCGCACGCACCGCCGCGCCGTCCAGCATCCGGCCGACCCGGAACCGGCGGGGCGGCGTCACGGCCGCACCACCGGGGCGCCGACCGCCCCGGCGGCAGGGGCAGCGCCCGCCCGCTCCTGGTCGAGCACCATCAGGATGAACCGGGCGCCCTCCGGCCCGCCGACCGACTGGGTGAGCATCGCCTCCCGCTCGATGTGGGCGAGCACCGGTTCCAGGGCCTTCTGGATGATCCGGCCCAGCACCTCGGTCATCAGGATCTCGGTGATGAACGCCTGGAGCAGGTCGCGGGAGGCGGCCTCGATGATCTGCCGGCTGATCCGCCGGGCCACGTACCCGCGGGCGGCGCGCAGCCCGGAGCGGAAGCCAGCGCGCAGGGCGACCCGGCCGCCGCGCGCCAGCGCGCCGCCGATGGTGCCGACCTCCGGCACCAGGGACAGCGCCATCCCGAGGTACGCGGCGAACAGCTCCGCCTCCACCTCGGCGCGGGTCAGCACCAGCTCCGGGTCGAGCATCGAGCCGTAGAGGCGTTCCCGTTCCTTGGCGTGCCGCACGTCGTTGGCGGCGACCACCACGCCGGCCAGGAAACCCAGCGGCGGGCAGAGCACCGACAGCAGCACGATGCCCACGTTGAGCCCGAAACCGATCAGCTCTTCCCGGCCGAGTTCCGCGCTGAACAGGGCGTCGATGCCGAGGGCGTAGAAGGAGTCGCCGGCGAAGAACTCGCCCAGTTCCTGGTGCACCACCAGGTGGACGCCCTGCAGGGCGTACCGGCTGCCGGGGACGGTGGCGGACGGGATGTTGTCCCGGATCCGGCTGGCCCGGAAGGCGAACATGGCGTCGGCGCGTACCTTGCCGATCATCTCGGTGTTGTTGTCGCTCATCTCGGTGAGCAGCCGGCGCAGCTCCCGGCGGATCGCGGTCGGGTCGGTGCGGAACCGCCAGATCACGTCGGGCAGGTCGGTGACCTGCTTGACCAGCGGGTCGATCCCCTCCGCCTGGCCGCGCTGCATCACCATCGCCTGTTCGAGCTCCGCCTCGGTCCACATCACCCCGTGCGAGTCGCGGATCCGGACCACCCCGTCGGTGGTGACGATCTCCTTGGCGGCGCCGGGCGTGGCGAACGCCGACTCGGCCACGAGGAACGCCCCGGACAGCGACCGGGCCGCGCCGAACCAGGCGGTGGCCGGGTTGACCGCCGAGGCGGCGGCGACGGCGCCACCGGCGTACCCGGTGTGGTCCTGGATCCAGGTGGCGGTGCCGTGCCGGCGCAGCCTGTCCCGCAGGTCCTGGAGTTCGACGTAGTCGGAGAGCTGGGAGACCAGCAGCCGCTCGAAGATCGGCGCGTACCGGTCGAAGTTGGTGATCCGGGCGTTGATCCCGGTCCGGGAGCTGAGCAGCAGTTGCAGCAGCAGCGCCTGGCTGCCGGTGACCAGGACCTGCCCGACGGCCGCCTCGGTGGCCGGGGTGAACTCGCGTAGGAAGTGCAGGTCCCAGGAGGCCGGGGAGTCGATCCAGCCGCCGTGCACCTTGGCCCAGTGCTCCGGCTGCTCGTAGGTGCGCATGACGGCCAGGGCGAGCCGGTGCAGCGGCGGCACCACCCCGGCCAGATGGCGGAGGAACTGCACGGCCGGCGAGGCGACCGGGCGGAAGTTCAACGACCCGAGCGCGCCGTCGCCCTCGGGGGTCGGCTGGGTGAACCCGTCGCGTTCGGTCACGCTGATGTACGCGCTGATCGAGGCGGCCCGGTCGAACAGGGCCTCGGCGGCCTGGAGGCAGAAGTTGGCCGGGTACTCGCAGATCTTGCCCAGTTGGAGCCGGAACGCGATGTCCTCCATGGCCCGGCGCAGCCCGTCGCCGGCCGAGCCCAGCTCCGCCAGGGACGGCTCGCCGTTGAACGGGGCGCAGCCGCGCGGCTCGCCACGGGGCAGGCCCGGGCGGCGGACCACCGGGAACCGGCTGGCCTCCTTGTCCGGCGGGGCCGTTGGCGCGGTCGGCGCGGTCGGGTCGTAGACGAAGGACCCGCCGCCGGCGCCGCTGCCGATGCCGACGCTGGGGCCACCCGCGCCGCCGGAGTCGCCGTCCCCGTCGCCGCCACCCGCGCCGCTGCCGCCCGCGCCGGTCGCGCCGCCGGTGCCGGCCGCGCCCGAACCGCCCCCGCCGCTGCCGGCCGTCCCGCCGCCCCCGGCGTCGCCGCCGGCCCGCCCACGCGGGCGTTCCACGGTGACCGGCAGCAGGTTCGCGGTGCCGTCCCAGTGCAGGCCGGCGTCGGTGCTCTCGGTGCTGACCAGCAGCATGAAGGACCCGCCGAGGCGGACCACCACCAGTGAGGTGGGTGCGGCGCCGCCGGTGCCGGCGAGCACCCCGTCGACCCGCCGGACGACCTCGGCGTCCACCGCGGCGTCGACCCGCCGCTGGTACTCGTCGTTGCTGGTGGTCTCGCCCTGCGGCTGGGCCCGCATGATCCGGGCCCGGATGTCGGGGCCCATCAGGTCGGCGGTGGCGGCGACCAGGGCGGCCCGGTCGGTGATGAGCTGGCGGGTGGCGGTGCCGGGCACCGCGGGCGGGTCGGACGGCCGCTCCTCGAAGCGCGGGTTGGGGCCGGGGACCAGGACCAGCTCCCCGAAGCCGGGAAAGGAGAAGGTCGTCCACGGGGTGGTGAAGATGACGACCGCCCAGGCGGGGCGGCCGGACGGGTCGGTGGTCTTCACGATGAGGCCGCGCGGCGCGTCGGCGGGCAGCGGGCCGAACTGCCGGACCGCCTCGCGGATCACGTCCATCAGGTGCTCGCGCAGGTCGGCGGCCGGGCGGAGCACCCAGTCGTGCACCACCGGGACGACCACCGCCGGCTCGTCGCTGAAGTCGATCACCTCGGGCGCGCCACCGCCCTGGTAGGACGGGATCTCGTAGGTGCGCAGCAGGGCGCTCTCCCGCATCGGGTCGGCCACCTCGGCGGCGGGCTCGCTCAGCGGGAGCACCACTCCCTCGGGCAGGCCGGGATCGAGCCGGGCCGCGTCGACCGCGTCGGCGACCACCGCGCGCAGCCGGGCCTCGAAGTCGCGCCGGGCCGGCCCGGGCACCCCGGCGGCGGCGTCGCCCGTCCAGCTGAAGACCGGGTCGAGGGTACGCACCCCGAGGTAGCCGCCCCGCGGCTCGACCGCCTCCCGCCGGGACCGGTCCAGGGCACGCGCCAGCGCCACGGCCACCGCTTCGGCGACCCGGTCGGGGCGCTGCGCCAGCGACCGCGGGTCGAGGCGTACCCGGACGGGCATCCGCACCTGCACCGGCACCGGTCACACCCGCCCTTCGAGGTGTTCGGCGAGGCGGCTCAGCGCCAGGTCGGCGAGGGCGTCCGGGTCCAGCTCGACGCCGGCCGCCACCACCTCGATCTCGACCGGGAAGTGGTACGAGATCACCGCCCGGTCGTCCTCGGCCACCCGCTCCGCCTCGGCCTCGCTGCCGGCGGCGGGCAGCACCAGCTCGCCCGCGTGCACCAGCGCCAGCCCGGTACGGGTCACCCGTGCCGCACGTGCCTCACCGGTCGCCACCGCCGTCCTCCCTCCGCTCCGGACGGTTCACCGAGGCAGCGTCGACTTGTCGCCGACCTTCGGGTCCACCTCGGCGCCGAGGCTGAACCCGCTGAAGGTGGCGGCCGGCGCGCCGGAGATGGTGGCGGTGCTCGGGGTCGCGCTGGTGATCAGGCAGTCCCGCAGCACGAACGACGAGAACGACCAGTCGTCGCCGGTGTGCTCCAGCAGCGAGATGTCGAACAGCTGCCCGTCGAGGGCCAGCTTGGTCAGCCGGCCGGCGACGTCCCCGATCGCCTTCACCGTCATGGTGAAGTTCATCGTCACCGGGGCGTAGATGGCGCCCATGTGGGTCACCTCGCACGAGTGCAACGCCTCGACGTTGAGCGAGAACGACGGGGTGAACGAGTCGATCGGGCTGATCAGGACCGTCTCCGAGTCCTTCGTGTACTGGACGGCGAGTCGGGTCTTCCACTCCATGACGGGTTTCTCCTCAGAACTTGGCGACGAGCGTGACCAGCAGCCGGCTCACCGCGGGCCCGTAGGTGACCGTGACGACCAGGTCCACCGTGCGGTCGGCCCGGGCGGCGGTGACGATCGCGTTGTCGGTGGTGTCCCGGGCCGACTCCGGCAGGCTGAGGATGTCCAGCACCGGGATCTGCACCGCGTAGTCGTCGATCACCGCCGACCGCTTCAGCGGGCCGAGGATCCCCTCCACCTGGGTCTTCAGCAGGGTCATCCCGGGCTTGGTGATCCGCGCGTCGCCGATCAGCCCGATCAGCCCGGCACGCAGCATGAACGTGATCTGGTCGAGGGTGCGGACCAGGTCCATGTACAGCAGGCTGGCGTCGGTGGTGAACAGCCGGCCGTCGGCGAAGTGCAGGCTCTCCCCGACGATCATGTCGGAGTCGATCAGCGGCACGATGTCGGCCTCGGAGAGGCCCTTGATCTCGGCCGGGGCGTACTGCCGGGCGACCGGGACGGCCAGCCCCCGGACCTTCTTCAGCACGATGCTGTGGTGCACCGGCAGCCCGGCCACCGCGGCCATCGCGGCCGTGGCGGCGTCGCCGTCGGCGCCCCGGGCGGCGACCATCATCATCCGGCTGGTGCTGCTCTTCAGCCCGGCGACGGCGGCCACAGTGTCCGCCACGTACGTCGGGCTCTTCGCGCCGGCCGGGTCGGTCATGGCGAAACCGATGCGCGCCTGCCCGGCCGCCGACATCGCCTCCACGTGCGCCTTGAGCGCGTGCAGGCCGGTCGGCGGGTTCGCCCCGGCGGCCGGGTTGCCGACGGTCGCCTCGTTGGCCAGCGACACCATGGTGACGTCGTCGGCCGCCTCCAGGCCGCCGAGCGCCGCGGCGTAGTTGTCGCCGGAGACCTTGACGCCGTACACCTTGGCCGGGCGCGGACTCTGCAGGAGGGCCAGCTCCAGCGAGTTGTAGAGCGCGTTGCGGAGCACGTTGCCGGCGTTGCGGCGGGCGAAGTTGGTGACCGCGTCGTCGAGGGTCTCGATCCGCACGGGGGTGTTGGCCGGGGCGGCGCCGCCGTCGGCGTTCGCGGGCGCCTTGCCGACCACGGCGACGACGCCGGGCGAGCGCTGCGCCAGTGGCGGCGCCGGTGGCACGATCCGGACCTCGATGTACGGGAAAGCTGCGGTTACTGGCACGGGTCCTCCCAGCGGATGCGGTGCGTGGTCTTCAGGGTGGTCAGGGCCGGGACGTGGGCACGGCGGCCAGTCCGACGCCCTCGGTGGCGAGCCACCGGCCGGCGCGGGCATACCGGTCGGCGCGCCGCTGCTGGGCGCTGCCGGTCTCGCCGCCCGGCCAGGCGGTGTCGTCGAAGGTGGCCTCCGGCACGATCCAGACGGCGACCACCCGGTGCCGCCGCCGGACGTCGTCGGTGGCCGGCACCTCCAGCCCCAGTTCCTCGGCCCGGCTGCGGGCGAGCCGGCTCTGCACCAGCAGGTCGGCGACGGAGAAGCCGGCCGCGCGGACGAACACCGCGGCGGCGAACGGCAGCCGCCGCGGCGCCGGCGCGGCGGCCGGCGGGGGCGCGTAGCGCAGCTGGACGGTCGCCGTGCCGGCCTGGCCGCGGGCCCGGGTGACCAGGTCGGAGGCGCTGCCGGCGCCGGCGGCGACGAGCAGCCGGTCCAGGTGCGCGTCGGTGAACGCGGCCGGCTGGTCCAGACCGGCGCGTACCCGGGCCGCCAGCCGGGTGCGCCGCTCGGCCTCCAGCACCGTCGGGTCGGCGGGCAGCGCGCCGAGGTCGGCGACGATGTCCGGGTCGACGTCGAAGGAGGGCAGCGCCAGCTCCACCGCCTCGACCCGGTCCCGGGCGGCGGCGGTGCGGACCACCAGGCCACCCCGCCAGAGCGCGTCGACGCGCAGCGGCGCCGGCCCGAGGCCGTGCAGCCGCAGCCGCAGCTCGGTGCGCTCGTGCCCGCCGGCGCCCATCCACTCGCCCTCGGCGAGGGTGACCTGCGGGGTCACGTACCCGACGGTCAGCTGGTCGAAGACCGCCGCGTAGGGCGGGCCGACCGGCATCGCCTTGGTGTCGTAGGCGGCGGCCACCAGGTTGGCCAGCGCGTCGTTGTCGAGGACCCCGGCGCGGGTGGCCGGGTCGCCGAGCCGGACGAGCATGGAGTCCACGAAGTCCACGCCGCTCCCCCCTCGATGCCAGGCCGTACACGGCAGAGGATGGCGGGGCGGGTGTCTCGTGATCGTCACCGGTCGCGTCGCGGTGCCGTCGCCGTACCGTCACCACCACGCCGACCGGCCGGTGGGGCCGCCCGCGCCCATCGTGGACCTGGCCGCAATCGGCCACCGGCGACGGTGGACCGCGGCGGCCGGCCGGTCGGTCGGTCGGCGATCGGCGGGCCGGGGCTTCAATCGCGGCGGGGGCGGGCGGTAGCGTGGCGCCACGCCATGTCCGCCGGCGGCTTTCGCCGGCCGCGGTTGGCGTTCGACGGTACGGAGGATGGCGGATGTCCCACGGCGAGCAGCCGTTCACGGTGCGCGACGACAGCGGGTCGCGGCCGAGTTTCGATCTCACCCTGCGCGGCTACGACAAGCGACAGGTGGACCGGCACGTCGAGCACCTGGACCAGCGGCTCGCCCGGCTCACCGCGGAGCGGGAGCGGACGGCCGCGCGGGTCACCGAGCTGACCGGCCAGGTGCAGCGGTTGCAGGCGGAGGTGGCCGAGGCGCGCCAGCGGACGCCCCAGGTGGAGCGGGCCTCGTTCCGTGACCTGGGTCCGATGGTGGACCAGATCCTCGAGCTCGCCGAACGGCAGGCCGGCCAGATCACCCAGGGCGCGACGGAGCGGGCCGAGAAGCTGCACGCCGAGGCGGAGAAGGTGCTGGCCGAGGCGCGCGAGCGGGGCGCGGAGACGCTGCGCGAGCTGGAGGAGCAGCTGGCCGCGCGGCGGGCCGAGCAGGACCGGGCCGAGGAGGAGCGGCGGGCCGCCGCCGAGGCGGAGCTAGCCGCGATCCGGGAGCGGGCGGAGAAGCTGCGCGCCGACGGTGAGGCCGCGCACGAGCGGGCCCAGCAGGAGGCGAAGCGGATCAGCGAGCAGAGCGCCCGGCAGATCACCCAGACCCGGGCGGCCAGCGAGGCGCTGACCAAGGCGGCGCGGACGCAGATCCAGCAGGAGATCCAGGCGGCCCGTACGCAGAGCCAGCAGGAGCTGGCCCAGTGGCGGGCGAACGTGGAGAAGGAGCTGGACGAGCGGCGGGCCGCCGCGGAGCAGGAGCTGGCCGACGCGCGGAGCGCGTCCGAGCAGGAGTTGGCCAATCAGCACAGTGCCGCCGAGCAGCAGATGACCGCGCTGATCGCGGAGGCCCAGCAGTACTCCACCGAGGTCCGCCAGCGCGCCGACGAGCAGGCCAGCCTGCTGCACGACCAGCTCGCCTCGGTGCAGCAGGAGCTCGGCGAGCGGCAGCAGACGCTGAGCCAGGTGCGGTCCGAGCTGGAGGTCACCCAGGATCAGCTGGCCCGGCTGCGGGAGGATGAGGCGACCGTCGGGCGGGAGCTGAACCAGGCCCGGCAGCAGCTCGGCGACGTGCGCCGGGAGCTGGGCGGCGAGGTGGCCCGGCTGGAGGAGGCCCGTCGGGCGGCCGACCACGTGGAGCGGCACGCCAAGGACGTCCGGGCCCGGGTCAAGGCCGAGGCGAAGCGGGTGGCGGACCTGGCCGCGGCGGCGGTGATGGCGGCCGCGGCGGGCGGTACGGAGACCGCCGAGTTCCCGGTGGTGGTGCCTCGGCGCGAGGCCGTGCCGGTCGGCGAACTGGTCCGGGCCGACGAGCCGGCGGAGTTTCGCGGCGACGGGTCGCGTCCGGGGCTCGATCCGATCGCGCTGCCCGGCCGCCCGGACGAGGCGCCGGCGCTGCCCGGCCGCTCCGACGAGCTGCCGGCGTTGGGTGGACCGCCGGCCGGTGAGCTGCCGGCGCAGCGGCGCGGGCCGCGCTCCGGGGTGGAGCTGCCGGCCTAGACGATCTATTCCAAGGGGTACGGGGCAGCGAATAGAAGCGAGGGTGTCCATGATCGACGTTGCGAAGCAACGATGACCATGGAGGCCACG
>NZ_JBFAID010000018.1:0-37711 GCF_040654475.1 Micromonospora sp. NPDC050686
GGGGGGGCCCCCCCCCGCCCCCCCCCGCCCCCTGCCTGGGGGGGGGGCCCGCCCCCCCCCCCCCGCCCCCCCCCCCGCCCCCCCCCCCCCCCCCGCCTTACACCTCAGCGGGCGGCCAGCGGCTGCCGCGCCGGGTCGACCGGAGCGGGCAGCTCGCCCACCCCGCCCAGGTACGCGTGGATGGCCGCCGCCGCGGCCCGCCCCTCGGCGATGGCCCAGACGATCAGCGACGCACCCCGGTGCATGTCCCCGGCGACGAAGACCCCGTCGGCGGCCTGCCAGTCCGGCGTGGCGTCGACCGCGCCGCGCGCGTTGCGGGCCACCCCGAACTGGGCCAGCAGCGGCTGCTCCTCGGTGCCCTCGAAGCCGATGGCCAGCAGCACCAGGTCAGCCGGCAGTTCCCGCTCGGTGCCGGGCAGCACGGTCAGGACCCGCCGGCCGTCCCGCTTCTCCACGGTCACCTCGGCGATGCGTACCGCCCGGACCTGTCCGGTGCCGTCGTCGACGAACTCCCGCACGGCGACGGCGAAGACTCGCTCGCCGCCCTCCTCGTGCGCCGGGTAGCTGCGCAGCACCCACGGCCAGGTCGGCCAGGGGTCCCGCTCGGCGTCCCGGGCGTGCGGCGGCTCCGGGTACAGGTCGAGCTGGTGCACCCCGGCCGCGCCCTGCCGGTGGGCCACGCCCAGGCAGTCGGCGGCGGTGTCGCCACCACCGATGATCACGACGTGCTTCCCGGCGGCGTCGATCGGGGTGCCGTCCGGGAGAAAGGCCCGGGCCGGCCGGCCCGCATCCCCGGCGGCCACGCCGGGCCGGCTGGCAACCGCCGCGACCGCCCGGTTCGCGGCCACCAGGTGCGCCATCGCCTGGTGTACGCCGCGCAGCGCCCGGCCCGGGGTCTCCGGGGTGTCCCGGCCCTGCAACGCCCCGCAGGCCAGCAGCACCGCGTCGTGCTCCGCGCGCAGCCGCTCGGCCGGGACGTCCACGCCGACGGTCACGCCGGTACGGAACTCGACCCCCTCGGCGGCGAGCTGGGCCAGCCGCCGGTCGATGTGCCGCTTCTCCAGCTTGAAGTCGGGGATGCCGTAGCGGAGCAGGCCGCCGATCGCGTCGTCGCGCTCGTACACGGTGACCCGGTGGCCGGCGCGGGCGAGCTGCTGCGCGGCGGCGAGGCCGGCCGGCCCGGAGCCGACCACGGCCACCGACCGCCCGGTCGGGGCCGGCGCGGGGCGCGGGTCGAGCCCGCCCCCGGCGGCCGCCGCGTCGGCGATCTCCACCTCGACCTGCTTGATGGTGACCGGCTGCTGGCCGCCGAGGCCGAGCACGCAGGCCGCCTCGCAGGGTGCCGGGCAGAGCCGCCCGGTGAACTCCGGGAAGTTGTTGGTGGCGTGCAGCGACTCCACCGCGGCGTCCCAGTTGCCGGTGCGGACCAGGTCGTTCCAGTCCGGGATGCGGTTGCCCAGCGGGCACCCCTCGTGGCAGAACGGGATGCCGCAGTCCATGCACCGGGTGGTCTGCTCGCGGATCAGCTCCTCGCCGGCCGGCGGGTACACCTCCCGCCAGTCGAGGATCCGCACCGGCACCGGCCGGCGAGCTGGCAGCCGCCGGTCGTAGCGCAGGAAACCGTTCGGGTCAGGCACGGGCCACCTCCTGGGCGACCGCCCGCTGCGCGGACGGCAGGGACGCGGCGGACGGCGCCAACTGCGCCGCAGCAGCGGAAGGCGCGAGTGCGCTCATCACCGCGTCGTCGACGTCACGGCCGGCGGCTTCGGCGGCCCGCATGATCTCCATCACCCGGCGGTAGTCCCGGGGGACCACCGCGGTGAACTCCTCGACCGCCTCCGGCCACCGCTTGAGCAGCTCCTCGGCGACCGCCGAGTCGGTCTCGGCGAAATGGCGCTGCACCAGCTCGTGCAGCCGGTCCCGCTCCTCGTCCCGCAGCGGGGCCAGGTCGACCAGCTCGGCGTTGACCCGGGCCCGGTCCAGCCGGTGCACGAAGGCGGTGCCGCCGGACATCCCGGCGGCGAAGTTGCGCCCGGTCTCGCCGAGCACCACCACCGTGCCGCCGGTCATGTACTCGCAGCCGTGGTCGCCCACGCCCTCCACGACCGCCACCGCGCCGGAGTTGCGCACCGCGAACCGCTCGCCGACCCGGCCGCGCAGGAACAGCTCCCCGGCGGTGGCCCCGTACAGGATGGTGTTGCCGGCGATGATCTGGTCCTCGGCGCGCTGCCCGGCCGCGGCGTCGCTGCCGACGAACGGCGCGGCGGCGTCCGGGCGGACGACGAGCCGGCCACCGGAGAGGCCCTTGCCGACGTAGTCGTTCGCGTCGCCGTGCAGGCGCAGGGTGACCCCGCGCGGCAGGAACGCGCCGAACGACTGCCCGGCCGTGCCGCGCAGCAGGAACTCGATCGTGTCGGGCGGCAGGCCGTCGCCGCCGAAGCGGCGGGTCACCTCGCCGCCGAGCATCGCGCCGACGCTGCGGTGCTCGTTGCGGACGGCGACCTCGGTGCGGACCGGGGTGCCGTCGCGCAGTGCCGGCCCGGCCAGCGCGATCAGCTCGTTGTCCAGGGCCAGCTCCAGGCCGTGGTCCTGGGCGCGGACGCCGCGCCGCGCCGCGTCCGCGGGCAGCTCCGGCAGATGCAGTACGGGGCTCAGGTCGAGCCCGTGCCCCTTCCAGTGGTCGATGGCGGGCGTGACGTCGAGCAGCTCGGCGTGCCCGATCGCCTCGTCGATGCCCCGGAAGCCCAGCTCGGCCAGGTAGCCGCGGACCTCCTCGGCGAGGAAGAGGAAGAAGTTCTCCACGAACTCCGGCTGGCCGGGGAACCGCTCGCGCAGCACCGGGTTCTGGGTGGCGATGCCGACCGGGCAGGTGTCCAGGTGGCAGACCCGCATCATCACGCAGCCGGAGACGATCAGCGGGGCGGTGGCGAAGCCGAACTCCTCCGCGCCGAGCAGCGCCGCGATCAGCACGTCCCGGCCGGTCTTGAGCTGGCCGTCGACCTGCACGGTGACCCGGTCGCGGAGCTTGTTGAGCAGCAGCGTCTGCTGCGCCTCGGCCAGCCCCAGCTCCCACGGGGTGCCGGCGTGCTTGAGCGAGTTGAGCGGGGAGGCGCCGGTGCCGCCGTCATGGCCGGAGATCAGGATGACGTCGGCCTTGAGCTTGGCCACGCCGGCGGCGACGGTGCCCACGCCGACCTCGCTGACCAGCTTGACGTGCACCCGGGCGGCCGGGTTGACGCACTTCAGGTCGTGCACCAGCTGGGCCAGGTCCTCGATGGAGTAGATGTCGTGGTGCGGCGGCGGGGAGATCAGTCCGACGCCCGGGGTGGCGTGCCGGGTCCGGGCGATCCACGGCCACACCTTGTTGCCGGGCAGCTGGCCGCCCTCGCCGGGCTTCGCGCCCTGGGCCATCTTGATCTGGAGGTCGTCGGCGTTGACCAGGTATTCGCTGGTGACGCCGAAGCGGCCGCTGGCGATCTGCTTGACCGCCGAGCGGCGCAGCGGGTCGTGCAGCCGCTCGACGTCCTCGCCGCCCTCGCCGGTGTTGGACTTGCCGCCGAGGCGGTTCATCGCCACGGCCAGGGTCTCGTGCGCCTCGGCCGAGATCGACCCGTACGACATGGCGCCGGTGGCGAACCGCTTGACGATCTCGGTGGCCGGCTCGACCTCCTCGATCGGCACCGGCGGGCGCACCCCGGTACGCAGGGTGAACAGGCCGCGCAGCGAGCCGGCCCGGGCGGCCAGCTCGTCGACCTTGGCGGTGTACCGCCGGAAGACGTCGTACTGGCGGCTGCGGGTGGCGTGCTGGAGCAGGAACACCGTCTCCGGGTTGAACAGGTGCAGCTCGCCCTCGCGGCGCCACTGGTATTCCCCGCCCACCTCCAGCCGGTCGCTGGCCGGGGTGCCGGGCGCCGGCCAGGCCAGCGCGTGCCGGGCGGCCACCTCGGCGTGTATCTCGGCCAGCCCGATCCCGCTGATCTTGCTGGGGGTGCCCCGGAAATACCGCTGGACCAGTCGGGTGTCCAGCCCGACCGCCTCGAAGACCTGGGCGCCGCAGTACGACGACACGGTGGAGATGCCCATCTTCGACATGATCTTCAGGACGCCCTTGCCGAGCGCCTTGACGTAGTTGCGGACCGCCTTGGCCGACTCGACCCCGACCAGCGCGCCCGTGGAGATCATGTCCTCCACCGACTCGAAGGCCAGGTACGGGTTGACCGCCGCCGCGCCGTACCCGATGAGCACCGCCGCGTGGTGCACCTCGCGGCAGTCGCCGGACTCCACGATCAGCGCCACCTGGGTCCGCGTCTGCTCGCGGACCAGGTGCTGGTGCACCGCCGCGGTGAGCAGCAGCGACGGGATCGGGGCCAGGTCGGCGTTGGAGTCCCGGTCGGAGAGGACCAGGATGCGCACGCCGTCCTCGATCGCCTCGGAGACGTGCCGGCAGATCTCGGTGAGCCGGGCCTTGATGCCGGCGCCGCCGTCGCGGACCCGGTAGAGCCCGGAGACCCGGACCGCCTTGAAGCCGGGCAGGTCGCCGTCCTCGTCGATGGAGAGGATCTTGGCCAGCTCGTCGTTGTCGATCACCGGGTACGGCAGCACGATCTGCCGGCAGCTCGCCGGGCCCGGGTCGAGCAGGTTGCCCTCGGGGCCGATGGTGGACGCCAGGCTGGTCACCAGCTCCTCCCGGATGGCATCCAGCGGCGGGTTGGTGACCTGGGCGAAGAGCTGGTGGAAGTAGTCGTAGAGCAGCCGCGGCCGGGTGGACAGCGGGGAGATCGGGGTGTCGGTGCCCATCGACCCGATCGGCTCCGCGCCGCTGCGGGCCATCGGGCCGAGCAGGATCTTCAGCTCCTCCTCCGTGTAGCCGAAGGTCTGCTGCCGGCGGCGGACCGAGTCGTGGGTGTAGACGGTGTGCTCGCGCGCGGGCAGCTCGTCCAGCCCGATCATGCCGGCGTGCAGCCACTCCCCGTACGGCCGGGCGGCGGCCAGCTCGGTCTTGATCTCGTCGTCGGACACGATCCGGCCGTTGACCGTGTCGACCAGGAACATCTTGCCCGGCTGGAGGCGACCCTTGGCGACCACGCTGGCCGGGTCGAGGTCGAGCACGCCCGCCTCGCTGCCCAGCACCACCAGGCCGTCGGCGGTGCGCCACCAGCGGCCCGGGCGCAGCCCGTTGCGGTCCAGCACCGCGCCGACCAGCTCGCCGTCGGTGAAGGCCACCGACGCGGGGCCGTCCCACGGCTCCATCAGGCTGGCGTGGAAGCGGTAGAAGTCCCGCTTGTCCGGGCTCATGCCCGGGTCGTTCTCCCACGCCTCGGGGATCATCATCAGCACCGCGTGCGGCAGGCTCCGCCCGGCCATGTGCAGCAGTTCGAGGACCTCGTCGAAGTTGGCCGAGTCGGAGGCGCCCGGCGTGCAGACCGGGAAGACCCGGCGGATGTTGCCGGGCAGGTCGGGCGTGCGGAGGAGGGCCTCGCGGGCCTGCATCCAGTTGCGATTGCCGCGGATCGTGTTGATCTCGCCGTTGTGCGCGATGAACCGGTACGGGTGCGCCAGCGGCCAGGACGGGAAGGTGTTGGTGGAGAAGCGCGAGTGCACCAGCGCGATGGCGCTGGCCACCCGCTCGTCGGTCAGCTCCGGGTAGAACGCCGGGAGCTGGTCCGGGGTGAGCATGCCCTTCCACACCATGGTCCGGCCGGACAGCGACGGGAAGTACGCCGGCACACCCCGCTCGGCGGTCTCCCGCTCGGCCTGCTTGCGTACGCAGAACGCCACCCGGTCCAGGTCGAGCCCGGACAGCGGGGAGCCGGCCGGGCCGGCCGGCGAGTCGGTGAGCCGGTGCGCGGCGAGGAAGAGCTGGCGGATCCGGGGCATCGCCGCGAGCGCGGTCTCGCCCAGCCCGGACGGGTCGGTCGGCACCGTCCGCCAGCCGAGCACGGCGGCCCCCTCGACCAGGGCGTACTTCTCCACCACCTGCCGGGCGCGGGCCTCGGCCGCGTCGCCGTCGGGGAGGAAGACCAGGCCGGTGGCGTACTGCCCGGCGGGCGGCAGCGGGAAGTCGACCACCGCGCGCAGGAACGCGTCCGGCACCTGGATCATGATGCCGGCGCCGTCGCCGGTGTTGGGCTCCGCGCCGCGGGCGCCCCGGTGGTCCAGCCGGACCAACGCCGCCAGGCCGTTCGCGACGACCTCGGGCGAGGGCCGCCCGTGCAGGTCCGCCACGAAGGCCACGCCGCACGCGTCGTGCTCCTGGGCCGGGTCGTAGAGCCCGGTCGCGGGCCGCCCAGGGCGGGCCGTCGGCGCCGCCTGCGGGGGTTGAGGGTACGGAAGGGCCACCGGGCCTCCTGTCGTCGCACATTCTGGATCACGGTCGGGACGACGTCGGCCCTGCGGGGTCTATTGAGTCTACGTTAGGCCGCCGATTGCAAGACTCGGGCAGATTGATCACACTTCCAGCATCTGGGACGGGTAGTCTCGCGCGGTGGATTCCCTCCCCGTTGACCTGTTGGACCGGCTGGAACGTTTCTACGACGAGGTGCCCCGCGACGCGGCCCGAAGCGAGGAATACGGCCCGCTGGTGCTCTTCGTCCGTGACGGTGCGGGCTGGCCGTTCTACGCCCGCCCCCGGCTGGGCCACGCCGAGCCGCCGTCGCTGGCGGACGTCAACGCGGTCCGCGAACGGCAGCGTGAGCTGGGCCTGCCGGAGTCCTTCGAGTGGGTGCACGAGCACACCCCGGAGCTGCTGGCCGTGGCCCGCTCGGCCGGCCTGGGCGTGCTGGAGGCGCCGCTGATGGTGCTGGACCCGGCGGCGCTACCGGAGGTGGCGAGCCTCACCGACGTACCGGTGCGGACCCTCGACCCGACCAGCCCGCACTTCGCCGCGGACGTCGCCGCCCGCCGCGCCGTCGCCGCGGTCGGCTTCTCGGCCGCCGGCACGGAACGCGGCGACGCCGGCCCGGCGCAGCGGGACGCCGCCGTCACCGAGCTGGACGTGGCCGCGCTCGACGAGGAGCGGGACCGGATCGCCGACGGCCGGCGCATCTCGGTGATCGCCGGCACCCCCACCGAGGGCGCGCTGGCCAGCGGCATGGCGATGCGGGTGGGCGACGTGGCGGAAATCGCCGGGGTGGCCACCCTGCCGGCCGCCCGCCGACGCGGCCTGGGCGCCGCGGTGACCGCCGCCCTCGCCCACGAGCTGCGCGCGGCCGGCACCGACCTGATCTTTCTCTCCGCCGGCAGCGACGACATCGCCCGCGTCTACCTGCGCGTCGGCTTCCACCGCGTCGGCACCGCCTGCATCGCCGAACCCACCGCCGTCCTCCCCTGACTCAGGGGGTGGGGGGATGCCACTGCGCGGCGGCGGTGGCGGCGCTGTTGCGTAGGCGCGGAGTGATGGCGCCGAGCGCGGCGTCCCTCGCCCGCAGGGCCAGCCGGCCACGGGTCTGGAGCACGGCGGACATCCGGCGGGTCTGCCGGACCACGGTGGCCGCCCGAGGGCGGCGCGCCCGGTCGTACGCCTGCACCGCGTCCGGCAGCCGGCTCTCCCGCAGCAGCGAGTGCAGCGTGGCGGCGTCCTCGAAGGCGAGGCAGGCCCCCTGCCCGAGGTGCGGGGGCATGGCGTGCGCGGCGTCGCCGAGCAGCACCACCCCACCCGGCCCGGCCGGGAAGCCGTACGCCCGGGGCAGCGGTCGCAGCTCACGCACCTCCTGCTGGACCAGGTCCGCCGGGTCGGTGGCGTCGAGCAGCGCCGCGATCGGCTCCGGCCAGCCCGCGTACCAGCGGCGCAGCAGGGCGAGCTGGGTCTCCGGCGGCTCCGGCCGGGGCGCGCCCGCGGCGGTGGCCACCCAGTAGACGCCGCCGCGCCGGGACTCGCCCCGCCGCCCCAGCGACGCCGCCACGAACCGGTAGCCGGCACCCAGCGTCTCGCCGTTGACCGGCTGGTCGTCGGGCAGGTCGGGAACCCGGTACCAGGGGATGACCGCCCGCCAGGCGGCGCAGCCGGAGCTGACCACGCCGGCCTCCGGCGCCAGATGCCGACGGATCACGCTGTCCGTGCCGTCCGCCGCGACCAGCAGATCCGCCTCGACGCGCTGCCGGCCGTCGCCGACCGCCGGACGCTCGCCGGGCGCCGTGGTCACCGTCCGCACCCGCACCCCGGTACGCAGCTCCACCAGCTCACCCAGCCCGGCGATCAAGGCGTCGTGCAGGTCCTCCCGGTGCACCACCACCGGGGTACGGTCCGCCGGGGCGGGACGGGGCTGCACCAGCCAGTGGCCGTCCGGGCGGCGCACCCCGCCGTCGCTCAGCGGAGTGGCGATGGCGTCGAGGCCGGCGCCGAGGCCGAGGGCGCGCAGCGCGCGTACCCCGTTGGGCCAGAGCACGACGGCCGTGGGCTCGGGGCGTACCCGGTCGGCCGCTTCGAGGACGGTGACCCGCCACCCGGAGCGGGCCAGCGCCCCGGCGGCCGCCAGGCCGCCCAGGCCGGCACCGACCACCACCGCGGTACGCATGGGCGCCGATCCTCCCCCGCTCAGCTGTCCCGGTCGGTGCGGCGGCCACCGGCCGCCCCGGCCCGCTCGTCGTCGGCCTCCGTGGCGGCGGGCTGCTCGGCCTGCTCCCCGGCCGCCGGGCCGGCGGGCTGGTCGGGCCCCTCGCCGCTCTCCGCGCCGCTGGGCCGCTCGGGCTGATCCTCGGCCGCCGGGCCGGCGGGCTGGTCGGGCTGTTCCTCGGGCTCCGCGACGGGGGGCAGCTCCCCGGTCTCCTGGTAACGCCGGAACTCCGCCTCGCCGACCACCCGGTAGCCCTCCGGGACCACCGCCCGCGCCCCGGCCTCCCGCTCGGAGAGGTCGACCTGGGACAGGTCACCGCCGCCGGCCGGCGCGGGGATGGCCGGGCCGCCGACCGGGACGAGGTATTCCCGCGGGCCGCGCACCCGCAGGAAGTAGATCAACGCGCCCAGGAAGACCAGCGCGGCCGTCCAGACGTTCACCCGCAGCCCGAGGATGGTGTTCGCGTCGTCGATCCGCACCAGCTCGATCCAGAACCGGCCGGCGGTGTAGCCCATCACGTACAGCGCGAAGGCGCGACCCCGGCCGAGCTTGAACCGCCGGTCGAGGGCGATCACCAGCGCGGCCACGCCGACGTTCCACAGCGCCTCGTAGAGGAACGTCGGATGGTAGAGCCCCGGCAGCAGCACCGGCTGCCCGTCGGCGGTCTGGGCGTGGCCCGGGTTCGCCGGATCCATCCTGTGGACCTCCAGCCCCCAGGGCAGGGTGGTCCGCCCGCCGTACAACTCGTTGTTGAACCAGTTGCCGAGGCGGCCCACCGCCTGCGCCAGCGGCAGGCCCGGGGCGAGCGCGTCCGCCACCACGGCGAACGGGATGCCGAGCTGCCGGGCGGCGATCCAGGCGCCCAGCGCGCCGCCCGCGACCGCGCCCCAGATGCCCAGGCCACCCTCCCAGATGGCGAACGCCTTGAGCGGCTCACCGCCGTCGCCGAAGTACTTCTCCGGCGAGGTGATCACGTGGTAGATGCGGGCGCCGATGATGCCCGTGGGCACCGCCCAGACCGCGATGTCGAGCACCGCGCCGGGGGCCACCCCGCGCCGGCGCAACCGGTACTCGGTCACCACGCAGGCCACCACGATGCCGAGGATGATGCAGAGCGCGTACGCCCGGATCGGCACCGGCCCGAGCTGCCACACGGCGGTGGTCGGGCTCGGCAGGGCCGCCAGGGGGATCGTCGAGGCGAGGGTCACGGATGCACACGCTACCGCTGCGGGCCGCCCCGGCGGCACCCCCGGTCCGGGTGACCGGCGTTCCGCGATGACTTCTGGTTTGCCGCCTCGTAGGCTGTCTGTCCATGACGGGGCTCACCTGGGCGGTGGCCGCCGTCGTCGTCGACGACGCCGGCCGCGTCCTGCTGTGCCGTCACGGCGGGGGCGAGCGCCGCTGGGCACTGCCCGGTGGCCGGCTGCACCGCCCGCACTGCCCGACCGCCGCGGTGGCGACCGAGATCCGGCGGGAGACCGGCCGGCGGGTCGAGCCGGTCGACCTGATCGGGCTCTACCACCTCAGCGGCACGCCGTGCGGGCGGCCGAGCCCGGTGGAGCCGGTGCCCGACGTGGTGGTGCACGTCTTCCGGGCCCGCGCCGGCGGGCCGGTGGGCGAGCCGCCGGCCGGCTGCCGGCTGGCCTGGCACCCGCCGGACGCGCTGCCCGCGGAGCTCACCCCGGTGACCCGGGCCGCGGTCGCCGACGCGGTCGCCGGCCGCTCGGGCGTGCTGCGCGACCTGCGACCGGAGGAACTGTCCGGGCCCGCGGCGCCGGCCCCGCGCGCCACGGCGGACCGGCCCGCCCACCCCCGGCCCTGAGCCGGGAGCGGAGTCAGCGGGCGGGGTTGCGTACGCCCTCGGCGAGTTCGGCGCTGAGCGTCCGGAGCGCGGCCAACCCGGTGGCCTGGTCCGGCACGTCGAGCAGGCAGCGGACCAGGGCACTGCCGACGATCACCGCGTCGGCGTACCCGGCGACGGTGGCCGCCTGCGCGCCGGTGCCGACGCCCAGCCCGACGCCGACCGGCAGGTCGGTCACGCCACGAACCCGGGAGACCAGGATCGGGGCGGCGTCGGAGGTCTGCGCTCGGGCGCCGGTGACCCCCATGACCGCCGTGGCGTAGACGAACCCGCGGCAGTGCCGGGCGGTCATCGCCAGCCGGGCGTCGGTGGAGGACGGGGAGACCAGGAACGTGCGGTCCAGCCCGTACGCGTCCGAGGCGGCCAGCCACTCGGCGGCCTCGTCGGGGATCAGGTCCGGGGTGACCAGGCCGGTGCCGCCGGCCGACGCCAGGTCCCGGGCGAACGCGTCGACGCCGTACTGCTCGATCGGGTTCCAGTAGGTCATGGTGACCACCGGGGCCCCGGCCGCGGCTGCCGCCTCGACGGTGCGCAGCGCGTCGGCGGTGCGGACGCCGCCGGCCAGGGCGATGTCGCTGGCCCGCTGGATGATCGGGCCGTCCATCACCGGGTCGGAGTACGGGATCTCCATCTCGATGACGTCCACGCCCGCCTCGACCATCGCCCGCATGGCCGCGATGCTGCCGTC
This sequence comes from Micromonospora sp. NPDC050686, assembly GCF_040654475.1. Taxonomy (NCBI): domain Bacteria; kingdom Bacillati; phylum Actinomycetota; class Actinomycetes; order Micromonosporales; family Micromonosporaceae; genus Micromonospora; species Micromonospora sp. NPDC050686. Next base: position 11,102 of record NZ_JBFAID010000018.1, read on the forward strand.
GACGGTCGGGAAGCCGGCCGGCATGCAGCCGATCAGCACGGCCCGCCCGTCGGCGCGGGCCTTGTCGAACGCGACGCCGATCCGGCTCACGCCACCGCCTCGCTTCGCTCCGCGGCGGCGCGAGCCGCCGGACTGCTGAGCTGATTGGCTCGCTCGCTCCGCTCGCTCACGGTCACTGCTCCTTGTCGAGGATGCCGAAGTACTCGCCGGCGGTGTGCACGTCCTTGTCGCCCCGGCCGGACAGGTTGACCAGGACGACCGGCTCCCGGCCCAGCTCGGCGGCGAGCTTCGGGGCGATCACCCGGACCCCGGCGAGGGCGTGCGCGCTCTCGATCGCCGGGATGATCCCCTCGGTGCGGCAGAGCAGCTCGAACGCGGCCATCGCCGCGTCGTCGTCGACCGGCAGATAGCTGGCCCGCCCGCTGTCGTGCAGCCAGGCGTGCTCCGGCCCGACCCCCGGATAGTCCAGGCCGGCGGAGATCGAGTGCGACTCGACCGTCTGCCCGTCGGCGTCCTGGAGCACGTACGTCCGGGTGCCGTGCAGCACACCCGAGCTGCCGCCGGTGATGCTCGCGGCGTGCCGGCCGGTCTCGACGCCCTCGCCGCCGGCCTCGAAGCCGTACAGCCGAACGTCGGCGTCCGGCACGAAGGCGTGGAAGATGCCCAGCGCGTTGGAACCGCCACCGACGCAGGCGGCGACCGCGTCCGGCAGCCCGCCGGTGAGGTCGAGGCACTGCCGGCGGGCCTCCTCGCCGATGCCCCGCACGAAGTCGCGGACCATGGCCGGGAACGGGTGCGGGCCCGCGGCGGTGCCGATCAGGTAGTGGGTGTCGTCGACGTTGGCGACCCAGTCCCGCATCGCCTCGTTCATCGCGTCCTTGAGGGTGCGCGAGCCGGTGGTGACCGGCACGACGGTGGCGCCGAGCATGCGCATCCGAGCCACGTTGAGCGCCTGCCGCCGGGTGTCCACCTCGCCCATGTAGACCACGCACTCGAGGTCGAACAGCGCGGCGGCGGTCGCGGTGGCCACGCCGTGCTGGCCGGCGCCGGTCTCGGCGATCACCCGGCGCTTGCCCATCCGCCGGGTGAGCAGCGCCTGCCCGACCACGTTGCGGATCTTGTGCGCGCCGGTGTGGTTGAGGTCCTCCCGCTTGAGCAGCACCCGGGCGCCGACCTCGGCGGAGAACCGGCGGGCCTCGTACAGCAGGGAGGGGGCGCCGACGTAGTCGCGCAGCAGGGCGTCGAGCTCGGCCCGGAAACCGGCGTCGGCCGTCGCGGCGCGCCACGCCCCGTCCAGCTCGTCCAGGGCGGCCACCAGGGCCTCCGGGACGAAGCGGCCACCGAACCGGCCGAAGTGGCCGGCGGTGTCGGGATACGCGGCGGACAGCGCGTCGGCGCTCATCGCGGGTTCCTCTCGCTGGGAACGGGTGCCAGGGCGCGTCAGCGCACCGGCCGGGGCGTCGCCGGGTGGTTACCGGCGTTGACCAGCTCCGCCACCGCCTCGCGCGGGCTCTTCTGGGTCACCAGACCCTCGCCGACCAGCACCGCGTCGGCTCCGGCGGAGGCGTACCGGATCAGGTCGTGCGGACCGCGCACGCCGGACTCGGCGATCTTGACCACGCTGCTGGGCAGGCCGGGCGCGATCCGCTCGAAGACGGACCGGTCGACCTCCAGGGTACGCAGGTCACGGGCGTTGACCCCGATCACCTGCGCGCCCGCCTCCAGGGCCCGGTCGGCCTCCTCCTCGGTGTGCACCTCGACCAGCGCGCACATGCCCAGCGACTCGATCCGCTCCAGCAGGCCGACCAGCGCGTTCTGCTCCAGCGCGGCGACGATCAGCAGCACCAGGTCGGCGCCGTGCGCGCGGGCCTCGTGCACCTGGTAGCTGGAGACCACGAAGTCCTTGCGCAGGACGGGGATCTTCACCGCGGCGCGGACGGCGGCCAGGTCGTCCAGCGAGCCGCCGAACCAGCGCCCCTCGGTCAGTACGCTGATCGCCCGCGCCCCACCGGCCGCGTAGTCGCCGGCCAGGTCGGCGGGGTCGGCGATGTCGGCGAGCCGCCCCTTGGACGGCGAGGAGCGCTTGACCTCGGCGATCACCGCCACGCCGGGACGGCGCAGCGCCGCGTACGCGTCGAGTGGTGGCGGCGCGGCGGCGGCCAGTTCCCGGATCCGCTCCAGCGGAACCTGCTCCTGCCGCCGGGCCACGTCCTCCCGCACTCCGGCCAGGATCTCGTCGAGCACGCCTGCGGACGCCGCCGTGGTCCCGGCGTCGTCCCCCTCCGCGTGCGCATGCTCAGCAGTCACCAACGGACTCCCCTCTCCGGGCGTCATGGGCCGATGCTAGGGGGCGCCACCGGCCGCCAGATGCCGGGGGTATGGCGCTCCTCACGAAATGGGCTCCGGCATAATGACCGACTTCCGGTGAACGGGATGTCACGTACGGCCACCGCACGGATCGACCGCCGCCACCCCCCGGCTGCGGCACTGCCGGCCGGTTCATCGATCACCGCCCATGACCTATCTGACCACGAACCGGCGCCGCCCGCAGCGCGGGGTGGCCCGGGCCGGCGGTGTGACGAAGCTCAAGGCTGATCGGCCCTACCCAGGTCGTTCACCTCACGAGACAGTTGATCCGCCCGTCACCACGGCGAAACGTGAGCCGGGCAGCATCGGTTCGGGCAGACTCGACGAGGCGTCCGCCCGACCGTCGCCACCGTTGACCGTGCGAGGTGACCATGACCAGCCCCGAGTCGTCCACCATCGACCTGACCACCATTTCGCGGACCGTGGCGTCGCTGGCCGTCGGCGTGGTGCACACGCTGGAGCGCGCCGTGGTCGGCGAGGCCCGCATGCGGACCGCCCGCGGCAACGCCTGGGAGGCCGTCTGCGCCGACCGCGCCCGCGCCGACCAGCGGGCCGGACTGGACCGGCTGGTGGCCGAGCTGGCCGCCGCCCGGGCCGCGGCCCGGGACCGCCAGCCGGTCAGCTGACCGTCGGGTCCTCGCCCCGGTCCAGCGCGTCCCACGCCTCGGTGGTGCGTCGCCCGGTAACCCGCCCCTCGCCCGGCACCGGAGCGCCGTCGCCGCCGCGGGCCGGGCGCTCGTACCGGGCGCCCATCGCCGGCCAGCCCCGCCCACGTACCGCGGTCAGCCCGCCGCCGGTCGCCGCGAGCACGCCGCCGACCAGGCACAGCGCCGGCCACTGCCGGCTCACCTCGCCACCGAACGCGGCGACCAGGCCGTAACCGCCGCCGGCCGCCACGGCCAGGCCGAGCAGCGCCAGCAGGGCGCCCAGCACGCGCCGCACCGCGCCGCGGGTGGCCAGCACCGCTCCCCCGCCGGCCAGCCCGACCACCGCCAGCGCGGGGAGCCAGGGCAGCAGCGCGCCACCGGTGCGGGCGGTGCGGATCGGCGGCAGCGGCGGCCGTTCGGCCAGCTCGACCGCCCAGGTCCGGGTCGCCGCCCAGAGCGCCAGGCCCGCGCCGGCCAGGCAGAGCAGGACCGCGTACGTCAGCTCGCGCCGCCCGGCCCGCGCCGACTCCTCAGCCACCCCGCTGCCCTGTTCACTCACCGGACCCGCCCTTCGTTCGCGACTGCGGGCCTCCGCTGCGCTGCACTCCTCGCACTCACCGGGCCGCCTTCAGGGTTTCGGCGGCGGCGATCGCGGCCAGCACGGCGGCGGCCTTGTTCCGGGTCTCCTGGTCCTCCGCGTGCGGATCGGAATCGGCCACCACGCCCGCCCCGGCCTGCACGTACGCCCGGCCGTCGCGGAGCAGCGCGGTGCGGATCGCGATGGCCATGTCGAGGTCGCCGCCGAAGCCGAAGTAGCCGACCGTGCCGCCGTACAGGCCGCGCCGGACCGGTTCCAGCTCCTCGATGATCTCCATGGCCCGGACCTTCGGTGCGCCGGAGAGCGTGCCCGCCGGGAAGGTGGCGGCCAGCGCGTCGAAGGCGGTCCGGTCCGCGCGCAGCGTGCCGGTCACCGTCGAGACGATGTGCATGACGTGGCTGTACCGCTCGACGGTGGCGAACTGCGGCACCTCCACGCTGCCCGGGCGGCAGACCCGGCCCAGGTCGTTACGGCCCAGGTCGACCAGCATCACGTGCTCGGCGCGTTCCTTCGGGTCGGCCAGCAGCTCGGCGGCGAGCCGGGCGTCGGCCTCCGGGGTGGCGCCGCGCGGGCGGGTGCCGGCGATCGGGTGCAGCAGCGCGCGGCGCTGCCCGTCCGCGTCGCCGGTGACCTTCAGGTGCGCCTCCGGCGACGAGCCGACGATGTCGAAGCCGTCGAAGCGCAGCAGGTACATGTACGGGCTGGGATTGGTCGTCCGCAGCACCCGGTAGACGTCCAGCGGGTCCGCCTCGGTGGCCCGTTCGAAGCGCTGGGCCACCACGATCTGGAAGCACTCGCCGGCCCGGATGGCCTCCTTGGCCTCCTCCACCGCCTTCTGGTAGCCGCCCTCCGAGGTGCGGCTGACCACGCCGCCGACCGGTGGCCGCTCCACCGTGGAGATCATGGGCGGAATCGGTCGGGACAGCGCGGTGGTCATCGCGTCGAGGCGCCCCACCGCGTGGTGGTACGCCGCCGCGACCAGCGGTTCCCGGTCCGGGGCGTCCGTCGGCGGCAGCACGGCGTTGGCGACCAGGATCGCCGAACCCTCGTAGTGGTCGAGCACCACCAGGTCGGTGGCGAGCAGCATGCCCAGCTCGGGCAGCCGGAGGTCGTCCTCGGTGATCTCGGGCAGCCGCTCGAGGCGGCGGACGAAGTCGTAGCCGAGGTAGCCCACCAGGCCGCCGGTCAGCGGTGGCATGCCGCTGGCCGGCTCCCAGACCGGCCCGGCCAGCGACTCGACGGTCTCCCGCAGCACCCGCACCGGGTCGCCGCCGGTCGGCAGCCCCGGCGGCGGGCGGCCGGTCCAGACCGCGGCGCCGTCCCGCTCGGTGAGCGTGGCGAGGCTGCGCACGCCGATGAACGAATACCGCGACCAGGCGGTGCCCCCGGGGCCCGCACCCTGCTCGGCGGACTCCAGCAGGAAGGTGCCCGGGCCGCCGGCCAGCTTGCGGTAGACCCCGATCGGGGTCTCCGCGTCGGCGAGCAGCCGCCGGGTGACCGGCACGACCCGCCAGCGCGCCGCCAGCTCGGCGAAGGTCGCCTGGTCCGGGCTGACCGTCCCGTCGGTCATGCGGCATCGCCTCCAGGGGTGACCGGCAGCTCCTCGAAGAAGCACGAGCGGTGCCCAGTGTGGCAGGCCGCCCCGACCTGATCCACGCTCACCAGCAGCGCGTCCCCGTCGCAGTCCACGGCCACCGAGCGGACGTGCTGGTGGTGGCCGGAGGTGGCGCCCTTGACCCAGTACTCCTGGCGGCTACGCGACCAGTAGGTGGCCCGACCGGTGGTCAGGGTGCGGTGCAGCGCCTCGTCGTCCATCCAGGCGAGCATCAGCACCTCCCCCGAGTCGTGCTGGCGTACCACCGCGGCCACCAGGCCGTCCGGGGTGCGCCGCAGCCGGGCGGCGATGGCGGGGTCGAGGCGGGACGGGCGGGCCGGGCCGGCGGGTCCACCGGTCGGGGCGACATCAGGTACGGGCACAGTGACCCATTGTCCCGCACGCGCCGCCGCCACCGTCGCCGCGTCCCGGCGTGGTCGCGGCGTCCCGCCCGCCGGCGGCGCCAACTGCCTCAGGTAGCGATCCAGCCGGCCGTCGGCCAGGGCGGCGGCCAGGTCGGGCCCGGCCACCGCGGCGACCTCCCCGGCGTACGGGCGGACCAGCGCGACGGTCCCGCCGACCAGCCGGACGGCGGCGGTGTGCAGCTCGGCCGCGGTGGCCGGGCGCAGTCCGAGGCAGCGCAGCATGTCGTCGCGGTAGCCGGGCGGGGCGACCGGCAGGCCCAGCGCGGCGTCCAGCGCGGTCCGGCGGGAGACCACCCGGACCTCCGGGTTGACCAGCCGCAGCACCGAGGGGCAGAGCCGGGCCAGGTCGGCGGCGGCCAGCCGGACGCCGATCGGGTCGTCCCCGGCGCGGGCGCCGGCGACCTTACCCAGCGTGGCGATCAGCTCCTCCAGCCGGGGCGCCCCGGCCGGTTGGCAGAGCACCGGCAGGTCCAGCCGCGCCCGCCAGGCGGGGTCGGCCCAGAGCAGCCGGGCGGGCGCGCTGACCGGCAGCCCGAACGCCCAGTCGGCGGGCTCGCCGAGGCGGCGCAGCCAGCGGCGCACGTCCAGGACCGCCACCGAGAGGTGCACCAGCCGCCCGTCGGTCTCGGCCAGGTAGGCCCGGTGGGGTACGCCGGCCGCCACCGATACGGCGTCCGGTGCCCCCTCCCCGACCAGCACGTCCAGGTCGACGTCGCTGTGCTCGGTGGCGCCCCGACGGGCGTGGCTGCCGCGCAGCAGGACGCCCAGCACCGGGCGCGGGACGTCCCGGCGCAGGCGGGCCACCCAGTCGGCGAGAAAGCCGTGCTCAAGTGAGGCAGGGTGACCCACCGCGCCATCGTGCCGTACCCCTATTCGGGGCGCAATGCCCGTTGCCGCACTGGCTGTCCGGTCTGGGGTCGGGCCGTGGCCTGTCGATCATGCCGGTGCGGGGCGCCGGATCAGGCGAGCTCCTCCTCCGCCCGGCGGTACACGTCGATCTTGTGGTCGAGCATCTTCAGGTCCTCCTGCAGCTCGGCCATCCGGTTCAGCACCCGGGCCCGGTGCGCCTCGAACAGCGCCCGCCGCGCGCCGAGCGTCCGGTCGCCCAGCCGGGCCAGCTCGGCGTAGCGGCGCATGTCGCGTACCGGCATCCCGGTGCGGCGCAGCCGGGTGAGCAGGAAGAGCCAGCTGACGTCTCCCTCGGTGTAGCGCCGCCGGCCGGCCGAGTCCCGCCCGACCGGCGCGACCAGGCCCTCCTGCTCGTACCAGCGCAGCGTGTAGGTGGTCAGGCCGACCTGGGCGGCGGCCTCCCCCACCGAGAGGCTGGTCTCCTGCGTGCTGATGTCCACCCGGACAGGCTTCCAGTTCGAGCGCACTGGAAGTCAACCGTTGCCCGGCCCATGGTTATTCATTTACCGTTGATTTCAACGGTTGATGAGTTTCGGGAGGCGGCGATGGACGGGGCGATAGCGGTCCACGACCTGGTCGTGGCACGCGGCGGCCGGCGGGTGCTGCAGGGGGTGAGCTGCGCGGTGCCACGCGGCACGGTGACCGGCCTGCTGGGGCCCAGCGGCAGCGGCAAGACCACGCTGATGCGGGCGGTGGTCGGGGTGCAGCGGGTGACCTCGGGCCGGGTCACCGTGCTGGGCCAACCGGCGGGGGCGCGGGAGCTGCGCCACCGGGTCGGATACCTGACCCAGGCGCCCAGCGTCTACGCCGACCTGACCGTCCGGGAGAACGCCCGCTACTTCGCCGCGCTGCACGGCCGGGGCCGCGCCGAGGCCGACCGGGCGGTCGCCGACGTCGGGCTGGCCGACGCGGCCGGCCAGCTGGTCGGCACCCTCTCCGGCGGCCAGCGCAGCCGGGCGTCGCTGGCCTGCGCCCTGGTCGGCGACCCGGAGCTGGTCATCCTCGACGAGCCGACGGTCGGCCAGGACCCGGTGCTGCGGGCCGACCTCTGGGCCCGCTTCCACGCCATGGCGGCCACCGGGACGACCCTGCTGGTGTCCAGCCACGTGATGGACGAGGCGGCCCGCTGCGACCGGCTGCTGTTGATCCGCGAGGGCCGGCTGATCGCCGACGACACCCCCGACGGGGTACGCGCCACCGCCGGCGCCGACGACCTCGACGAGGCGTTCCTGCGGCTGATCCGGTCCAGCGAGGCCGCCGCGAGCGAGGAGACCAGCTCATGAACCCGCGGATCCTGGCCGCCACCACCGGGCGGATCCTGCGCCAGCTGCGGCACGACCGGCGCACCGTGGCGCTGCTGCTGGTGGTCCCCACCGTGCTGCTCACCCTGGTCTACTACATGTACGTCGACCAGCCCACCCCGCCGGGGCAGCCCAGCTTCTTCGACCAGGTGGCGCTGATCATGCTGGGCTTCTTCCCGTTCATCATCATGTTCCTGGTGACGAGCATCGCGATGCTGCGCGAACGCACCACCGGGACGCTGGAACGGCTGCTCACCACCCCGCTGGGCAAGCTGGACCTGCTCTTCGGCTACGGGATCGCGTTCGGGCTGGCCGGCGTGCTGCAGTCCACCGTCGCAGCGCTGGTGGCGTACCGGGTGTTCGGGCTGGACACCGCCGGCAGCGCCTGGCTGGTGATCATGATTGCCGGGATCAACGCGGTGCTGGCCGTGGCGCTCGGCCTGCTCTGCTCGGCGTTCGCCCGCACCGAGTTCCAGGCGGTGCAGTTCATGCCGGTGGTGGTGCTGCCGCAACTGCTGCTCTGCGGGCTCTTCGTCCCGCGCGGCGAGATGGCCGGGTGGCTCCACGCGATCAGCAACGTGCTGCCGCTGTCGTACGCCGTCGAGGCCCTGCAGGAGGTCGGCGCGCACCCCGACCCGACCGGCACGATGTGGCGCGACGCGGCGATCGTGGCCGGCGCGGCGGTGGTCGCGCTGGTGCTCGCCGCCGCGACGCTGCGCCGGCGCAGCGGGTGACGCCGCGGCGGATCGGCCGCCGGCCCGGCCGGCCGGACACTCGGGAGGCGATCCTCGCGGCGGCCCGGGCGGCGTTCGCCGAGCGCGGCTTCGACGCCGCCTCGATCCGCGCCATCGCCGCCGCCGCGAGCGTGGACCCGGCCCTGGTGCACCACTACTTCGGCACCAAGGAGGAGCTGTTCCGGGCCACCGTGGCGATCCCGATCGACCCGGCGGGGCTGCTGCCGGCCGTCCTGGCGGGCGGCCCGGACGAGGTGGGCGAACGGCTGGTCCGCACGTTCCTCACCGTCTGGGACTCCCCGGTCGGCACGGCCGCGGTGGCCCTGCTCCGCTCGGCGGTGAGCAGCGAGTGGACGGCCCGGCTGCTGCGCGAGTTCCTGGCCACCCAGATCCTGCGCCGGGTCCTCGACCAGCTCGACCTGGACCCCGCCGAACGGCCCCTGCGCGGCGCCCTGGTGGCCAGCCAGGTCGCCGGCCTGGCCATGATGCGCTACGTCATCCGCCTCGACCCGATCGCCACCGCCGACCGGGAGACCCTGGTCGCCGCCCTCGCCCCCACCCTCCAGCGCTACCTCACCGGCGACCTCACCGGCTGACCGGCGGACCCGGCGCGGGCGGGCGGCAGGCAGCGAGCGGCGGGCGACCCGGCCGGCCGGGCAGAGACCAGATCGAGCGTGATACCTCTGAGTCATCAAAATACCTCTCGGGTATCACGCTCGCCGGAGTCACCCGCCCCGGCCGGACGGACCGCCGATAGCTTGGCCCGGACGGACCGCCGAGGGCCCGGCGGGCGGGCGGCGGCGACCACCAGCGGCGCACCAGCCGCGCCTAGCGGGTCTGCTCGAGCCAGGAGGCGTAGAGCAGGGCGTAGACCGAGTCTGGGTCCTTCAGCAGTTCCTCGTGCGGGCCCCGCTGCACGACCCGGCCCCGGTCGACCACGATCACCTCGTCGGCGGCCTGCGCGGTGGAGAGCCGGTGCGCGATGGCCAGGGTGGTCCGCCCCCGGGTCACCGCGTCCAGGGTGCGCTGGAGGCGTACCTCGGTGGCCGGGTCCACCGCGCTGGTCGCCTCGTCGAGCACCAGCAGGTCGGGATCGGCCACGTACGCCCGGGCCAGCGCGACCAACTGCCGCTCCCCCACGCTCAACGCCTCGCCGCGCTCCCCGACCGGGGTGGCCAGGCCGGAGGGCAGGCCGTCCAGCCAGTCGGCCAGGCCCAGCTCGGTGAAGGCCGCGGTGAGCTGCTCGTCGGTCAGCTCGGGGCGGGCGAAGCGGACGTTCTCCCCGACGGTGGCGTCGAACAGGAAGCCGTCCTGCGGCACCATCACCACCCGCGAACGCAGCGAGGAGAACCGCACCCGGTCCAGCGGCACGCCGGAGAGCAGCACCTGCCCGGTGGTCGGGTCCATCAGCCGGGTGAGCAGCTTGGCGAAGGTGGTCTTGCCGCTGCCGGTCTCGCCGACCACCGCCACCCGGCTCTTCGCCGGGATGTCCAGGGTGACGTCGTGCAGCACCGGCGGGCCACCCGGGTAGGCGAACCCCACCCCGGCGAAGCGGACGTCCACCGGGCCCGACGGCAACTCCCGGCCCTGCTCGCCCGGGTCGGCCACGTCCGGGGCGACGTCCAGCACGTCGAGCACCCGCCGCCAACCGGCGATGGCGTTCTGCGCCTCGTTGAGCACCTCGGTGGCGATCTGCACCGGCTGGATGAAGAGCGTCACCAGGAACAGGAACGCGGTGAGCTGGCCGATGGACAGGGTGCGGTCCGCGCCGAGGCTGACCCCGACCACCACCACGCCGGCCAGCGCGACGCCGGCCGCCAACTCCCCCACCGAGCTGCCCATGATGCTGATCCGGATGGCCTTCTGCTGCGCCTCCCGCTGCCGCTCGATCGCCTCGTCCAGCCGCCGGGCGGTCCGCCCGGCGACGCCGTACGCCCGGATCACCGGCGCGCCGACCACGCTCTCCGCGATGGTGCCGAGCAGGACGCCCATCCGCTGCCGGACCGTGCCGTACGCGGCGGCCAGCCGGCGCTGGAGCAACCGGATCACCAGCACCGCCGGGGCGAAGGCGGCGTACACCACCAGGGTCAACTGCCAGGAGTACGCCAGCATGACCGCCGTGGTGACCGCCAACTGGCCGAGGTTGACCAGCAGGATCACCCCGCCCCACTGGAGGAACTGGGTGATCTGGTCGACGTCGCTGGTGACCCGGGAGACCAGCGAGCCGCGCCGCTCGGACTGCTGGTGCAGCATGGACAGGTCGTGCACGTGCCGGAAGGCCCGGGTCCGGACGTTGGCCAGCGCGGTCTCGCTGACCGTGAACAGCCGCCGCATCATCAGGTAGCCGCAGACGGTGGTGATCACCAGCACGGCGGCCGTGGCGACCACCACCGTGGAGATCACGTTCAGGTTCAGGCCGCCGACGATGCCGCCGTCGATGCCGCGCTGCACCGCCACCGGCACGGCCACCCGGCCCACCATGTAGACCAGCGCCAGCGCCAGCGTGGCGGCCAGGCCGGTCCGCAGCTCCGGCGAGAGGGCCAGCCCTCGGCGCAGCGTCCGCCAGGTCGTCTCGGGCTGTTCCGCCGGCCGTTCGGCCTCGGCGGTGGGGGTAGCGGTCATCGGGGCGGCCTTTCGATCGCGACTGCGGGGCTCCGCTGCGCTGCACTCCTCGCGCTCACCGGACCGGCCTTTCGATCGCGACTGCGGGGCTCCGCTGCGCTGCACTCCTCGCGCTCACCGGTCCATCTCCAGCCCTGAGGTCAGCGGGGTGACCTCGTCGTACGTCCCGCTCTGCTCGCGTTCCTGCTCGGCCTGCTCGTACGCGGTCACCAGGTCGGCGTAGCCGGGAACGGTGGCGAGCAGCTCGGGGTGCGTGCCGCGGGCCACCACCCGGCCCTGCTCCAGGTAGACCACCTCGTCGGCGAGCGCGATGGTGGCCCGCCGGTACGCCACCACCAGGATCGACGCCGGGGCGCCCCCACCGGCCGGGGCGCGCAGCCCGGCCAGGATCGCCGCCTCCACCCGGGGGTCGACCGCGCTGGTCGCGTCGTCGAGCACCAGCAGCCGGGGCCGGCCGGCGAGGGCCCGGGCCAGGGTGAGCCGCTGCCGCTGCCCGCCGGAGAGCGAGGTGCCCCGCTCGCCGACCATGGTGTCCAGCCCGTCGGGCAGCGCGGCGACGAACCCGTCCGCCTCGGCCAGCCGCAGCGCCGCCCAGACGTCCTCGTCGCTGATGCCGGGCCGGTCCAGGCCGATGTTGGCCCGTACGGTGTCGTCGAAGACGAACGGCACCTGGGCGACCAGCGCGACGGTGCCGGCCAGCGAGTCGGCGGCCAGCTCGCGCAGGTCCACCCCGTCCAGGGTGACCGTGCCGGAGTCCGGATCGACCAGGCGCACCGCCAGGGAGGCGACGGTGGACTTGCCGGCGCCCGTCGGGCCGACCAGCGCGACGGTCTTGCCGGCCGGCACCGTGAAGCCGACCGCGCCGAGCACCTGGGCGCCGGGCAGGTGCGCCTCGGCCGGCTCGTACCCGAAGTGCACATCGTGGAAGGCCAGTGTGGCCGGGCGCGGCTCGGCCCGGTCCAGCCGGCGCTCGCCGTACGGCATCTCGCCGGTGGCGTCGAGGACCCGGCGCACCCGGTCCCAGCCGGCGACGCTGCGCGGCAGCTCGGCCAGCACCCAGCCGATGGCCCGGACCGGGAAGGCCAGCACGGTGAAGAGGAAGGCCACGCTGACCAGCTCGGTGACGGTGATCGCCCCCTGCCGCAGCCGGATCGCGCCGACCACCAGCACGGCGAGCGTGCCGAGGCTGGGCAGGGTTTCCAGCATCGGGTCGAAGACGCCGCGCAGCCGCCCGACGGAGATCAGCGCGTCGCGCAGCTCGCCGGCCCGGGCGGCGAAGCGCGCGGTCTCCTGCGCCTCGCGGCCCATCGTCTTGACCACCAGCGCGCCGTCGAAGCTCTCGTGGGCGATGCCGCTGACCTCGGCGCGCAGCCGCTGGGCGCGGGCCTGCCGGGGCGCCATCCGGCGGGAGTAGACCACGTTGAGCGCGAACAGCGCCGGGAAGACCGCCAGGCCGACCAGGGCCAGCGCCCAGTCGGTGAAGAAGAGCGACACCACCGCGCCGACCAACATCACCAGGGTGCCGACCGCGAACGGCAGCGGCGCGATCGGATACCAGGCGGCCTCCACGTCCGAGTTGGCGTTGGACAGCAGGGTGCCGGTGGCGTTGCGCTGGTGCCAGGCCAGCGGCAGGTCGAGATAGCGGCGGGTGACCCGGCGTCGGTAGGCCGCCTGGAGCCGGTACTGCATGTAGCCGGCGCCCAGCCGCCGGCCGAAGATCCCGACCACGCGCAGCACGCTGAGGCCGAACAGCGCGGCGGCGGCCAGCGCCAGCACGCCGGTCCCCACCGAGCCGCGCGCGATCGCGGGCACCACCACCTCGCCGACCACCGCGCCGACCACGAACGCGCTGGCCACGACCATGGCGCCGAAGAGCACGCTGCCCGACACCGCCACCGCGAAGATCCGCGGTTGCTCGCGGATCGCCTGGCCGAGGACCGCCAGTCCCCGGCCGAGCACGTCCCGACTCGTCCCGCCCGTCACGCTCTCCCCCGCCGTAAGCCACCAGTATCTTCCTCATCCTTACCGGTCGCGGCCACCTCCGCCGCCCCGCGCCGCTATGTCCGGCATCACGTCGGCCGGCCGCGGCGGCCCGCCCGGAGCCCACGCCGCCGCGCATCCCGGCCGCCGCGCGCCTACCATCGGTCCATGTCGCGCTATGCCCGAGCCGAGCGCGCGGCGCTCGCCGACCTCCTGCTGGACCTGGGACCGGACGCCCCGACCGTCAACGAGGGATGGACCACCCGGGACCTGGCCGCCCACCTGGTCGTCCGGGAACGCCGGCCGGACGCCGCCGGCGGCATCCTGCTGCCGCCGCTGCGTGGGTACGGCGAGGCGGTGCGCCGGCGGACCGCCGCGCTCCCGTACGCCGACCTGGTCGACCTAGTGCGCCGTCCCCCGCTGTGGAGCCCGGTGAGCAACCCGCTCACCGACGAGCTGGCCAACACGGTGGAGTACTTCATCCACCACGAGGACGTCCGCCGGGCCCGAGGCGGGTGGTTGCCCCGGGACCTGCGGGCCGGCCTGTCCGCGGCGCTCTGGAAGCGGGCCCGGCTGCTGGCCCGGGTGTCGCTGCGCCGGTATCCGGCGGACCTGCTGGTCCAGGCCCCCGGCTACGGGGAGCTGCGGGTGGGCCGGGGCGGGGACCGGCTGCGGCTGGTGGGCGCCCCGGGCGAGTTGCTGCTCTTCGTCTCCGGCCGGCAGCGGGTGGCCCGGGTGCAGGTGGACGGACCGGCCGCCCCGGCCGACCGGCTGCGCTCGGCTCGGCTCGGCTTCTGACGCAGCGTTCCTGCCCGGTGACGGAGAGGTGCGGGGAGGCGTCTCCCAGCGACGCAACTCGATGCCCTGCCGTACACTGCTGCCCTCCGGCCCCGTCCCGGGCGGCCCGACAGGGGGCACCGATGCGCAGCTTCGCGGTAGCGGCACTACGCGAGCCTCCGTACCCCGCGCGCCGGCACCCGGCGGCAGCCGTGATAGCCGAGGAGAGCGTCGGATGGGCGCGCGAGTGCGGCCTGGTCGCCACCCCGGCGGGGTTGCGCCGGCTACGCGCCGCCGGGGCGGCGGAACTCGCCGCCCGGGCCTGCCCGGACGGGCCTGCCGACCGGCTGCGCCTGCTGGCCGACCTGATCACCTGGCTCTTCGTGATGGACGACGCGTGTGACGAGGACGGGCTGGGCGCCAGCCCGATCCGGCTCGCGCCGGTGGTGGCGGCCCTGCTGACCGTGCTGGACCGGCACGGCGACCCGGCCGCGGCGCCGGCCGGAGCCGGCCCGCTGGGCGTGGCGCTGGACGACGTGTGCCGGCGGGTCCGGGCGCAGCGGCGGCCGGGCGCCCTGCTGCGGCTGATCAGCCAGCTTCGGGAATATCTGCTCGCGTTGCTCTGGGAGGCGGCCAACCGGGAGCACCGCCGGGTGCCCGGCACGGAGGAGTACGTGCAGATGCGCCGGCACACCGGCGGCGCCCGGCCGGCCTTCACGCTGACCGACCTGAGCCGGGACCGGCTGCCCGACGCGGCCCGGCGGACCGAGCCGGCGCTGGCCGCCGTGGACGTCCTCGCCGCCGACCTGGTCTGCTGGTGCAACGACCTCTTCTCCTACGGCAAGGAGCGGAGCACGGCGCCGGACCCGCACAACCTGGTCACCACGATCGGCGGCGAGACCGGGCTGGGCGAGGAGGCCGCGCTGCGCGCGGCGGCGGACCGGTACAACGCGGCGCTGACCGCGTACGCCGCCCGGGAGGCCGCGCTGCTGGCCAGCGGGGACGAGGCGGTGGACGCCTATCTGGCCACCCGACGGGACTGGATCCGCGCCACCTACGACTGGTCGCTGGCCGCCACCCGGTACGCCTGACGGCACCGCCCGGAGCGGACCACGCGACGCGGGCCGGCAACCGGCACTGGCGATGGCCGGGCGCAGGCAATACCCTTCGGTAACCGAAAAATGACGTGACTCGCGTCACGCCACCACCCCTGAAGGCGGCTTCAGCGATGGCTCTCGATATACCCTACCGCTCCATTCCCGACATGTTCCTCAAGCGGGTAGCGGCGACTCCCGACCGCCCCGCCTTCGCCCACCCGGCGCCCGACGACTCCGGGCCGGTCTGGCTGACCTGGGCGCAGGTCGGGCAGCGGGCGCGGGCCGTCGCGGCCGGGCTGCACGGGCTCGGCGTCGGCCTGGAGGATCCGGTGGCGATCCTGGCGAACACGCGGATCGAGTGGGTGCTCGCCGACTTCGGCATCATGTGCGCTGGCGGCGCGACCACCACCGTCTACCCGACCACCGAGCCGGAGGACGCCACCTACATTGTCGCCGACTCGGGCTCCCGGGTGCTGTTCGCCGAGAACCCGGCCCAGGCCGCGAAGGTCGCCGGCGCGGAGCTGCCCCGGCTCACCCACGTGGTGCTCTTCGACGGCGAGCCGGACCCGGCCGCCGCCGTGCCGCAGCTCACCCTGGCTGAGCTCGAGGAGCGCGGCAGCCAGGCCCTCGCCACCGAGCCGGACCTGATCGACATGCTGGTCGCCGGGATCGGCCCGGACCACCTGGCCACTCTGATCTACACCTCCGGCACCACCGGCCGGCCCAAGGGCGTGGAGCTGCTGCACGGCGGCTGGTGCTGGGAGGGCGTGGCCCAGGAGCAGGTGGGGCTGCTCCGCGACGACGACCTCCAGTACCTCTGGCTGCCGCTGTCCCACTCGTTCGGCAAGACCCTGCTCTGCGGCGCCACCCACGTCGGCCTGCCCACGTACGTCGACGGCCGGGTGGAGAAGCTGGTCGAGCTGCTCGCGGTGATCAGGCCGACGCTCATGTGCGGCGCGCCCCGGGTCTTCGAGAAGGTCTTCAACAAGTCGGTCACCACCGCCCAGGACGCCGGCGGGGCGAAGGCGAAGATCTTCGCCTGGGCGGTCCGCACCGGCAAGGAGAAGGTCACCCTGGAACAGGCGGGCAAGCCGGTCCCGGCCGGGCTCAAGGTGCGCTACGCGCTGGCCGAGAAGCTGGTGTTCAGCAAGATCCAGCAGCGGCTCGGCGGGCGGATCCGGGTGCTGGTCTCCGGCGCGGCGCCGCTGAGCCCGGAGATCGCCACCTTCTTCGCCGCCGCCAACCTGCCCATCTCCGAGGGGTACGGCCTGACCGAGACCAGCGCCGGCAACTTCGTGAACCCGCCGGACGGGCTGCGCATCGGCACCGTCGGCCGGGCCATGGGCGACCTGGAGTGCCGGCTCGACACCGACGGAGAGATCCTGGTCCGGGGCCGGCCGGTGATGCGCGGCTACCACAACCTGCCGGAGGAGACCGCCGCCGCGTTCACCGAGGACGGATTCTTCCGTACCGGCGACATCGGCAGCCTGGACGACGACGGCTACCTGCGGATCACCGACCGGAAGAAGGACCTGGTCAAGACCTCCGGCGGCAAGTACATCGCCCCCTCGCACATCGAGGGCATGTTCAAGGCCATCTGCCCGTACACCTCGCAGGCGGTCGTCATCGGCCAGGCCCGCAACTACTGCACCATGCTGGTCACCCTCGACCCGGACGCGATCAAGGGTTGGGCGGCGGGTGGCCCGCTCGACGGCCGCGACTACACCGAGATCGCCACCTCCGACGAGGCGCGGGAGATGGTCGAGGGCTACGTGGCGGAGCTCAACGCCAAGCTCAACCGCTGGGAGACCATCAAGCGGGTGGCCATCCTCCCGCGCGACCTGTCCATCGAGCACGGCGAGATCACGCCGTCGCTGAAGATCAAGCGCCGCGGCGTGGAGAGCAACTTCGCCACCGAGATCGAAAAGATGTACGCGGGCACCCTCGCCGAACTCTGACCGAACCACGGCGTCGCCGGCCGTGCCCCACCGTCCCGGGGCGCGGCCGGTGGCGTGGTCGGGCCGGCGTCACAGGTGCCGCCGTCGCCACCGGCTCTGCTCCTCCTCCACGGCGTATTGCTCCGCCAGCGCGAGCTGCCGGATCTGGAGCCGCCGGCCGTCCTCGCTGAGCGTCTCCACCACCGTGCCGGCGAATATGATCACAGCGAGCAGGGCCAACGCCACCAGTTCGGGCAGCAGGGCGGCGAACGGGGCGGACCCGGCCAGCACCATCACCGTCACCAGCAACGGCCAGCGCACCCGACGCAGCACCAGCCGAGCGCACGCGGTGATGCCGAACAGATAGAGCCCCACCCCGCCGTAGAGGACCGTGATCCAGAAGCCGCCCAGCGGCACGCCCCAGGCCGGGGTCGCCGGCTCGGCCGCCTCGGCGAGCAGATCCTTGAGCCCGAGGGCGAAGAACATGATCCCCGCGATCATCGGCAGGTGCAGGTACGTGTACGCGTTCCGGGCCAGCCGGCGCCGGGCCTCCGGGTCCCGCGCGCGGTGCAGCGCCTGCTCGACGCCGTAGGAGAAGGTGTCGAAGTACGCCCACCACAGCATCGCCGCGACGGCGATGCCGAACACAGCGGCGAGCGACACCGGCCCGGTCAGCGGCAGGTCGGTGAAGAACTTCGCGCCCAGCCCCAGCGAGATGATCGACTCGCCGAGGGCGATCAGCACCATCAGCGCGTGCCGTTCCGCCCAGTGGCCGGCCGAGACCACCACCCACCACGGCCGGCCGAGGATCACCCCGCCGACGTATTCCAGCGCCAGCGCCGCCGTCCAGAGCGCGAGCTGCACCGCGATGGCCACCGGCCGGTCGGCCAGCCGCAGCGGCACTGTGCCCGCGACGACCAGCAGCGCCGCCGACACCACCGGCAGGACGACGATCCGCAGCAGCCGCTGCCACCGCTCCGGATCACCCCGGGCCACCCAGAAGAGGATCCCCAGCTGGGAGACCCGGACCACCAGGTAGCAGGAGGCGAAGACCACCGGACCGTTCAGTCCGCCCGGCGTGTCGACGAACGCCCCGGGCATGCTCAGCACCAGCATGAAGGCCGCGGCGACCGTGACGAAGCCGACCAGCGGCAGCACGCCCTGGTCGGCCCGTACCGCGTTGCCGAGCCCGGCGAAGCCGGTCCAGCACCACCAGAGCAGGGCCAGCACCAGCAGGCAGCGGTAGAGGTTGACCGGGCTGGGGTGGGCGGCGGTCAGGCTGGTGACGTTGATGAAGGCGAAGACGAACACCAGGTCGTAGAAGAGCTCCAGTCGAGTTGTCCGGGACCCCGGCGCACCCGGCTGCACCACCCGTGACCAGCGGGTACCGCCACCGTCGCCCATTCCGGCAGTGTCTCAGCGCCGGCACCGCCGGCACGCCGGATCAGGCGATGACGGCGGGCTCCCGCCACTGCGGGCGGGCCGTGCGGTCCAGGCCGTAGCGGACCGCGGCCAGCCGGTCGACCGCCTCCACCAGGTCCGCGGCGGGCAGGGTGAAGGGCAGCCGCAGGAAGCGTTCGAGGGTGCCGTCCAGGCCGAAGCGCGGGCCGGGCGCCAGCCGTACGCCGGCTTCCTCGGCCGCCCGAGCCAGCGCGCTGGAGATCGGCCCGTCCAGCTCGGCCCAGAGCGTCACCCCGCCGCGGGGCACGGTGACCCGCCAGTCGGGCAGCCGCCGGGCCAGCGCGCCGAGCAGGGCGTCGCGCTGGGCGGCGAGCTGGGCCCGGCGGGCGGCCACGATCCTCGGCGCGTCGGCCAGCAGCCGGACCGCGAGGAGCTGGTCGAGCACCGGGCTGGCCATGTCGACACCGACCCGGGCCGCGGCCAGCCGCTGCACCTGCGGCGCGGACGCCCGCACCCAGCCGATCCGCAGGCCGCCCCAGTACGGCTTGCTCATCCCGCCGATGCTGATCACCCGGGAGTGCCGGTCGAAGCTGGCCACCGGGGGCGGCAGCGGTGTGCCCTCCAGCGGCAGGTCCACGAAGGACTCGTCGATGACCAGGTCGGTGCCGGCGGCGTGGGCTCCGGCGACCAGCCGCTCCCGCAGCCCGGCGGTCATCAGGTGCCCGGTCGGGTTCTGGAACTCCGGGATCAGGTACGCCAGCTTGGGACGGCCCTGCCGGATGCTGCCCAGCAGCAGGTCGGCGTCCCAGCCCGGCCCGTCGGTGGCGAGGCCGTGGGTGGTGATCCGGGCCCGGCGCGCGGCGAGCGCGGCGAGCGCGTTCGGGTAGGTGGGCGACTCCACCAGCACGGTGCCGCCGGGGCTGAGCGCCAGGCGCAGCACCAGGTCCAGCGCGTGCTGCGTCCCGCTGGTCACCATGATCTGCTCCGGGCTGGTCGGCAGCCCGCGTTCGGTGTACGCCCCGGCCACCGCCTCGCGCAGCTCGACGATGCCGGTCGGGTGGTAGCCGGCGCCGCCCAGGTAGCGGGGCAGGTCCTCGGTGGCGGCCCGCGCGGCGGCGAGCAGCTCCGGCGGCGCGGCCAGCGCGGCGACGCCCAGGTCGATCATGTCCCGGTCGTCCTGCGGGGTCCACAGCCCGTTGCCGGCGATCCGGTGGCTGCCGGGAAGCATCGTCCAGCTGCCGGCGCCCCGGCGGCTGGCCAGGTGGCCGGTCTCGCGCAGCAGGCGGTAGGCGGCGGTGACCGTGGTGCGGCTGATCCGCAGCGCCTCCGCCAGCTCCCGCTCGGCCGGCAGGCGTACGCCCAGCGGCAGCCGGCCGTCGGCGAGCAGGCCGCGGACCGCGGCCGCGAGCGCGGCGTAGTCGGGGTTGCGGCGGCGGCCGGGCAGCGCATGCCACTGGCCGAGCAGACGCGCCAACTGGCTCCCCCGCACCTGGCTGCTCATGGCCACCCCTCCGCAATTGGCTCTAACAATCCAGGAATTGGACCCTAGGGTGGCATGCATGGCTCCGATTGGCAATCTTCGGCACCGGCCGGCCCGCCGCCTCACCCAGCTCTACGCCGGCCTGGTCCTGTACGGGGTCAGCATGGCCATGATGATCCGCTCCGACCTGGGGCTGGACCCGTGGGACGTCTTCCACCAGGGGCTGTCCCTGCGCACCGGGCTCACCTTCGGCACGGTGACCATCCTGGTCGGCGCGCTGGTGCTGCTGCTCTGGATCCCGCTGCGGCAACGCCCGGGAATCGGCACGGTCAGCAACGTGGTGGTGATCGGCCTGGTGGTGGACGCCACCGCGGCCCTGCTGCCCGCCGGCCTGCCGCTGCCCGCCCGGATCGCCCTGCTGCTCGGCGGCATCGTGGCCAACGGCGCGGCCACCGGGCTCTACCTCGGCGCCCGGCTCGGCCCCGGCCCCCGGGACGGGCTGATGACCGGCTTCGTGGCCCGCCGCCCGGGCCGGTCGATCCGGCTGGTCCGCACGATCATCGAGGTCACCGTGCTGATCCTGGGCTGGCTGCTCGGCGGCACGGTCGGCCTCGGCACGGTCGCGTACGCGGTCAGCATCGGGCCGCTGACCCAACTGTTCCTGCCGCCGTTCACCGTCGCCGGCCCGCCCGAGCCGGTGCCGCCGGCCGCCGCTTCGGCCGATCCGTCCCCCGCTGAGCTGCGGTGACGCCCGGTGAACAGAATCAGGTGTTTTCTTCGCGGAGAGTGCCGGGCATCATTTCCGCATGGGGGAGAACGGATGGCGTCGGACGGACGCCTGGATCTTCGTGTCCGTGCTGATCGCGAGCGGCGCCGGGCGGCATCGCCGGGCGGCGTCGACCCGCCGCCCGGAGGGGGTACGCCTGGCCGACGTGCTGTCCACCGCCGACCACCTGAACCGGAGCATCCCGGAGCGGCACGAGGTGGAGGCGGCGGTGCGCCGGCTGGCCGGGGCGGGGCTGGTCAGCGTCGCCGACGGCTGGTTCCGGATCACCCCGGACGGCGAGCGGCTCTGGCGCACCCGGCCCAGCGCCGGCCTGGCCACCACAGTGGACACCGTGCAGGGGGTGCTCAGCCGGCGGCACACGCCCGGTAACGCCGACTGGCAGCTGGCCGACGAGGAACACGCCGCCGCGGTGCAGGAATACCTCGTGCGCTCGATCCCGGCCCCGCGGCGGTCCCCGGAGGGCCACCCGGAGCGGGGCTGACCACCGGCGGCCGGCGGCCGGTCAGCGGACCGGGTGGCCGGCGCCGCGCAGCGCGGTCTTGACCTCGCCGACGGTCAGCTCGCCGAAGTGGAAGACGCTGGCCGCCAGGACCGCGTCGGCACCCGCGCCGACGGCCGGCGGGAAGTGCGCCACCTCGCCGGCGCCGCCGCTGGCGATCACCGGCACGTCGACGACCCGCCGGACGGCCTCGATCAACGGCAGGTCGAAACCGGCCTTGGTGCCGTCGGCGTCCATCGAGTTGAGCAGGAGTTCGCCCGCGCCCAGCTCGGCGCCGCGCCGGGCCCACTCCACCGCGTCCAGGCCGGTGCCCCGGCGACCGCCGTGGGTGGTCACCTCGAAGCCGCTCGGCGTACCGCCGGCGTGCTCGCCGCCGGCGCCACCCGGCCTGCTGCCGCCACCCGGCCCGCCGGCGGCCGGCGCGCGGCGCACGTCGAGGGAGAGCACCAGCACCTGCCGGCCGAACCGGTCGGCGATCTCGGCGATCAGCTCCGGCCGGGCGATCGCGGCGGTGTTCACCCCGACCTTGTCCGCCCCCGCGCGCAGCAGGGTGTCGACGTCGGCGACCGTCCGCACGCCGCCGCCGACGGTGAGCGGGATGAAGACCGACTCGGCGGTGCGCCGGACCACGTCGAGCATGGTGCCCCGGTCGCTGGACGAGGCGGTGACGTCGAGGAAGGTCAACTCGTCCGCGCCGGCCCGGTCGTACGCCGCGGCCAGTTCGACCGGGTCGCCGGCGTCGCGCAGGTCGACGAAGTTGACCCCCTTGACCACCCGGCCGGCGTCCACGTCGAGACAGGGGATCACCCGTACCGCCACCGTCATGCCGCGAGCCTATCCAACGTTCCGGCGGCGGTGGCCGGCGTGTGCGGTGGGCCACCGCCGCCCGGGGCATTAACAGGGGCCCCCGCCGCTACCGGATGCGTCAAGCGGGGGCCCCGCCTTACAGCCGGACGAGCATCTTGCCGAGGTTCTCGCCGCGCAGCAGGCCGAGGAACGCCGCGGGGGCGTTCTCCAGGCCGTCGACGACCGTCTCGTCGTACGACAGCTTCCCGTCCCGCAGCCAGCCGGCCACCTCCTGGACGAACTGGTCGCGCAGGTGACCGTGGTCGCGGACCAGGAAGCCGCGCAGGGTCAGCCGTTTGCCGATCACCAGCGCCAGGTTGCGCGGGGCGGCCGGCGGCTCGGTGGCGTTGTACTGGGCGATCATGCCGCAGATGGCGGCCCGCCCGTGCATGTTCATCGCGCCGATGGCGGCCTCCAGGTGCTCGCCGCCGACGTTGTCGAAGTACACGTCGACGCCGTCCGGCGCGGCGGCCCTGAGCTGCTCGGACACCGGGCCGTCGTGGTAGTCGAAGGCGGCGTCGAAGCCGAGCGACCTGAGCCGGTCGACCTTGGCCGGGGAGCCGGCGCTGCCGATCACCCGGCCCGCGCCGCGCAGCTTGGCGAGCTGGCCGACCATGCTGCCCACCGCGCCGGCCGCGCCGGAGACGAAGACCGTCTCACCCGGCTTCATCGCGGCCACGTCCAGCAGGCCCGCGTACGCGGTCAGCCCGGTCATGCCGAGCACCCCCAGGTAGGCGGTGACCGGCGCGAGGCCCGGATCGACCGTGCGGGCGGCCTTGGCGTCGAGCAGCGCGTACTCCCGCCAGCCCAGCCCGTGCAGCACGGTGTCGCCGGGCCTGATCCCCTCGGCCTCGCCGGCCACCACCTCGCCGACCGCGCCGCCGTCCAGCGGGGCGTCGAGCCGGAACGGCGGCACGTAGGACTTCACGTCGTTCATCCGGCCCCGCATGTAGGGGTCGACCGACATGAACCGGTTGCGCACCACGATCTGACCCGGGCCCGGCGTGGGCACCTCGGTCTCCACGAGGCGGAAGTTCTCGGCGGTCGGCCAGCCCTGCGGACGGGAGGCGAGGTGGATCTCACGGTTGGTGCTCACCGCAGCACCTCCCGGACGGTCCGGGCGACCCCGATGTTGCCCCGGGTCGCGTTCGAGTACGGGCAGACCTGGTGTGCCTGCTCGACCAGCTGCTCGGCGGCGCCACGCTCGACGGCCGGCAGGTCGACCACCAGCGTGACGGTCAGGCCGAAGCCGCCGGACCCGTTCGGCCCGATGCCCACCTCGGCCTCGACCACCGAGCCGGAGACGTCCGCCTTCGCCCGGCGGGCCACCACCCGCAGGGCGGAGTGGAAACAGGCCGCGTAGCCGGCGGCGAAGAGCTGCTCCGGGTTGGCCGCGCCGCCGGCGCCGCCCATCTCCTTCGGGACGGCCAGGTCCAGGTCGAGGGTGCCGTCCGAGGTGCGGACGTGGCCGTCCCGGCCGTCGCCGGTGGCCCGGGCGGAGGCGGTGTAGAGGACCTGCATGGCGGTCACTGCTCCTTCTGTCGGTGGATCGTCTCGGTGACCCGGGTGAGGGTGTCGCGCAGGGCGACGAGCTCCGCCTCGCCGAGGCCGGTGGCCCGGGCCACCCGGCGCGGCACCGCGGCCATCTCCTCGCGCAGGGCGCGGCCCCGCTCGGTGAGGCCCACCTCGACCCGGCGCTCGTCGCGCGCCGAGCGGGAGCGGGTCACCAGGCCCGCCGCTGCCAGCCGCTTGAGCAGCGGGGAGAGCGTGCCGGAATCCAGCCGCAACGCGGCGCCGAGCTCGGAGACGGTGGGCGGCTCGGCGCGTTCCCACAGGGTGAGGAGCACCAGGTACTGCGGGTAGGTCAGGCCGTGCTCGTCGAGGATCGGGCGGTAGACGTCGGTCAGCGCGCGCGACGCGGCGTAGAGCGCGAAGCACACCTGCCGCCGCAGCACCAGATCATCGGTCACCCGAAGAACGTAGCGCACAATCAGATTGTGCACAATTCAAATGCGGATGGGGCGCCGGCGCACCATCGCCTGCCGAGGTCAGAGAGCCGGGAGGTACGCCTCCAGCTCGACCTCGACCAGCAGGTCCGGGTCGATGAGGGCGGCCACCACGACCATGGTGGCCGCCGGGCGGACCGCCCCGAACACCGCGTTGTGCGCCCGGCCCACCTCGTCGGCGTAGCGCCGGTCGATGACGTACATCCGGGTCCGGACCACGTCGGCGGGCCCGGCACCCACCTCGGCCAGCGCGGCCAGGCCGATCCGGATCGCCTGGGCGGTCTGCGCGGCCGCGTCCCCGACATGCGCCACCACGCCGTCGACGGTCGAGGTACAGCCGGCCGTGACCGCCCGGTCGCCGGCCCGGACCACCCGTGAGTAGCCGTAGGCGGCCTCCCACGGCCCGCCCGAGCCCAGCCGGGTGACCGTGACCGACGGGTCGGGCTCGGCGACGGCCGCGCTCATCCGGCGGTCCGCAGGGTCGCCAGCGCCTCGGCGACCGTGAAGGCGCCCGCGTAGAGCGCCTTGCCCGCGATCACGCCCTCCACCCCCGCCGGCTCCAGGGTGGCCAAAGCGCGCAGGTCGTCCAGCGTGGACACCCCGCCGGAGGCGATCACCGGCGCGGCCGTCCGGGCGCAGACGTCGCGCAGCAGGTCCAGGTTCGGCCCGCGCATCGTGCCGTCCTTGGTGATGTCGGTGACCACGTACCGGGCGGCGCCCGCCTTGTCCAGCCGCTCCAGCACCTCCCACAGGTCACCGCCGTCGCGGGTCCAGCCCCGGGCGGAGAGCGTACGGCCGCGCACGTCCAGCCCGATCGCCACCCGGTCGCCGTACTCGCCGCAGATCCGGTCGCACCACAGCGGGTCCTCCAGCGCGGCCGTGCCGATGTTGACCCGGGCCGCCCCGGTCGCCAGGGCGGCGCGCAACGACTCGTCGTCCCGGATCCCGCCGGAGAGCTCGACCTTGACGTCCAGCCGGCCGACCACGTCGGCCAGCAGCGCCGCGTTCGAACCCCGGCCGAACGCCGCATCCAGGTCGACCAGGTGGATCCACTCCGCGCCGTCACGCTGCCAGGCGAGGGCGGCCTCCAGCGGATCGCCGTACGCGGTCTCGCTGCCGGCGGCGCCCTGCACGAGCCGGACGGCCTGGCCGTCGGCGACGTCCACGGCGGGCAACAGGGTGAGCGTCAACGCTTCATCTCCTCGGTTCAGGAACGACGGTCCAGGGCGATCACCACGATCGCCGGCAGGACCAGCAGCAACAGCACGACCAGCGCCAACCGCAGCGCCAGGTCGTCGACGAAACTCCAGATCCCGACCAGCGCCACCCCGGTCAGCAGCACGATTGCCGCCCGCTCGCCGCGGGTGTGCCGGGGCAGTCGACCGGACCGGCCCAGCCGGACCCGGGGAGTCAACCGGCGCACCAGGGCGCGGCGGCGCTCCCGGCGGGCCACCCGGCGTTGCCGGGCCGCGCGCTCCGCGGCCTGCTGGGCCTCGCGGACCTCCCGGCGCCGGGCCCGCTCCTTACTCACGCGCTCGCCGTCGTTCGCGACTGCGGGGCTCGCAAACCCGGCTCACTCCTCACGCTCACAGCGCTCGCCGTCGTTCGCGACTGCGGGGCTCGCAAACCCGGCTCACTCCTCACGCTCACAGCGCCCCCAGCCAGTTGCGCAGCAGCGCGGCGCCGGTGTCGGCGGACTTCTCCGGGTGGAACTGGGCGGCCGAGAGCGGCCCCCGCTCCACCGCCGCGACGAAGCGGGCGCCGTGCTCGGCGGTGGTCACCATCGCCCCGGCCGCCGCGAGGCCGGCGGCGTCGGTCACCCCGTAGGAGTGGACGAAGTAGAACCGGGCGTCGGCCGGCAGGCCGGCGAAGAGCACCGTGCCCGCCGCCGGGTCGACCGTGTTCCAGCCCATGTGCGGCAGCCGGGGCGCGGGCAGCTTCGTCACCCCGCCCGGCAACAGGCCCAGCCCCTTGGTGACCACACCGTGTTCGTCGCCATGCTCGAAGAGCACCTGCATGCCGACGCAGATGCCCAGCACCGGGCGGCCGGCGGCGACCCGCTCGGCGATCACCGGCCCGGCGCCCAGCGCCTCGATCCCGGCCATGCAGGCGGCGAACGCGCCGACACCCGGCACCACCAGGCCGTCGGCCGCCGCCGCGGCGGCCAGGTCGTCGGTCACCGACACGTCCGCCCCGGCGTGCGCCAGGGCCCGCTCGGCCGACCGCAGGTTGCCCGAGCCGTAGTCGAGCACCACCACCCGCCGGCTCATGCTCATCAGCCCTCCCCGGGCAGCAGCCAGAGCACGCCACCGACGGTGGCCAGCACCGCGAGCAGCGCGGTCACCAGCACCGCCGCACGCGGCGCGTCCTGCCGGTGCAACGACCAGGCCCCGCCGACCAGCAGGCCGGCGAGGATCAGCAACAACATCGGCAGCAGCGCGCCCATCAGAGCCGCCTTTCATTCGCGACTGCGGGACTCCGCTGCGCTGCGTTCCTCGCGCTCATCACAGCCGCCTTTCATTCGCGACTGCGGGACTCCGCTGCGCTGCGTTCCTCGCGCTCATCACAGCCGCCTTTCATTCGCGACTGCGGGACTCCGCTGC
>NZ_JBFAID010000018.1:37810-94387 GCF_040654475.1 Micromonospora sp. NPDC050686
CGCTGCGTTCCTCGCGCTCATCACAGCCGCCCTTCATTCGCGACTGCGGGACTCCGCTGCGCTGCGTTCCTCGCGCTCATCACAGCGCCCCCTTCGTGCTCGGGATCGCGCCCGCGCTGCGCGGGTCGAGCGCGACGGCTTCCCGAAGCGCCCGGGAGACCGCCTTGAACTGCGCCTCCACCACGTGGTGCGCGTCCGGGTGACCACCCGGGCGGGCCGCCCGCAGCACGTCCACGTGCAGCGTGAGCCGGGCCGACTGGCCGAACGACTCCCAGATGTGCCGGGTCATGCTGGTCGGATAGACCGGCCCGATGTACGGCGCGAGCACCGGCTCGTCGTGCACCACGTACGGCCGGCCGGAGACGTCGACCGCCGCCCGGACCAGCACCTCGTCCATCGGGACGGTGGCCGAGCCGTACCGCCGGATGCCGGCCTTGTCGCCCAGCGCCTGGTCGAACGCGGCACCCAGGGCGAGCGCGGTGTCCTCCATCGTGTGGTGCGCGTCGATCTCCAGGTCGCCGACGGTGTGCACGGTCAGGTCGAAGCCGCCGTGCCGGGCGATCTGATTGAGCATGTGGTCGTAGAAGCCGACACCGGTCTCGATGTCGGCCTTGCCGGTGCCGTCGAGGTCGATCTCGACGAGCACCTTGGTCTCGTTGGTGACCCGCTCGATCCGGGCGATGCGACTCATGCTGCAACCTTTCGTTCCCGACTGTGGGGCTCGCCCGAGCGGCTCACTCCTCGCGCTCACGGACTGTCTCCATAGCTGCGAGAAAGGCGTCGGTCTCGGCGGGGGTGCCGGCGGTGACCCGCAGCCAGCCGGGCAGGCCGACGTCGCGGACCAGCACCCCGGCGTCGAGCAGGGTGCGCCAGGCGGCGACCTGGTCGCCGCCGACGGAGAAGAGCACGAAGTTGGCGTCGCTGTCGGCCACCCGGTGCCCCCGGGCGCGCAGCTCGGCGACGATCCGGTCCCGCTGCGCCATGATCGCGTTGACGGTGCCGAGCAGGGCCTCCCGGTGGGCCAGGGCCGCCCGGGCGGCGGCCTGGGTGAGCGCCGAGAGATGGTACGGCAGCCGCACCAGTTGCACCGCCGCCACCACGGCCGGGTCGGCCGCGAGGTAGCCGAGCCGCCCGCCGGCGAACCCGAACGCCTTGCTCATCGTCCGGGTCACCACCACCCGCGGGTGGCCGGGGAGCACCGCCAGGGCGCTGACCGTGCCCGGCCGGGCGAACTCGGCGTACGCCTCGTCCACGATCACCATGCCGGGCGCCTCGTCGAGCACGGCGGCGACCACGGCCGGGTCCAGCGCGGTGCCCGTCGGGTTGTTCGGCGAGCAGAGGAAGACCACGTCGGGCCGGTGCTCGCGGACCTGGGCGACCGCCTCGTCGGCGGTCAACCCGAAGTCGACGCCGCGGCTGCCGGGAACCCACCGGGTGCCGGTGCCAAGCGCCAGCAGCGGGTGCATCGAGTACGCCGGCACGAAGCCGAGCGCGGTACGGCCCGGGCCGGCGAACGCCTGCAGCAGCTGCTGCTGGATCTCGTTGGAGCCGTTGGCCGCCCAGACCTGGTCGACGGTGAGCCCGTGGCCGAGGTACGCCGCCAGGTCGGCGCGGAGCGCCACCGCGTCCCGGTCCGGATAGCGGTTGAGGTCGCGCAGCTCGGCCGCGACGGCCTTGCCGATCGCCTCCACCACCGGCTCGGGCACCGGGTAGGAGTTCTCGTTGGTGTTCAACCGCACCGGCACGTCCAGCTGCGGTGCCCCGTACGGCGTGCGCCCCCGCAGGTCGTCCCGGATCGGCAGGTCGTCGAGGGTGGTCACGGGCGGGCCCCCGGGAAGCGGACGCTGACCGCCTGGCCGTGCGCCGGCAGGTCCTCCACCCCGGCCAGGGTGACCACGTGCGGGGCCACCTCGCGCAGCGCGTCGCGGGTGTATTCGACCAGGTGGACGCCGCGCAGGAAGGACTGCACAGAGAGCCCTGAGGAGTGCCGCGCGCAGCCGCCGGTGGGCAGCACGTGGTTGGAACCGGCGCAGTAGTCGCCGAGTGACACCGGCGACCAGGCGCCCACGAAGATCGCCCCGGCGTTGCGCAC
This sequence comes from Micromonospora sp. NPDC050686, assembly GCF_040654475.1. Lineage (NCBI taxonomy): Bacteria > Bacillati > Actinomycetota > Actinomycetes > Micromonosporales > Micromonosporaceae > Micromonospora > Micromonospora sp. NPDC050686. The sequence continues at coordinate 39,903 of NZ_JBFAID010000018.1, forward strand.
CCGCAGCGCCCACTCGCGGGCGTTCGCCGTCTGGATCTCCAGGTGCTCAGCGGCGTACGCGTCGACCACCCGCAACCCCGCCTCGAGGTCGTCGACCAGGACGACGCCGCTCTGCTCGCCGCCCAGCGCGGTGCCGATCCGCTCGGCGTGCTTGGCCGCCGGCACCTGCCGGGCCAGCTCCGCGTCCACCGCGTCGGCGAGCGCCACCGAGGGGGTGACCAGCACGCTGGCGGCGAGCGGGTCGTGCTCGGCCTGACTGATCAGGTCGGCGGCGACATGCGCCGGGTCGGCGGTGTCGTCGGCGAGGACGGCGATCTCGGTGGGGCCCGCCTCGGCGTCGATGCCGACCACGCCGCGCAGCAGCCGCTTGGCGGCGGTGACCCAGATGTTGCCCGGGCCGGTGATCATGTCGACCGGGTCGCAGCGCTCGGCGCCCGCCGGGTCGACGGTCGAGCCGTACGCCAGCATGGCGACCGCCTGGGCGCCACCCACCGCGTAGACCTCGTCCACACCGAGCAGCGCGCAGGCGGCGAGGACCCGCTGGTCGGGCAGGCCGTCGTTGTCCCGCTGCGGCGGGCTCGCCACCACCAGCGAGCGCACCCCGGCCGCCTGGGCGGGGACCACGTTCATCACCACGGTCGACGGGTACATGGCCAGGCCGCCGGGGACGTACAGGCCGACCCGGTCGACCGGCACCCAGCGCTCGGTCACCGTGCCGCCCGGCACCACCTGCGTGGTGTGTTCGGTGCGCCGCTGGTCGGCGTGCACCCTGCGGGCCCGGGTGATCGATTCCAGCAGCGCCGCCCGGACCTGCGGGTCGAGCGTCCCCTCCGCCGCGCGGATGACCTCCACCGGCACCCGCAGGTGCTCCGGGCAGACGCCGTCGAACCGGACGCTCGCCTCCCGGATCGCCGGATATCCATGCTCGCGGACCGCCTCCACCAGGGGGCGAATCCGCTCGACGGCCACGGACACGTCGAGCTGGGCACGGGGCAGCAGGCGGCGCGGGTCACGGACCCCGCCGCGCAGGTCGATCCGGTTCAGCACCCTTGCGAGTCTAGGCGGCCCCGCGTCGGGCCGGCCCGCGCCGCCCGTACGCCGGGACGGTGAGCCGGGCCACGCCGCCGCGGACGGCGGCGGCTACGCTCGGAGCCGTGACCGCACGGCTGCCGGTGTTCCCCCTCACAACGGTGCTCTTTCCCGGGCTGGTGCTGCCGCTGCACATCTTCGAGGAGCGCTACCGCGCCCTGGTGCGCCACCTGATGGGGCTGCCCGACGGCAGCCCCCGCGAGTTCGGCGTGGTGGCCATCCGGGCCGGCTGGGAGGTGGCGCCGGGCGCCGGGCGGGCCGTACCGGGCGGCGGCGAGGTGACCCTGCACGAGGTGGGCTGCACCGCCGAGCTGCGCCAGGTCACCGAGCTGGCCGACGGCGGCTACGACATCGTGACGGTGGGCCGGCGCCGGTTCCGCATCGCGGACGTGGACCCGCGCTCGGCGCCGTACCTGACGGCGGAGGTGGAGTGGCTGCCCGAGTCGGCCGGCGCCGACGAGGGCGCCGACCTGCTGGCCGCCCGGGTGATCTCGGTCTTCCGGCAGTACCTGAGCCTGATCCGGCCCGACCCGGAGGAGATCTCCGAGCAGCTGCCGGAGGACCCGACCGTGCTGTCCCACCTGGTCGCCGCCACCGCCGCGCTGACCGTGGACGACCGGCAGCGGCTGCTCGCGATCGGCGACACCGCCGCCCGGCTCCGCGCCGAGCTGCGGCTGCTCAACCGGGAGACGGCCCTGCTGCGCCAGGTCCGGGCGGTTCCGGTGCCGCTGTCGGAGCTGGCGGGCCCGCCACCGGCACCGAACTGAGCCCGCCGGGCTCCGGCTCGGGCCGCAGCGACGGCCAACGCGACCAGCCGGCCAGCAGGGTGTACGTGACGGCGAGGCCGAACGCGGGCAGCAGCAGGTTGCCGTGCGGGTAGGGCAGCACGCCGTGGAACCAGTCGATCCCGCCCGCGCGCAGGTCGGCCGGCTTGGTGAAGGCGGTGCCGGGCGGCGCGCTCGCCAGCAGCCGATCGTACGTGGACAGGCCGAGCCGGCGGCCCAGCTGCCAGGCCACCAGCGCCGCGCCGAGCCCGCCGGCCGTCCCGCCGACCAGCGGACCGGGGCCCCGGGTGCGGCGCAGCAGCAGCCACAGGGCCACCGCGGCGAGGATCCCGAAGCCCAGGCCGAGCAGGCTGAACCAGCCGTCCGCGGCGACCGGCTGCTCCGGCTGCGGCTGGGCGTACACCGCGCCCTGCGCCGTCTTGACCACCGGCGTGGCCGGTGCCACCGTCGCCCAGAGCAGGCCCAGCGGGGCGCCCAGCACGGTCAGCGCGCCGAACGCGACCAGGCCGGCGCGCGCGGCCCGGCGCCGCCCGCCCGGCGGCTCCGGCGGGGCGGCCCGCTGCTCCCACCACCAGGGCACCGCGCCGGCCGGGTACGGATCCGGCGCGGCGAACGGATCGGCGGCGCCGGCCGGCGCGACGCCCGGGGTCGGCGTGGCGATTGAAGCCGGCGCGGCATCTGGGGCCGGCGCGGCAGGTGGCGCGGCGTTCGGGGCCGGGGCGGCGTTCGGGGCCGGCTCGGCCGGGTGTGGCGGCGCGCCGGCCGGCCCGGTCGTCGGGGCGTCCGGGGCCGGGTGACCGGTCGGGGCGGGGCGCGGCTGCGGCCGCTCGGAATCGGAGGTCTCCGGACTCACCCGATGATCCTCTCAGGCCGGGCCGCCCCCGCGTCCGCCGGTCCACGCCGAGCTTCGGCAAAATCCTGCCGCCCGGTCTCCCCCGGCGCGGGTGGGCGCGTCAGCGGGCGAACGGCTCCAGCATCACCGCGGCGGCCTCCAGCCAGGCGGCCCGGGTCTCCGCCTGGAGCTGGTGGTACTCGATCGAGGAGCCGGTCTCCAGCGCCGGGTCGTACGGCACCACGGCGACCGCCCGGGTGCGGGTGGCGAAATGCCGCTCCAGGTCGGCCTGGAGGCTGGACCGGCCCGGCGTGGGACAGGAGATGAGGGTCACCGCGTTGTCGGCCAACTCACCCATGCCGACCTCGTGCAGCAGGTCGAGCATCCAGTCGGCGCTGAACGCGGCGTCCTCCCGCGGCACCGTGGTGACCACCAGTTGGTCGGCGGCCTGCATCACGGTGCGCCAGTTGGCGCTCTCGACGTTGTTGCCGGTGTCCACGCACACCACGTCGTGGGTGCGCCGCAGCAGCTCCAGCACCCGCTTGACGGTGAACTGGTCGAGCCGCTGGGCGAACCGGGGGCTCTCCTCCCCGGCCAGCACGTCGTACGAGCCGTCGGAGGCGTGCCGGAGGTAGTCGTCCAGGTGCGCCAGGAGCGTCTCGCCCTCCATGATCTCGATCTGGGCGAGGTCGTGGATCAGGTGGCGGATGGTGCGGGCGTGCCGGGCGCTGCCGGCGCGCAGCCCCAGGGTGCCGCGCAGCTCGTTGTCGTCCCAGGCGAGCACGCCCTCCCCCCGGACGCTGCCCACCGTGGCGGCGGCGAGCACCGTCGCGGTGGTCTTGTGCACGCCGCCCTTGGGGTTGGCGAAGGCGAGCACCCGCGGGGTGCCCAGGTCCCGGCGGAGCACGCCGGCCGCGCGCTCCTGCTGGCGGTCCGGACCGGCCCGCTCGCCGACCACGGCGGCGGTGGCGACCACCGGCGGGGACGCCTCGACGGCCGCGCTGGCCCGGTACGCCGGCTCGACCGCCGGCCGGTACACCGGCTCGGCCGGGTAGCTCGGCTCGGGCTGCCAGTCCTGCTCGCGACGGCCGGGCCGGGCCGGGTACGCCGGCTCGGGGGCGGCCGGCCGCGGCAGGGCCTGCGGCTGGTGCGCCTCGGGCCGGTAGCCCTTCCCCTCCAGCAGCGCGTACCGCGACTCCGCCGGCGGCTCGGGCCGGTAGCCGTTGTCCAGCAGCGAGTACCGCGACTCGGCCGCCGGGTCCCGGTACGGCGGCTCCGGCGGATAGGCCGCCTCGCCCCGGTACCCGCTCTCGGCCCGGTATCCGCTCTCGGCCCGGTAGGGCGGCTCGACCGGCGAGCGCGCCTCGGCCCGGTACCCCGGGTAGGCGGACTCGCTGCGGTACGCCCCGTCCCCGTACCCGGACTCGGCGGGTCCGGGGTACGACGGCTCCGGATAGGACGGTTCCGGGTACGCCGGCTCGGCGGCGTGACCGGGCTCCGCCCGCCACGACGGCTCGGCCCGGTAGGCCGGGTCGACCCGGTAACTGCCCTCGGCCCGGTAGCCACCCTCCGCCCGGTAACCGCCCGGCGGGTCGTACGCCGGCTCGGCCCGGCCGAACGCGGACGCCCGCCCGGCGTAGCCGTCGTCGGGCGCGCGCCGCGACGGCGGCTGCTCCTCGACGCGGCGGTCGGCCTCGGCCTGCTCGGCGGTGCGACCGCCGAGGCGCGCCCGGTCGAACAGCGCCCGCCAGCGCGGTGCTGGTTCGGCCGGCCGTCCCCAGCCGGTCTCCGTGCCGTCCAAGGCTCGCCCTCCCCCAGCGCCGTCGCTTCCCGCCTGACAGGCTACGAACGAAACCCTATGCGGACCACACCGGTCCGTGCACATCCCCTGCCCCCGCGCCACCCCGGGGGCGCGGAATCGGGCACATCGGCCGAGGTCAACGCGGCGGGCGCGAGAACCCGCCGGAGGTCGCACCTTCTGGAGATCGTGACGAACCGATCACATCCGGCAAGGCACCGGCCGTCGGGCGGGCCGGTTCCCGGTCGGCCGGCGGCCGGGCCGTGTCCCGCTGCTCGGGCAGTGGAGGGGTGAGCACCGACCGGTCGAGGCGGCGCAGCTCGGGCGCCGGATCGACCGCCCGCACCCCCGGCCGGGCGGCCAGCGCCCGCAGCGCCGGCGGATCGGCGCGCACCAGCGCGGCGTACACGCAGGCGCAGCCGGACCGGTACCCGGCGGCCTCGGCCGCGGCCACCCGCGCCCCGCTGTCGTAGCGCCGGCGCAGTTCGCCGTCGCGGTCCGTGGCGTCGGTCAGCGCCGACGCCCGGGAGCGCTGGTCGGCCGCTTCCCGGTCCTTTCGCCCGGCCACCTCGGCCATGCCGGCGCGCACGTGCTCGGGCACCAGCTGCGCCGGAATCCGGACGATCTCGGTCTGCCGGTCGGGCAGCGGGACCCGGGCGACCACCTCGGCGACGGCCACCCCGGCCAGCAACTGCGCCAACGACCCGGGGGGCCGGTACCCGGTGAAGGAGACCAGGGCGTACGGCTCCCCGATGGCGCCGAGCGCCGCCAGCTCGGCGGCGGAGGCGCGCAGGTAGTCCGGCACCGACCCGCCGGCCACCACGCCGACCCGGGTCACCTCACCCACGGTCGGGTCACCGACCGGCTCCCGGTCGGCCGTCCGGGCGGCCACCGCCCCCACCGCGACCGCACCGGCCAGCGCGGCGACGGTGAGGGTGCGCGGCCGGCGCCGGCGCGGCGCCGGAGGCGCGGCGGTGGGCCCGGGTGGGTCGCCTGGTCGGGTCATCGGCACGCCGGTCAGTCGCGCAGGATCTCCAGCGCCCGGGCCAGGTCGTCCGGGTACTCGCTGACGAAGGTGACCTGGTCACCCGTGCCCGGGTGCAGGAAGCTCAGCGACCGGGCGTGCAGCCACTGCCGGGCCAGCCCGAGCCGGGCGGAGAGCGTCGGGTCGGCGCCGTAGGTGAGGTCGCCCACGCACGGGTGCCGCAGCGAGGAGAAGTGCACCCGGATCTGGTGCGTACGCCCGGTCTCCAACCGGACGTCGAGCAGGCTGGCCGCCGGGAACGCCTCCAGCGTGTCGTAGTGGGTGATGCTCGGCTTGCCGCCGGAAACCACCGCCCAGCGGTAGTCGTGGTGCGGGTGCCGGTCGATCGGGGCGTCGATGGTGCCGCGCAGCGGGTCCGGGTGGCCCTGCACCACGGCGTGGTAGCGCTTCTCGACCTCGCGGTACTTGAAGGCCCGCTTCAACGCGGTGTACGCCTGCTCGCTCTTGGCCACCACCATGATCCCGGTGGTGCCGACGTCCAGCCGGTGCACCACCCCCTGCCGCTCGGCGGCGCCGCTGGTGGAGATCCGGTGCCCGACGCCGGCCAGCCCGCCGATCACGGTCGGCCCGGTCCAGCCGGGGCTGGGGTGCGCGGCCACGCCGACCGGCTTGTCCACCACCACGATGTCGTCGTCGGCGTAGACCACGTGCAGGCCGGGGACCGCCTGCGGCACCACGGTCGGCGGGGCGGCCGGGGCGGGCAGCGTCACCTCCAGCCACGAACCGGCCTTCACCTTGTGCGAGTTGGCCCGGGCGGCGCCGTCGACCAGCGCGTCGCCGGCGTCGACCAGCGCCGCCGCCGCGGTGCGGGAGAGCCCGAACAGCCGGGACACGGCCTGGTCCAGGCGCATGCCGTCCAGGCCGTCCGGGACCGGCAGGGAACGGTGGTCGCCGCCGGTGGAGAAGGCCGAGGTCACGCGCGCCTCCGAGGCTCGTCGGCGGTCGAGTCGGCCGGCTCCGCGGCGACCGGCTCGGCGCCGGCCGGCCGGTCGGTCCCGGCGTCCGCCGGGTCCGCGGCGCCGGCCCGGCTGCCGTCGCGCTGCCGGCCGGTCAGCTCCAGCAGGACCGCGAGTACCACCCCGCAGACCAGGGAGCTGTCGGCCAGGTTGAACACCGGCCAGACCTGGCCGTACGGGTCGAAGAGGCTGATCATGTCGACCACGTGCCCGACGAAGTGACCGGGAGCGCGGAAGATCCGGTCGGCGAGATTGCCCAGCGCCCCGCCGAGCACCAGCCCGAGCGAGACGGCCCACGGCACCGAGCGCAGCCGGACCGCCATCCAGGCGATCCAGCCGATCACCCCGAGGGTGATCAGCGGGAACACCCAGGTGTGGTCGGAGCCGATGCTCCACGCCGCGCCGCTGTTACGGGTCAGCGTCAGATAGACCGTCCCGTCGAGCAGGCTCACCGGGCCCCGGCCGCGGAGGTTCTGCAACGCCAGGTGCTTGGTGAACAGGTCGGCCAGGAAGGCCACCAGGGCGATGCCGACGAGGATCCCGACCGCCCGGCGGCGCGGTGTGCCGCCGCCCCGCTCGGCGGTCCCGGATCCGGCCTGTGGCGCTGCGGTCATCGGCTCCCCATCGACGTTCTCCCGGCGGTGAGGCCTCACCGCCGACTGATCGGCCGCCGGGGAGCGGACCTCAGCGCCGCTCCTCCAGCTGCTTGCACTTCACGCAGAGGGTCGCCGACGGGAAGGCGGCGAGCCGCTCCACCGGGATCGGGTCGCCGCACCGCTCGCACCAGCCGTAGCCACCCTCGTCGAGCCGCTCCAGCGCCCGCTCGACCTGCGTGATCCGTTCCCGGATGCTGTTGGCGAGAGAGATCTCCTGCTCCCGCTCGAACGTCTTGGTGCCGGTGTCGGCCTGGTCGTCCCCGGCCGAGTCGGTCAGCCGATCGCGCTGCAGCTCGGTGATCTCGCTCAGCGTCTGATCGTACTCGGCGCGCAACTCGTCCCGCCGGGCCGCCAGGGCCGCCCGGATCTTCTCGGTCTCCGCCGCGCTGCGGGTGGCCTTCACCACCGGCTTACGGCCGGCGGTCCTGGTGTCGGCTGGCTTCGCCATGGTCAGCTCCCTCGGCCACGGGTTCCGCGGCGGTCAGCGGTGCGAAGAGGTCCGCCGCCCCTGGCGTCCCCCACGTACATACAAAACGGGCACACGACATCGATGGCCGCGTACTCCGGAGGGTGGCAAGAATACGGAACGTACAGGCGTCCGACAACGTGCCGCACCGGCGCACCGCAATTCCACCGCGATCTGCCCTTAATCAGGGCAAAAGGAACGCTAGCAGATCATTCGCCCCGGTCCTCGCCGTACTCGCCAAACCACCTGGCCAGCCGACCCCGCCGGCTGATCGCGCGCAGCCGGCGCTCGGTCTCGTCGCGGACCCCGGCGGTGGCCACGATCAGCAGGCTGTCGCCCACCTTGAGCCGGGTGTAGGGATCGGGCACGAACCCGGTGCCGTCGCGCAGCACCAGGGTCACCGAGGCGCCGACCGGCAGCCGCAACTCGTCCACGTGCACCCCGCTCAGCCGCGACCCCGGCGGCACCTCCAGCTGGAGCAGGTCCGCCCGCATCCGCTCCAGCGGCGCGGTCTCCACCCGGATCTCCTCCGCCTCGGCCGGCGCCGTCACCCCCAACCGGCGAGCCGCCGGGGCGAGCGTCCCGGCCTGGAGCAGGGTGAAGATCACCACCAGCACGAACACCGCGTCGAAGAGCCGGTCCGCCCCGGGCACCCGTTCCGACAGCGGGATGGTGGCCAGCACGATCGGCACCGCGCCGCGCAGCCCCGCCCAGGACAGAAACGCCTGCTCCCGCAGGCCGACGCGGAACGGCAGCGCGGCCACCGCCACCGACAGCGGTCGGGCGGCCAGCAGCAGCGCCAACCCGGTGACCACCGCCGGTAGCACCGCAGCGCCCAGCCGGGCCGGCGTGGCGAGCAGGCCCAGCAGCACGAACAGGCCGATCTGGGCAAGCCAGGCCAACCCGTCGGCGAAGCCGAGGATGGCCTGCCGGTGCGGCAGCCGGGCGTTGCCCAGCAGCACGCCGGCGACGTACACGGCAAGGAAGCCCGAGGCGTGCAGCACCGCCCCGGCGGCGTAGGCCAGCACGGTGAAACCGACCACCGCGATCGGGTACAGGCCGGACGCGGGCAGGGCCGCCCGGCGCAGCGCGAACCGGCCGGTGAGCCCGGCCAGCACCCCGACCGCGGCGCCGGCGCCCAACTCGTACCCGACCAGCAGCACGTCGTACCACCAGGGGTGGCCGGCTGGAGCGTTGCGGGACAGCAGCACCACGACGAGCACCGCCGGGGCGTCGTTCATCCCCGACTCGGCCTCCAGCGCGGCCACCAGGCGGGGCGGCAGGCGCAGGCGGCGCAGGGTGGCGAAGACCGCCGCCGCGTCGGTGGACGACAGCACCGCGCCGTAGAGCAGCGCCAGCCGCCAGTCCAGCCCGAGCGCGAGGTGCACGATCAGACCGACCACCAGGATGCTGACCAGCACACCGGCCGTGGCCAGGGTCGAAGCCAGGCCGAGCACCGGGCGCAGGGTGCTCCACCGCGCGCTCAGCCCGCCCTCGGCGATGATCACGATCAGCGCGCAGAAGCCCAGCACCCGGGTCAGCTCGACGTCGTGGAAGCGGATGCCCAGCCCGCCCTCGCCGAGCGTCACCCCGAGCGCCAGGTAGACCAGGAGGCTCGGGACGCCGAGCCGGGTGGAGAAGCGGACCGCGCCGACCGCCACCAGCAGGACGGCGGCGCCGAGCAGCAGGGCGAGATCCAACCCGGGCGTCACCGAGCATCCTCCCGCAGCGCCGTCACCCGGCCGATCCGTCGCGCAGCCGGGACAGCGCGCCGGCCAGGCCCGGCGCCGGGCGCTCGACCAGGAAGAGCTTGTCCCGGCTGGCCGCGCCGGCGCGCAGCGACACCGCCGCCGGCCGTACGCCGAGCGCCTCGGCCAGGGCCCGCCGGGCCGCCTCGGTGGCCCGGCCGTCCACCGGTGGGGCGTTGACCGCGATCACCAGGGCGGGACCGTGCGGGCCGTCGAACCGGCCACCTACCCGGGTCCGGGAAGCGCCCGGCTTCACCCGTACGGCGACGGTGAGCGTGTCGTCCATGCCGGTCACGTCGGGGCGGCTCAGCTCGGGCGGGCGCCGGCGAGCAGGAAGGTGTCCGGAGTGCATTGGCCGCAGGGGGTGAAGCCCAGTTCGACCGCCTCGGCGACCGGCAACGGCTCGTCGTCGCGGCCGAGCAGGTGCCGGCAGCCGGCGAGGTGGTAGCGGGGGCGGCCGTCGACCACCCGCACCTCAAGGACGAGCCCGGCCACCAGGGCGGCCCGCTCCGCGGTGACGGGCTCGGGGGGCGGCTCGTCGGCCGGGTCGGCCGGTGGTGCCGGCTCTTCGCGGCCGGCGGCCTCGGACGCGGTGCCGCCTGCCGGGTCCGCCCCCGGCTGGTCGGCCCAGGGATTCGGGCCGGCCGGAGCGGCCCCGAAGGGATCCTGGGGATCGCCGACGGCCGCCGACGGTCCGGGTGGTTGCCGCCACCCGGGCTCGTCGACGCCGGCCGTCGGTGGAACGTGCTGCATCGGAATGTCCACCCGTGGCCCGGCGGCCGCGGTCGGCGCGGCGCGGCGGAACAGCCCGGACCGGTCCGGCGCCGAGCGGGCGGCGACCGCCTGGCGGGCGCCCACCACCAACGCGACGGCGGCCAGCAGGCTGGCCGCGATCGAGACGACCAGCAGTGTGCTGGACCCGCCGGCCAGACCGAGGACGAGGGATCCGACGGCGACGAGGATGAGCAGCAGGCTTGCGACTATCACGGCTCACCCCCGCCGCGTCGTGTGGTGTGGCACGGTCGGCGGCCGTCGCGGTGGGCGACGACCGCCGACGGGTGAATCAGCGGCCCGATTCGAGGGCGCCGCCGGAGCGGCCGCCGCCGTACGAGCCGGCGAGGCCGGCCGCGGCGAGTCCGTTGGTGCCGCCGGAGCGGTTGCCGCCCTCCACGCCGCGGGTCATCTCGGCCTCCAGGCCCTGGCCCCGGCCGTCGAGGTCGCGCAGCTGGCTCTCCAGGTACGCCTTCAGGCGGGTGCGGTACTCGCGCTCGAACTGCTTGAGCTCCTCGATGTGCTTCTGCAGTGCGGTGCGCTTGGCGTCCAGGCCGCCCATGGCCTCCTGGTGCCGCTGGCGGGCGTCCCGCTCCAGGGCGTCGGCCTTGGCCCGCGCCTCGCGGGTGACCTCCTCGGCCTTGGTGCGGGCCTCGGAGAGCAGCTGGTCGGCCTCGCGGCGGGCGTCGGAGACGTGGTCGTCGGCGGTCCGCTGGGCCATCATCAGCACCCGCAGCGCCTGCTGCTCGCCGTCACCGGTGGGCGCGCCCACCCCCGGGCCGCCGGTGGAGCGGACCTGCTCCAGCTCGGCCTGCATCGCGCGGGCCGCCTGCTCGGCCGCCGCCTTGTCACGTTGGACCCGGTCGAGCTGGGCCTTCACGTCGTTGAGCTCGGCCGCGAGCCGGGCGTCGCCACCGGGGCCGGCGGGCGCGCCGCCACGGCCACCGCGCTCCACCTGGGCACGCAGCTCGTTGTTCTCCTCGATCAGACGGGCGAGCTCGCGCTCGACCTCGTCCAGGAAGGCGTCGACCTCCTCCTCGTCATACCCCCGCTTACCGATCGGCGGTTTCTTGAAGGCGACGTTATGGACGTCGGCCGGGGTCAGCGGCATCGAAACTCCTCGGGTCAGTTGCGGCCGCGCAGTGGGCTGTCCCACCGGGTCGTTCACCGGAGGATCAGCCCCTTCAACACGAACTCCATCAGCACGAACAGGATAACCAGGAGCACAAGGGAGGCCAGGTCGATGCTCACGGTACCAATTCGCAGTGGGGGGATCACTCGCCTCAACGCCTTGAGAGGCGGATCAGTGACGCTCCACACGGATTCAAGTCCGGCCGCCGCTCCCCGGCCCGGCTGCCAGCGGCGACCGTACTGCAGCACGGCGCTGAGGACAAATCGGGACAAAAGCAGGAGCAGGAACACGTACAGGATCAGGTAGAGGACCTGGAGCAGGATCGACAACACGGCAGGCGACGTCCCTCGGCTAGCTCAGGCTGAAAAAGCCGCCCTCAGCAATCTTGGCCTTGTCCTCCGCAGTGACCTGGACATTGGCCGGTGAGAGCAGGAACACCCGGTTGGTCACGCGCTCGATCGTACCCCGCAGCCCGAACGCCAGCCCGGCGGCGAAGTCCACCAGACGACGGGCGTCCGCCTCGTCCATCTCGGTGAGGTTGATGATCACCGGGACGCCGTCCCGGAAGTGCTCGCCGATGGTCCGCGCCTCGCGGTAGGTCGTCGGGTGCAGCGTGGTGATCTGGTACCGCTGCTCCTCCTCCACCGGCATGGCACGCTCCCTGGGCTGGGCCTGCGGGGCGAGGGCGAGGTTGTCCCGGGTGTGGTAGGTCAGCGCCCCCGAGGTGTCCCCACCCCCGGACCGGGTGATCGACCGGACGCTGGACCGCTCGACGCGCTCCACCCGCTCCGGGCGGTCGTCGTCGCGGTCGCCGTCCAGGCCACGGCCGGTGGACCGCTCGCCGAGCCGGCCGCGTTCGGCCAGCCGGGGTCGCGGCGCCGGCGGCTCCTCGGACTCCTCGTCCTCGTCGTCGGCGAACTCCTCGGCGTACCGGCTGTTCGACCGGTACCGCGACTCGCGGTAGCCACCCTTGTCGTAGCCCCCGTCGTCGTAGCCCCGCTCGTCGTCCTCCTCGACGAGCCCGAGCCAGACCCCCGCCTTGCGCAGTGCACCCATCCCGCGCCCTTCCGTCCGCCGTGCGGCACGCACCCCCGTGCCGTGTCGCTTGATCACGAGTGGACAACGATGATGCCCACCGGATCGGATCGGCAATCCCCTGGCGGCCGATTCGCGGTCCGTCCGCCATGGCCCCCGACAACGGGACGCCGTTCCAAAACAACACCGATGTAATTTGCTTCTTTCGCGGTCAGGCTACCGCAGCGTGGGGCGCATTCCGAGCAACGCGCTGCCGACGCGGACATGTGTCGCGCCGAACCGGATGGCGATTTCCAGATCCGCGCTCATTCCGGCCGATAGCGCGGTGGCACCCGGATGGTCCTGGCGGACCGCCGCGGCCACCTCGGCCAGCCGGGCGAAGGCCCGCTCCGGCTCCCAACCCAGCGGCGCCACCGCCATCAGGCCGGTGAAACGCATCCCCGCCGCCTCGGCCAGCGCCCCGGTCACCGCGCCGAGCCCGCGATCCGGGTCGACCGAGTCGGGCAACGCCCCGCCGCGGGCCGGGTCGCCGTCGATGCTGACCTGGGCCAGCACCTCCAGCGGCCGGTCCCGGGCCTCGGCGGCTCGGGCCAGCGCGCCGGCCAGCCGGACGCTGTCCACCGAGTGGACGACGTCGGCGTACCGGACCACCGAACGGCACTTGTTGCGCTGCAGCTGGCCGATGAAGTGCCAGCGCGGCGCGACCCCGGCCGCGGCGACCTCGGCGGCCTTCGGCGCCGCCTCCTGGTCGCGGTTCTCCCCCACGTCGGTGGCCCCGAGCCCGGCCAGCGCCACCACGTCACCGGCCGGGTACGTCTTGGTCACCGCGATCATGGTGACCGCCGACCGGTCCCGGCCCGCCGCCACGCAGGCGTCCGCGATCCGGGCCCTGACCTGGCCCAGGGCGGTCGCGAGCTCGGCCCGCCGGTCCGGCCGCACCATGGCGTCGTGCTGCGTCATCGGTACGACTCAGGACCCGTTCTTGAGGAAGTCCGGCACGTCGACGTCGTCGAAGAGCACCCGACGCGGCGACTGGGCCGGCGCCGGCATCGGCGTCGGCGGCGCGACCGGAGTGCTCGGCTGGGCCGGCTGGTTCTGGTTGGTCTTGCGCGCCGGCTCCGCCGCCTTGTACGAGGGCGTGCCCCCGTCGAAGCCCGCCGCGATCACGGTCACCCGCACCTCGTCGCCGAGCGCGTCGTCGATCACCGCGCCGAAGATGATGTTCGCGTCCGGGTGGGCCGCGTCGGTGACCAGTTGGGCCGCGTCGTTGATCTCGAACAGGCCCAGGTCGGAGCCGCCGGCGATGGAGAGCAGCACGCCCCGCGCGCCGTCCATGCTCTGCTCCAGCAGCGGGCTGGAGATGGCCGCCTCGGCCGCCTCCACGGCCCGGTTCTCGCCCCGGGCGCTGCCGATGCCCATCAGCGCGCTGCCGGCGCCGCTCATCACGCTCTTGACGTCGGCGAAGTCGAGATTGATCAGGCCCGGGGTGGTGATCAGGTCGGTGATGCCCTGGACACCCGAGAGGAGCACCTGGTCCGCGGTGCGGAAGGCGTCCATCATGCTGATGTTGCGGTCGCCGAGCGCGAGCAGCCGGTCGTTCGGGATGACGATCAGCGTGTCGCACTGGTTGCGCAGCTCGTCGATGCCGGACTCGGCCTGCACCTGACGCCGCTTGCCCTCGAAGGAGAACGGCCGGGTCACCACGCCGATGGTCAGCGCGCCCAGCTTGCGGGCGATGTTCGCCACCACCGGCGCGCCGCCGGTGCCGGTGCCGCCACCCTCGCCGCAGGTCACGAAGACCATGTCGGCGCCCTTGAGGACCTCCTCGATCTCGTCGCGGTGGTCCTCGGCGGCGTTCTTGCCGACGTCCGGGTTGGCGCCCGCGCCCAGTCCGCGGGTCAACTCGCGGCCGACGTCGAGCTTGACGTCGGCGTCGCTCATCAACAGCGCCTGGGCGTCGGTGTTGATCGCGATGAACTCGACGCCCTTGAGCCCAACCTCGATCATGCGGTTGACGGCGTTGACGCCGCCGCCACCGATGCCGACGACCTTGATGACCGCCAGATAGTTGTGCGGAGGTGTCATCTCCGGTCCTTTCCCTTCGAGATTGGCATGGGCCGACCAGGTACGGCTTGGCCAGACCGGCGACCGACCCGACAGTCCCCAGTGGAGGATCGGGAGTGAACTCTAACCCTCTACTAGAGGCTTACAGTTATGTCAACCACTGATCCTCTTCGGGGCAACGTAAGCGCAGCCACGCCGGGAGCCAAGGACCCGCCCGGCGTGTCGCGGCCTGGAGCGGGACGGTTCACGTACCGCCGCCCACCGCCCCGCACACCCGACCGGTCGCGATGACCGCCGGATCACTTGAAGGTCACCACGTCCGGCGCGCTGACGTCGATGCTGTCGGCTTCCCGACCCAGCAGCGCGGCGGCCACCCGCGCCTTGTCCGTCCCCCGGCTGGCGTCCCCCCAGAACACCGTCCGGTCATCGGCCAGGCGCAGGTTGATCCGGGCCAGCCCGTCCACGTCGACCTCGCGCAGCACGGCGCGCAGCGGCGGGGTCAGCGCGGCGAGCACCGCCAGCCCGGCGCGGGTGTCCGGGTCGTCCGGGCCGGGCCGGGCCACCCGCAGCAGCGGCAGCCCGGGCGGCTGCTCATCCGCGGTCCGGAAGACCACTCCGCCGCGGTCGACCACCGCGTACCGCTCCCCCTGCGGCACCGCCGCCACCGGCTTGCGCTCCACCACCCGGATCACCAGCCCGTCCGGCCAGTCCCGGCGCACCGTTGCCCGCTCCACCGGCGGCAGGGCGCCGATCCGCCGGGCCGCGGCGGCCAGGTCCACCCGGGCCAGCGGCTGGTCGTCCGGCACCCCGGCCGCCTCCCGCACCTCGACCGGGGTGACCAGCTTCGCCCCCTCCACCCGGACCTGCCGCACCCCGAACAGCCCGGTGCCGAGCAGGGTCCAGGCGACCAGCCCGGCCAGGGCCAGCACCCCGGCGGCGACCGCCCAGGGCAACGCGGCCCGCATCCGGCGCTGCCGGGCCCGGGCCATGAAGCGCCGGGTGGACGGCGGCACCGCGTCCGTGCCGGCCCGGACCAGCTGCCAGCGCCGGACCGGTCCGCCGGAGCCGGGCGTACCCGGACGGGCCGGCCGGCCGCGACGGGGACCGCCGGAGCCCCCGCCGGTGCTCCGGCCACGCGCCGGCCCCGGGCTCATCCGGCCGGGGTGGCCGGGTCCGCCGCGACCGCTCCGAGCGCGGCCGTCCCGGCGCCCTCGGTCCGGGCGGCCAGCGCGTCCAGCAGCTGGTCGCCGAGCAGCGAGGTGGGCGGCGCGCCCATGGTGACCACCACGTCGCCGGCCCGCGCCCGGCGCGCCACCTCGACCGGCACGTCGTCCCACGAGTCGACGAAGACCTTGCGGTCGGCGGGCAGCGGCACCTCCGCGACCAGGGCCACCGAACCCTCGCCCGGCGCGCGCAGCTCGCCGGGGCCGAAGACCTCCAGCAGCACCACCTCGTCGGCGATGCCCAGGGCGGCGGCGATCTCGGCCTGGTTGTCCCGGGTCCGGTAGAGCCGGTAGGGCTGGAACACCACGATCAGCCGGCCCTCCCCGGCCACCTCGCGCAGCGTCTCCAGCGCCAGCCGCATCGAGGTCGGGTGGTAGGCGTACTCGTCGTAGACCAGCACGCCGTCCGCGACGCCCTTGCGCTCGAACCGGCGCCGCACCCCGGGAAACGCCCCCAGCGCGGCCTCCGCCGCGGTCAGCGGCAGCCCGAGCAGGTGCGCGGTGAGCACCGCCGAGGCGCTGTTGAGCCCCATGTGCCGGCCGGGGATCGGCAGCCGGATCTCGCCCAGCGGCATGCCGTCGACCTCGGCCAGGTAGCGCACCCCCCGGGCCGAGGAGGCCATCTCGCTCATCCGCAGGTCGGCGTCGGGCGCCTCGCCGTACGTCCAGACCCGCCGTCCCTCGGCCCGCAGCGTGTCGGCCAGCCGCCGCCCGCCCGGGTCGTCGGCGCAGGTGATGATGAAGCCCTCCGGGTCGGTGAGCCGGGCGAACTCGGCGAAGGTGGCCTCCAGGGTGGCCAGGTCGCCGTAGGTGTTGAGGTGGTCCGCCTCGACGTTCGTGATGATCGACACGTACGGGCGGTAGATCAGGAACGACCGGTCGCTCTCGTCGGCCTCCACCACGAAGTACTCGCCGGTGCCGTGGTGGGCGCTGGAGGCGGCCTCGGAGATCTCGCCGCCGATCACGAAGGACGGGTCCACCCCGGCCTGCTGGAGCACCATGGTCACCATCGAGGTGGTGGAGGTCTTGCCGTGCGTGCCGGCGACCGCCACCGTGCGCCGGCCGGTCATCGCCGCGGCGAGTGCCTCGGAGCGGTGCAGCACCCGCAGCCCGCGCCGGCGCGCCTCCACCATCTCCAGGTGGTCCTGCGGGATGGCCGTCGAATAGACCACCGTGTCCACGCCGTCGAGGTTGGACACCTCGTGGGTCATGTGGATGGTCCCGCCCAGCGCGCGCAGGCCGGCCAGCGAGGGCCACTCCCGCAGCTCGCTGCCGGAGACCGGCAGACCCCGGGTGAGCAGCAGCCGGGCCAGGCCGGCCATGCCGACCCCGCCGACGCCGATCAGGTGGATCCGGCCCAGGTCCTCCGCGGTGCGGGTGCCGGCCGGAGTGAACTGCGCGGTGTTCATGCGGTGTGCCCTTCCGTCGCGGCGCGCCCCGTCGTCGGGACCGCCGTCGTTCGCGACTGCGGGGCTCGCAACCCCGGCTCGCTCCTCGCGCTCACTCCGCTGGCCTGAGTTCGCGACTGCGGGGCTCGCAACCCCGGCTCGCTCCTCGCGCTCACCGAGCCACCGCCTCGTAGACGTACCTCAGCAGCGCCTCGTCGCCGTCCCGGCGGCCGTAGCCGGCGGCGGCGGCGCCCATGGCCGCGAGCCGCTGCGGGTCCCGTACCAGCGGGATCACCGTACGCTCCAGCCAGTCCGGGGTCAGCTCGGCGTCGTCGACGAGCAGCCCGCCGCCGGCCTGCACCACGGGCAGCGCGTTGCGCTTCTGCTCCTGGTTGCTGTGCGGGTACGGGACGTAGATCGCGGGCAGCCCGATCGCGGCCACCTCGGCGCAGGTCATCGCCCCGCCGCGGCCGAGCATTAGGTCGGCCGCCGCGTAGCCCAGCTCCATCTCGGACAGGTAGGGCAGGGTCACGTACGGCACCGGCAGGTCGGTGGGAACCGGCACCGGCTCGTTGCGGGCCCCGATCACGTGCAGCACCTGCACGCCGTTGCGGGCCAGCTCCTTGGCCGCCCCGGAGACGGCCAGGTTGATCGAGCGGGCGCCCTGCGAGCCGCCGGCGACGAAGAGCACCGGCAGATCCGGGCGGAGGCCGAAGTGGGCGCGGGCGGCGTCGCGCAGCGCGGCCCGGTCCAGCGTCGCGATGCCCCGGCGCAACGGCACCCCGACCACCCGGGCCTCGCGCAGCGACTCGGCCTGGGCCGGCTGGTGCGGGAAGCCCACCGCGACGTGCTTGGTGAACTTCATGCCCATCCGGTTGGCCACCCCCGGCGGCACGTTCACCTCGTGGATGACGATCGGCAGCTCGCGGCGCCAGGCGGCGAGGTAGCCGGGGACGGAGACGTACCCGCCGAAGCCGACCACCACGTCGGCCTGCACCTCGTCGATCACCTTGCCCGCCGCGCGCGCCGCCCTCCACATCCGGTCCGGGGTACGGACCAGGTTCATGTTGACCGAGCGGGGCAGCTGGTACGCGGGGATCTGGCGCAGGTCGTAACCGTGCGGCGGGATCAGCTCGTTCTCCAGCCCCCGGGGTGTGCCGAGGCAGGTGATCCGGACGCCGGGGTCGTGTCGGCGCAGGCAGTCGGCGAAGGCCAGCAGCGGGTAGATGTGCCCACCCGTGCCCCCTCCGCAGAGCACCACCGAACGCAGCGGACCCATCAGCGTCTCCTCTCGCTCGCCGTCCCCGCGCGGCCCGTCCGGGCGCCGCGGGGCGCGGCCTGGTCGTCCTCGCGCCGCGCTCGCGACCGGGGCACGGACCCTCGGGGAGCCGGCGGTGCCGCCGATCGGCGACGCCGGCCGGGAAGCGGCGGCAACGGGGCCCACACTAGCCGGACCCACCGGGCCGGCGGACGGGCATGCAGGGCTCGGGCCGCGTCCGGTTCCGCGCGGGCGAACGAGGCGAGCATGCCGACCGCCGCCAGGGTCACCACCAGGGCGCTGCCGCCGTCGGAGATGAACGGCAGCGGCAGGCCGGTGATCGGCAGCAGGCCCACCACCCCGCCGATGTTGATCGCGGCCTGGCTGACCAGCCAGGTGGTCACCGCCGCGGCGGCGAGCCGGCGGAACGGGTCCTCGACCCGGCGGGCGATGCGCAGCCCGCTGTACGCCAGCACCGCGAAGAGCACCAGCACCACGGTGCAGCCGACCACCCCGAGTTCCTCCGCGATGATCGCGAAGATGAAGTCGTTGTGCGCCTCGGGCAGCCAGGCCCACTTCAGGCTGCTCTTGCCCAGCCCGACGCCGAACCAGCCGCCGTGCTCGATGGCCAGCCGGCCCTGGTAGATCTGCCAGCAGCCGTCGAGCTTGCACTTCTCCGGGTCCTCCAGGAAGGAGGTGAGCCGGGCGAAGCGGTAGTTGGTGGCGTCCCGCTCGCCGGAACCGGCGCCGAGCGAGGCGGCGGCGATCAGCAGCCCGACGCCGGCCAGCCCGATCGCGGAGAGCACGGCGAACACCCGGCTGCGCACCCCGGCCGCCCAGAGCAGGCCCACCACGATGGCCAGCAGGCAGAGCATGGTGCCCAGGTCGTTGTATCCGACCAGCACGGCGAGCAGGCCGACCACCGGGAACAGCGGGGTGGCCAGTTCCTTCCACCAGCCCAGCGCGGCGCCCTTGCGGACGATCAACCGGGCTCCCCAGAGCACCAGCGCGAACTTCGCCAGCTCGGAGGGCTGCAACTGGACCGGCCCGAGGTACAGCCAGTTCAGGTGGGCCTGGAGCGGCCCGAGCCGCGGGTCCTCCTGCCCGGTCAGCCGGCCGTACGCCAGCACCAGGTTGAGCACCAGCAGCAGGCCGATCGCGACGGCCAGCACGGTCCGGCCCACGGAGCGGTAGGTGCTGGCCGGCAGCCGCTGGCAGGCCCAGAACGCGACGATGCCGACGACCGCGAAGACCGCCTGCTTGGCCAGCGAGGCCGACGCGTTGCCGTCCGCCGCGAAGTCCATCACGCTGGTGGCCGAGAAGACCATCGTCAGGCCGATCATCAGCAGCAGGCCGGCGCTGGACAGCAGCAGGTAGTACGACGCGAGCGGCCGGGCCAGCAGGCCGCGTAGCGCGGACAGCCCGGCCGTGGCGGTCAGCCCCGGCGTCGGCGCGGACGGGTCGCTGGTACGCCCGGCGCCGGCCGCCCGCCGGTTCGCCGCTTCCGTCGTCGTGCCGGTCCCTCGGTCCTCCCCCACCCGTTCATCATTGCGGTTTCCCGCGGACCGGTGCCGGTGAACCGCCCGCTCGGCGTGTCGCACCCGCGAAAGGAGGGGCCCCTTGTTAACAGACGTCTGTTGACAAGGGGCCCCTCCTGACACCTCAGCCTCAGCTGACGGCGGCCAGGAACTCGCTGTAGAAGAGCCCGAGCGCGATGGCCACGCCGATCCCGGCGATGATCCAGAAACGGACCACGATGTTGACCTCGCTCCAGCCGGCCAGCTCGAAGTGGTGCTGCAACGGCGACATCCGGAACACCCGCTTGCCGGTGGTCCGGAAGGAGATGATCTGGATCACCACGGACATCGTGATGATCACGAAGAGGCCGCCCAGGATCAGCAGCAGCAGAATGGTCCGGGTGGACATCGCCATGCCGGCGATCAGGCCACCCAGGCCGAGCGCGCCGGTGTCGCCCATGAAGATCCGTGCCGGTGAGGTGTTCCACCAGAGGAAGCCCACGCAGGCCCCGGCCGCCGCCCCGGCGATCAGCGCGATCTCCAGCGGGTCCCGCACCGTGTAGCAGTAGCTCTCGGTGTAGTTCGGGTCGGCGCACCAGTGCCGGTACTGCCAGAACGCGATCAGCGCGTACGCGGCCAGCACCATCACCGAGGCGCCGGTGGCCAGCCCGTCCAGGCCGTCGGTGAGGTTCACCCCGTTCGTCGCCGCCATCACCACCAGGATGATGACGATCACCGCGCCGATCTTGCCGATCTCCAGCGCCGGGATGTCCCGGATGAAGCTCAGCGTGGTGCTGGCGACGGTCTCGGTGTTGGTGGTCTTGCCGCTGGCGTCGGTCATGGTGCTCGGGAAGTACAGCGCGACGATCCCGAAGACCGCGCCGACCAGGATCTGGCCGGCGAGCTTGCCCCGCTTGTTCAGGCCACCGCTGTGCCGCTTGCGGACCTTGAGGAAGTCGTCGATGAAGCCGACCGCGCCGGAGAAGACCATCAGCCCCAGCAGCACCAGGGCCGTGATGGTCGGCTCGACCTGGGCGATCTGCTGGTCCGGCAGGGAGGTCAGGGCCAGGTGGCCGGCGACGTACGCGATGACCGTGGCCAGGATGAACACCACGCCGCCCATCGTCGGCGTGCCCTTCTTGCCCTGGTGCATGGCCGGGCCCTCGGCCCGGATCGGCTGGCCGGCCTTCAGCCGGGTGAACACCTTGATCGCGATCGGGGTGCCGAAGAGCGAAATGATGAAGGCGACCCCGATGGCGACGATCACCGCCCTCATGCGGCGCCACCCTCCCGGGCGTCCGCGCGCAGCGCGTCGGCCACCTCCCAGGTCCGGTACCGGGAGCCCTTGACCAGGACGACGTCACCCGGCCGTAGCTCGCCCCGCAGCACCTCGACAGCCGCCGCCTGATCGGTGAGCAGCACCGACTCTCCTCCCCACTCGCCTACCGCTGTCGCGCCCTCGTGAATCGGCGCAGCCGGCTCGCCCACCACGAGCAGCCGGTCGACACCCAACTCGGCCGCGAGGCGGCCCACCTGCCGGTGCCCCTCGCGTTCGAAGTCGCCCAGCTCGGCCATGTAGCCGAGCACCGCGACCGTACGCCCCGTCCCCCGCATGCTGGCCAGCGCCCGCAGCGCCACGCCCGTCGACGCCGGGTTGGCGTTGTACGAGTCGTCGATCACGGTGACCCCGTCGGATCGCTCGAACACGTCCATCCGCCGGGTCGAGACCAGGCCCAGCTCGCCCAGGGCCGCCGCCAGGTCGGCCAGCGGCAGGCCGAGCTCGCGGGCGACCGCGGCGGCGGCGAGCGAGTTCCAGACCTGGTGGCGGCCGGTCAGCCCGAGCCGTACCGGCGCGCCGCCCTCCGGCGTCACCAGGGTGTACGCCGGACGCCCGCGCTCGTCCAGCGTGACGTCCACGGCCCGCACGTCGGCCCGCTCCGACTCGCCGTAGCGGACCACCCGGGCGGCGGTCCGCGCCGCCATCGCGTCGACCAGCGGGTCGTCGGCGTTGAGCACCGCCAGCCCGTCCGCGGGCAGCGCCTCGACCAGCTCGCCCTTGGCCAGCGCGATGGTCTCCACCGAGCCGAACTCGCCGAGATGCGCCACCCCGACGTTGAGCACCACCGAGATCCGCGGCGGCACCACCTCGCACAGGTAGCGCACGTGCCCCACCCCGCGGGCGCCCTTCTCCATCACCAGGTAGCGGGTCTCCGGCGTGGCCTGCAACGCGGTGTACGGGTGGCCCAGCTCGTTGTTGAACGAGCCGGGCGGCGCCACGGTCGGGCCGAGCCGCACGGCGAGCTGGGCGATCAGGTCCTTGGTGGTGGTCTTGCCGGAGGAGCCGGTGAGCCCGATCACGGTCAGCCCGGGCAGCCGGTCGACCACGGCGCGGGCCAGCCGGCCCATCGCGTCGAGCGCGTCGGCCACCAGCACCATCGGCACCCCGGGCACCTCGCGGGTGCCGAGCACGGCCGCCGCCCCGGCGGACACCGCGCGCTCGGCGTAGTCGTGCCCGTCCACCTGCTCGCCGGGGAAGGCCACGAAGAGCCCGCCCGGGCCGATCTTGCGCGAGTCGAACTCGACGCCGCCGGTGACCCGGGCGTCCGGGTCGACGGCCACCAGCCGCCCGTCGACGGCCGCGGCGACCTCGGCCAGGGTCAGCGGGATCATCGCTGCCCCGCCCGGTCGCCGTAGCGGGCGCGCAGCGCCGCCGCCAGCTCCACCCGGTCGTCGAACGGCAGCACCTCGCCGCCCACCTCCTGGCCCCGTTCCTGCCCCTTGCCCAGCAACGCCACCACGTCGCCCGGCTCGGCCAACCGGACCGCCTCGGCGATCGCGGCCCGGCGACCGGGCGCCTCGATGATCCGCGCCAAGGTGCCCGCCGCGTACGCCCCGGCCAGCACCTCGGCCCGGATCACCGCCGGGTCCTCCGTGCGCGGGTTGTCGTCGGTCACCAGCACCACGTCGGCGCCCTCGGCCGCGGCGGCGCCCATCACCGGCCGCTTGCCCCGGTCCCGGTCGCCGCCCGCGCCCACCACGCAGATCAGCCGGCCGCCGGTGAGGTCGCGCAGGGCGGCCAGCACCGCCTCGATCGCGTTCGCCTTGTGCGCGTAGTCGACCACCCCGCGCACCGGCGCGTCGCCGCTGACCAGCTCCAGCCGCCCCGGTACGCCCCCGCAGCCGGCCACCCCGGCGGCGGCGGTCTCCGGATCGACGCCGACCGCGACCAGCATGGCCACCGCCAGCAGCGCGTTGGCCACGTTGTGCCGGCCCGGCAGGGCCACTCCGGTGGGCAGGGTCACCGCGTCCGGGCCGTGCACGGTGAACCGCTGCGCGTACCCCTCGCCGCTGACGTCGGTGGCGTACCAGGTGGCGGTCGGGTCGCCGGCCGCCGAGTAGCTGACCGTGGCCGGCTTGAACAGCGGGCGCAGCGCCGGGTCGTCGTGGTTGAGCACCTCGACCGCGCAGCGCCCGTCGAACAACTGCGCCTTGGCCGCGAAGTAGTCGTCGACGTCGGCGTGGAAGTCCAGGTGGTCGGAGCCGAAGTTGGTGTAGCCGCCGACGGCGAAGCGGACCCCGCCGACCCGGCCCATCGCCAGCGCGTGGCTGGACACCTCCATGACCACGGCGGTGACCCCGCGCTCGCGGGCCGCGGCCAGCATGGCGTTCAGGTCGGTCGCCTCCGGCGTGGTGCGGACGCTGTCCACCACCAGGTCGCCGAGGCGGGTCTCCACGGTGCCGATCAACCCGGTGACGTGGCCGGCCGCGCGCAGCCCCGACTCGATCAGGTAGGCGGTGGAGGTCTTGCCGGCGGTGCCGGTCACCGCGATCATGGTCAGCCCGGCGCTGGGATCGCCGTAGACGGCGGCGGCGAGGACACCGAGCGCCGCCCGCGGATCGGGCACGACCAGCGCCGGCAGGCCGGCCTCGGCCGCCGCCGGAGCGCCGGCCGGGTCGGTGAGTACGGCCACCGCGCCGGCCGCCGCGGCCTGGGCGACGAACTCCGCGCCGTGCCGCCGGGCGCCGGGCAGCGCGGCGTACAGGTCGCCGGGGCGGACCTCCTGGCTGGCGTGGGTCGCCCCGGTCACCGCCACGGCGGCGGCGTCCGGCGTCAGCGGCGGGGCCTGCTCCGAGCCCGCCGCCGAGGGGCTCGCGGGCTCACTCGTCGCGCTCGCCCGCAACCGGGCGGCGAGGTCGCCGAGCCGGACGGGATGCACGGTCTGGGGACGTGGATTGCCGGGCACGGCGTCAGACCCTACCCGGTCGTGCGGTTCCGACCGCACAGCCGCCCCGGTGCTTCGTCCCCACCCACCGATGATGTCCCGTTCCAGCCGGTCAGCGGGGATAGACCACGAACTTCGGGGCCGGCGTGGTGCTCGGCGGCACCCGCTGCTGGCGCAGCGTGAAGCCCATGATGTCGCGGAAGGCCGGCGCCGCCACGGTGCCGCCCCCGCCGTTCGGGCTCCACACGAAGACCGCCACCACGTACCGCGGGTTCTCCGCCGGCGCCATGCCGATGAACGAGCCGACCTCCCCGGGCTGCTTGACCCCGTTGTCGTAGCGCCATCCGGTGCCGGTCTTGCCGGCGATCCGGTAGCCGGGCACGGCGGCGGCCAGGCCGGTGGCGTTGTCCACCGTGGTGACGGCCTCCAGCATGGTGCGCAGCGCGACGGCGTTGCGCTCGCTGAGCACCGGTCGGGTGACCGGCGGCGGGGCCGGGGTGCGCTTGCCGTCGGTGACGGTGGCCCGGATCAGGTGCGGCTGGACGTAGGTGCCCTTGTTGGCGATGGCCGCGTACGCGGCGGTCATCTGCAGGGGCGTGGCGTCCACGCTGTGCCCGATCGGCACCGACCCGTGCGACGAGCCGCTCCACTGGTCGGCGGGCAGCAGCCTGCCGGTCGCCTCGCCCGGCATGCCCTCGCCGGTCGCCCGGCCCAGGCCGAACCGCTTCTGGTAGTCGATCAGCCGGTCCGGGCCCAGCATTTCGCCGACGGTGATGGTGCCGACGTTGGACGAGTACGCCAGCATCCCGGGGATGCTCATCGCCCGGCCGTTCGCCCGGTGGCTGTCCCGGAAGACCTGGTCGCCCTTCTCGATGGTGTTCTTCAGCGGGATCGTGGTCTCGGGGGTGATCAACCCCTCCTGCAGCGCCGCGCCGAAGGTGATCGCCTTGTGCACCGAGCCGGGGTCCACCACGAAACTGGTGGCGGCGTCCTCCCGGTCGGTCGGCCGGCTGCGGGTCGGGTCGGCCGCGTCGTACGTCGGGTGGCTGGCCTGCGCCAGCACCTCGCCGGAGGGCACCTCCATCACCACCGCGGCGCCGACGCTGCCCCGCACCTTGTCCACCTGCGCCTTGAGCATCCGCTGGGCCTGGTACTGCAGGTCCCCCTCGATGGTCAGCTCCAGCGAGCTGCCCGGCTGGGCCGGGGTGGTCTGGCTGTACCCGCCGGGGATCGGGGCGGCCAGGTTGCCCTGGCCGGCCTCGAAGACCCGCTTGCCGTCGACGCCGCGCAGCAGGTCGTCGTACTTGGCCTCGATGCCCTCCAGACCGACCATGTCCTGGCCGGTGAAGCCGATCAGATTGGCGGCGAGATCGCCGCCCGGCACCTCGCGGCGCTCGTCCCGGTGCAGGAAGATGCCCTTCAGCTTCAGGGCGGCGACCTGCTTCGCCTTGTCGATCGACACGCCGCGGGCCAGGTACTGGAACCGCAACAGGGTGCGGTTGACCGTCCGCGGCCGCATCTTCTCGGCCAGTTCGGAGACCGGCACGCCGAGCAGCGGGGAGAGCGCCTTCGCGGTGGCGCCGACGTTCTCCACCAGGACCGGGTCGGCGTAGACGTAGCGGGCCTCGACGCTGTGCGCCAGCAGGGCGCCGGAGCGGTCGTAGATGGCGCCGCGCGGGGCGGGCAGCTCCACCCGGTTCAGCCGGTCGCTGACCCCGCCGCCGGCGAACGCCGGGGTGTCGGCGGCCTGGAGGAACACCAGCCGGATCCCGATGGTGGCGAACAGCGCCAGGGTGAGCACGGTGCCCAGCCGCAGCCGGCGGGCCGGGTCGGCCAGCTTCGGCGGGCGGCGCGGCTTGCGGGACGGTCGCCGGGCCGCGGGCCGGTCCGGGCGGCGCGGCGCGCGCGGGCCGGGCCGGCGGCGGGGCGCCGGCGGCTCGTCGTCGAAGGGCTCCGCGCCGACCGGCCGGGCGCGCACGGTGCGGACCACGCCGGTCCGGCCGGCGGCGGGGACGTCCCGGCGGCCGGCCCGCCCCTGCCCGGTCCGGCCGCCGTCGAGCACCTGCAACGCCGGCCGGAACGGGTCCGCGGCCCGGCTGCTGCGCGGCGTACGCCGCTGGCCGCCCCCGCCGGCGGCGGGCCGGGCGGCCCGCTCCGACCGGTCGACCTGGTCGCGCTGCTCACTGCTCTCCCGCACGGTGCGCCCGCGCGGGGTGTACGCCCGGGCGCCGGAGATCCCGCCGACGCCCGGCTCACCGGCACGCGGCTCCCCGCCCCGGCCGGTACGGTCCGACGAACCGCGCCGGGAGCCTGTGGCGTCCCGGCGCGGGTCCTCCGATCTGGGGGACACCTGGTTATCCCCCCGTGCCCTGCTGGCTGTTGCCGGCGGGCCGGCCCGCGGCCGGCTGCGGCACCCCGATCACCCGGCCGTCGGGCAGCCGGATGTACGCCGGCTCGTCCGACTCGACCAGGCCGAGCTTGCGGGCGTTGGCGGCCAGGTTGCCCGGCGCCTCCGCCTCGGCGATCTCCTTCTCCAACTGCTGCTGGTCCAGGTCCAGCTTGGCCTGCTGCTCGTGCAGCTTCTCCAGCCGGAAAGCGTTCTCGTTGATCTTGGTGTTGACCAGCAGGATGCCGAGCACCCCGCCGACCACCAGCGCCACGATCAGCGCGGCGAACGGCGCCCGGGGCACCGAGATCGGCGGCGGCGGCGCCACCCGCAGCCGCGGCGCGGCGGACTCGGCCTCCCGCCGGTCCGGCCGCTCGGCCGGCCGCAGCGCGGCACTGCCCTGGGTCGGGAACTCGCGCGCCCCCCGGGCGCGGGTCTCCCCCGGCCGGCCGGTCCGGTCCGGCGTGCTCACCTCGGCGCGCGTGGCCCGCTGCGCCGCGGTCCGGCCCCCCGACCGCGGTGTGCGCTGCCCGCCGCCGGTCCGGTCCCGGCGGTCGCGCTCGTCTACGTTCATGTCCCCTCCCCCTCTTCGTCCGTCCCACTGCCGTCCCCCGGCGACGCGGGATCCGCCCCGGATCCCGCGGTCGCCGTTCCCGGTTGGTGCATCGCCTTGACCCGCCGGCGGTACCGTTCGCGGTCGGTCCGCCCCTGCTGTGCCGCGTTCGGGTCGATGCGTTCCGCCGCCCGCAGCCGCACCGAAGCGGCGCGCGGGTTGGCGGCGACCTCCGCCTCCCCGGGGAGTTCGGCGCCCCGGCTGAGCAGCCGGAACGTCGGACCCGACCCGGGCAGCTCGACCGGGAGGTCGATCGGGCCGGTGCTCCGGACCCGATCGGCGAGCGCGTGCTTGGTGAGCCGGTCCTCCAGCGAGTGGTAGGACAGGACCACCAGGCGGCCGCCCACGTTGAGCTTGTCGAGCGCGGCCGGCAGCGCCGTCTCCAGCACTGCCAGCTCTCTGTTTACCTCGATCCTTAAAGCCTGAAACGTTCTCTTAGCCGGGTGTCCACCGGTTCGTCGGGCTGGTGCTGGAATGCTCTCCCTGACCAGCTCGGCGAGCCGGGCCGACGAGGTGATCCGGGCCCGCTCCCGCTCGCGGATGATCGCCGAGGCGATCCGGCCGGCGAACTTCTCCTCGCCGTACACCCGCAGCACCCGGGCCAGCTCGGGGTGGGAGTAGGTGTTGACCACCTCCTCGGCGGTCACCCCCCGGGTCTGGTCCATCCGCATGTCCAGCGGCGCGTCCTGCGCATACGCGAACCCCCGGTCGGCGGCGTCCAGCTGCAACGAGGACACCCCGAGGTCGAACAACGCGCCGTCGATCGCGGGGTACCCCAGACGGTCGAGCACCTCGGGCAGCTCGTCGTAGACGGCGTGCTCCAGGTGGACGCGGTCGGCGAATCGGGCCAGTCGGACCCGCGCGTGGGCGAGGGCCTCGGTGTCCCGGTCCAGGCCGATCAGCACGGTGTTCGGATGTGCGGCCAGGACCGCTTCCGCGTGCCCGGCCAACCCCAGCGTCGCGTCGACGTGGACCGTCCGTCCGTTCCGCCCCAGCGCGGGGGCCAGCAACTCGAGACACCGCTCGAGCAGCACGGGCACGTGCGTGCCGCGAAGCTCCCCCATGTCGACCCCCACTGGTTGAACCGTCCGTTCCTTCCGCGTCCTGCTCGTCGGGCGACGCCATCCGTCGTACCGCCAGATCCCCATCCGCTCCCGCCCGCCGGAGGCCGCGGCCCTCCCTACGGATCGTGCGCCTGGCACCGGGGAAGGGGCGCCAGGAACTCGAAAGCGGCTGGAGATCTCGCAGTACGTCGGGCGTCGCCACGCCCTACAGACCGCCGGGCAGCACCCCCTCCTCGATGTCGGCGAAGTCGTCTTCGCTGTCGGCGAGGTAGCTCTCCCAGGCCGTCCTGTCCCAGATCTCCACCCGGGTGCTCGCCCCGATGACCACGAGATCGCGGTCGAGCGCGGCGTACTCCCGGAGGTGAGCCGGGATGGTGACCCGGCCCTGCTTGTCGGGGACCTCGTCGTGCGCGCCGGCGAAGAAGACCCGGTTGTAGGCCCGGGCCGCCTTGCTCGTCATGGGTTGCGCGCGCAACTGCTCCGCGATCCGCTGGAACTCGGGCATCGGGAAGACGTAGAGGCAGCGCTCCTGCCCTTTGGTGATCACGACACCCCCCGCCAGCTCATCCCGGAACTTCGCCGGCAGGATCAACCGGCCCTTGTCGTCCAGGCGTGGGGTGTGGGTGCCGAGGAACATCGGCCCAACCCCCTCGCCCTTCCAAGCGGCGTTCGCGGCGCCGCTCACCCCCTGGGCCGGTGGGCCCTCCCGGCCTCACCATCGCGCCCCACTCTACTCCACTTCCCTCCACCTGCAACCGGAATCGCCCGCGTGGCGCGCCGCTCGCGCCGACAAAACCGCACGTCAGACGCGGTGGGGCGGAGTGGAGGGGCGGAGCGGCCCCGCTCCGCGTCCGCTTCCCGACATTGATCGACTCCGTCCGGCCGAGGTCCCGCTGACCGGACGCGCGGGGAGTCCCGGCCGAACGGTTCGCGGTCGGCGGCGATCTGGTGGGTCCGCCGGTCCGGTAACCTCGCTCGGGTGACGGACGCGAAGATGCCCCTGCGGGCGAAGGTGGCCAGCTCCGTGTCCCGGACGGCCGGAGCGTTGTCCCGGGCCGCCGGCCGGGGCGACGGCTCGGTGATCGGGGGCTGGATCGGGCTGAAGATCGACCCCGACCTGCTCGCCCACCTCTCGGCCGGGCGCGCCATCGCGCTGGTCTCCGGCACCAACGGCAAGACCACCACCACCCGGTTGGCCACCGCCGCGGTCGGCGTGCTGGGCCGGGTCGCCACCAACTCCTTCGGCGCCAACATGCCCACCGGGCACACCTCCGCGCTGGCCCGGGCCGGCAGCACCCCGTACGCGGTGCTGGAGGTGGACGAGCACTACCTCGCGCAGGTGCTGGAGGCCACCGAGCCGCACGTGGTGGCACTGCTCAACCTCAGCCGGGACCAGCTCGACCGGGCCAAGGAGGTCGCCATGATGGCGCAGCTCTGGCGCGCGGCCCTGGTCCGGCACCCCGACGTGCGGGTGGTCGCCAACGCCGACGACCCGATGGTGGTCTGGGCCGCCACCCCGCCGGCCGACCCGGCCCGGGGGATCAACCCGCCGCACGTCACCTGGTTCAGCGCCGGCCAGCGCTGGCTCGACGACTCGTGGGTCTGCCCGGAGTGCGGCTCCACCATCCAGCGCTCGGCGGACCAGTGGTGGTGCAGCGGCTGCCCGCTGCGCCGGCCCGAGCCGCAGTGGACCGTCGAGGACGACGGGGTGACCGATCCGACCGGCGCCTGGCACAAGGTCATGCTCCAGATCCCCGGGAAGGTCAACGTCGGCAACGCGGCCACCGCGCTCGCCGTGGCCGCCGAGTTCGGCGTACGCCCGGTCGACGCGGTGTCCCGGCTCGGCGCGGTCACCTCGGTGGCCGGCCGCTACGCCCAGGTGCAGCGGGACGGGCGCAACATCCGGCTGCTGCTGGCCAAGAACCCGGCCAGCTGGCTGGAGGCGTTCGACATGGCCGACGAGGCGCCGACGCTGCTCTCCATCAACGCCCGGGACCCCGACGGCCTGGACACCTCCTGGCTGTTCGACGTCGACTTCGCCCCGCTGCGCGGCCGGCAGGTGCTGATCACCGGCGACCGGGCGTACGACCTGGCCGTCCGGCTGGACGTCAACGACGTGCCGTTCCAGCACGTCCGCAGCTTCGACGACGCGGTCCGGGCGGTGCCTCCGGGCCGCCTCGAGGTCATCGCCAACTACACCGCCTTCCAGGACATCCGAGCGGAGCTGGACCGTGTCAACTGAGAGCCTGCGTATCGTCTGGGTCTACCCCGACCTGCTGTCCACGTACGGCGACCGGGGCAACGCGCTGATCCTGGCCCGGCGGGCGCAGCGGCGCGGGATGCCGGTCGAGGTGCTGGAGATCCGCTCCGACCAGCGGCTGCCCGCGGCCGCCGACATCTACCTGATCGGCGGCGGCGAGGACGGCCCGCAGGCGCTGGGCGCCCAGCGGCTGCTCGCCGACGGCGGCCTGCACCGGGCGGTCGCCCAGGGCTCGGTCGTGTTCGGCGTCTGCGCCGGCTACCAGTTGCTCGGCACCTCGTTCTTCGCCAAGGGCACCAGGTACACCGGGCTGGAACTGCTCGACCTCTCCTCCGACCGTGGCCCCACCCGAGCCGTCGGCGAGCTGGCCGGCGAGGTCGACCCGCGGCTCGGGCTGCCGGCGCTCTCCGGCTTCGAGAACCACGGTGGTCGGACCCGGCTGGGTCCCGAGGTCGCCCCGCTGGCCCGGGTCACCGCCGGCATCGGCAACGACGGCGTCACCGAGGGCGCGTGGCGCGGCAAACTGCTCGGCACGTACTCGCACGGCCCGGCCCTGGCCCGCAACCCGGCCCTGGCCGACCTGCTGCTGCGCTGGGCCACCGGCGTCCACCAGCTCCCGCCGCTGGACGACACCTGGTCGGACCGGCTGCGCAACGAGCGTCGCGCCGCGGTGGCCGCCGCCGCCCGGGCATGATCCGCGCCGCCCGGCGGCTGCTCGGCCAGCCGTCGGCGCGGCGGTTCGCGCTGCTGCTGCTCCTGCTGGCCGGGTTCGCGGCACTGCTGCCGGCGCTGCCCCGTCCCGACCCGGCGCGGCTGCCGGAGCTGGCCGACTCCCTCGGCGGGCTCGCCCCGGTGGTGGCGGTCGTCGGGGGCGCGCTGCTGCTGGTCGCGCTGGTGCCGCGTACCTTCGTCACGCTGGCCTCCGGGGCGATCTTCGGCCCGGTCGAGGGCGCCGCGTACGCGCTCGGCGCCGCGCTGCTCGCCGCGGCGATCGGCTTCGCGGTCGGGCGGGCGCTGGGCCGGGAGTTCGTCGCGGAGCACGTCCGCGGCCGGCTGGCCCGCCTGGACGGCTGGTTCGCCCGGCAGAGCGTCTTCGGCGTGGCCACCGTCCGGCTGCTGCCGATCGCCGGGTTCGGGCTGGTCAGCTACGGCTACGGCACCACCGGGGCGCGGGTGGCGCCGTACCTGGCCGGCAGCGTGATCGCCTCCGCGCCGACCGCGATCGGATACGCCGCGCTGGGTGCGGCGGCCGCCTCACCCGGGCACGTCAACTGGTACGCCGCCGCCCCGGCCGGTCTCGGCCTGCTCGCCAGCGCGGTGCTGATCCACCGGTGGTGGCGCGCCGGGCGACGAAATCGCGTCGAGCGGCGGAAGCCCGCCCGATGACCGCCGGCGAGGAACGGCTGCCCGGCGGGTTCGTCACCGAGGTGGTCCGGGTCGGGGACACGGTCCGGCGCTCCCGCCCGGCGAACGCGGACTTCGTCGCGGCGCTGCTGCGGCACCTGGAGCGGGCCGCACCGGGCCTGGCGCCCCGCCACCTCGGCTTCGACGAGCGCGGCCGGCAGGTGCTCGGCCACGTCGACGGGCGGGTTCCCTGGCGGGAGCCGGTCGCTGCCGAGTTCCTCTCCGACGCCGCGCTGACCCGGCTCGCCGAGCTGATCCGTACGCTGCACGACGCGTGCGCCGGCACGGCGCTGGCCGGCGGCGCGGAGACCGTCTGCCATCTCGACCTGTCGCCGAAGAACACCGTCTATCGCGATTCCCCCGCCGGGCCGCTGCCGGTGGCCCTGCTCGACTGGGACCTGGCCGCGCCGGGCCGGCGGATCGAGGACGTCGCGTTCGCCGCCTGGCACTTCGCCCGGCTGGGCGGCGACGCCGACCCGACGGAGCTGGGCCGGCGCGGCCGGCTGCTCTGCGACGCCTACGCGGCGGCGGCTCCCGGGGCCGCGCTCCCCCGCGCCGAACTGGTCGACGTCATGCTGCACCAGATCGAGTACACCTGGCGGGGCATCGACGCCGGCGCCGACCGGGACGAGCCCGGCATGCGCCGGCTGCGCGCCGCGGGCGCGGTCGACGGGGTACGCGGCTGGCAGCGCTGGCTGCTCGCCCACCGCGAGGCGGTGCAGGCACCCCTGCACGGATGACCCGGCGCGGCCGGCCCCGCACGAGCGACGCGGGCCCGCGCGAGCGACGCGGGCCCGCGCGAGCGACGCGGGCCCGCGCGAGCGACGCGGGCCCGCGCGAGCGACGCGGGCCTGCCCGGGCCATGCGCGGACGGTGCGCCCTCCCGAGGGCCATACAGGGGGCGATGCGGGCGGTAAGCGGGAGTGGCCAGGACCGGGCGTGACCCGGCCAGCACCGGTGGGCCGATCGAGCCTGATGACTCTGAGGCATATTTATACCTCTGAGTCATCACGCTGAACCACGAAGCCACTCCCGCCGGCCCTCGCGTGAGCCGACGCCTCCCACGGGCACCGGCAATCCGGGGCTTATCGGCACGGCGGAGGCCGCGACTTTCCGTAAGTCGCGGCCTCCCAGATACGGCAGCCGGCCGGCGGGCGGGCCCGGTCAGGCGACGACCGAGATCATCCGGCCCTTCACCACGATGACCTTGCGGGGCTCCTTGCCACCCAGCGCGCCGGCGACCGCCTCCAGTGCGGCGGCGCGGACGGCGTCCTCGGCCGCGTCGGCGGCCACCTCGATCCGGCCGCGCACCTTGCCGTTGACCTGCACCGGGTAGGTGACGGTCTCGGCCACCAGCAGGGTGGGGTCGGCGGTCGGGAAGTCCGCGTACGCCAGGGAACCGGAGTGCCCCAGCCGGGCCCACAGCTCCTCGGCGGCGTGCGGGGCGAACGGGGCCAGCATCAGCACCAGCGGCTCGGCCACCTCGCGCGGGGTCTCCGGCAGCCGGGTCACCGCGTTGGTCAGCTCGATCAGCTTGGCGATCGCGGTGTTGAACCGGATCCCCTCCATGTCGCCGCGGACCCCGTCGACCACCTTGTGCAGCAGCCGCCGGGTCGCTTCGTCGGCGGGCGCGTCCACCACCCGGGTCTGCCCGGTCTGCTCGTCGACCACCGCCCGCCAGACCCGCTGCAGGAACCGGTACGAGCCGACGACCGCCCGGGTGTCCCAGGGGCGGGAGACCTCCAGCGGGCCCATCGACATCTCGTACACCCGGAAGGTGTCCGCGCCGTACGCCGCGCACATCTCGTCCGGGGTGACGACGTTGCGCAGCGACTTGCCCATCTTGCCGTACTCGCGCCTGACCTCCTGGTCGCCGTGGAAGAACCGGCCGTCGACCTCGACGACCTCCTCCGCCGGCACCGGGGTGCCCCGCGAGTCGCGGTACGCGTACGCCTGGATGTAGCCCTGGTTGAACAGCTTGCGGAACGGCTCGAACGACGAGACGTGGCCCAGGTCGTACAGCACCTTGTGCCAGAACCGGGCGTACAGCAGGTGCAGCACGGCGTGCTCGGCGCCGCCCACGTACAGATCGGTGCCCCCGCAGTCGCCCGCGCCGCGCGGCCCCATCCAGTACGCCTCGTTCTCCGGGTCGACGAAGCGCCCGGAGTCGGTGGGGTCCAGGTAGCGCAGCTCGTACCAGCAGGAGCCGGCCCACTGCGGCATCACGTTGGTCTCCCGGGTGTAGCGCTTCGGCCCGTCACCCAGGTCCAGCTCCACCTCCACCCAGTCGCGGCGGCGCGACAGCGGGGTCTCCGGGTCGCTGTCGGCGTCGGTCGGGTCGAAGGTGCGCGGCGCGAAGTCGTCCACCTCGGGCAGCTCGACCGGCAGCATCGACTCGGGCAGCGCGATGGCGGCACCGGTCTCGTCGTACACGATCGGGAACGGCTCGCCCCAGTAGCGCTGCCGGGAGAACAGCCAGTCCCGCAGCCGCCAGGTGACCGCGCCGGTGCCATGCCCGTTGGCCTCCAGCCACTCGATGATCCGGGCCTTGGCCTCGGCCACCCCCAGGCCGTCCAGGTCCAGGCCGCGGTCGGGCGCGGCGCTGTTGATCGCCGGTCCCTCCCCGGTGTACGCCTTGCCGTCGAAGCCCTCCGCCGGCTGCACGGTCCGCACGATCGGCAGGTCGAAGACCTCGGCGAAGTCCCAGTCCCGCTCGTCCTGGCCGGGCACCGCCATGATCGCGCCGGTGCCGTAGCCGGCCAGCACGTAGTCGGCGATGAAGATCGGGATGCGCGCCCCGGTCACCGGGTTGGTCGCGTACGCGCCGGTGAAGACGCCGGTCTTCTCCCTGGTCTCGGCCTGCCGCTCCACGTCGGTCTTGGCTGCGGCGGCCTTCCGGTACGCCTCGACCGCCTCCCGCGGCGCGGCGTGCCCGCCCGTCCAGCCGTCCTTCGTCCCGACCGGCCAGGCCGTCGGCGCCAGCACGTCGACCAGCTCGTGCTCGGGGGCCAGCACCAGGTAGGTGGCGCCGAAGATGGTGTCCGGCCGGGTGGTGAACACCCGCACCGGGGCGGCGTCGGTCGGGAAGTCGATGTGTGCGCCGGTCGACCGGCCGATCCAGTTGCGCTGCATCAGCTTGATCGGCTCGGGCCAGTCCAGGGCGTCCAGGTCGTCCAGCAGCCGGTCACCGTACGCGGTGATCCGCATCATCCACTGCTTCAGGTTGCGCTTGAAGACCGGGAAGTTGCCCCGCTCGGACCGGCCGTCGGCGGTGACCTCCTCGTTGGCCAGCACGGTGCCCAGCCCCGGGCACCAGTTCACCGGGGCCTGCGAGACGTACGCCAGCCGGTGGTCGTCGACGACCGCCCGCCGCTCGGTGACGGTCAGCTCGGACCAGGGGCGGCCGTCCGGGGTGGGGCGGGTGCCCCCCTCGAACTCGGCGATCAGGTCGGCGATCGGCCGGGCCCGGCGGACGTCGGTGTCGTACCAGGAGTTGAAGATCTGCAGGAAGATCCACTGAGTCCAGCGGTAGAAGTCGGTGTCGATGGTGGCCACCGAACGCCGCTCGTCGTGGGCCAGCCCCAGCCGGCGCAGCTGCGCCTTGTACCGCTCGATGTTCTGCTCGGTGGTGGTCCGGGGGTGGGTGCCGGTCTGCACCGCGTACTGCTCGGCGGGCAGGCCGAACGCGTCGAAGCCCATCGCGTGCAGCACGTTGCGCCCGGCCATCCGCTGGTAGCGGGCGAAGCAGTCGGTGCCGATGTAGCCCAGCGGGTGACCGACGTGCAGGCCCGCCCCGGACGGGTACGGGAACATGTCCAGCACGTACAGCTTCTCCGCGCCGGCCCGGGGGTGGGACGGGTCGGCCAGCGAGCCGGTCGGGTTCGGCGCGTGGAAGGTGCCCTCCCGCTGCCAGGTGTCCTGCCAACGGTGCTCGATCTCGTCGGCCAGGGCCGCGGTGTACCGGAACGGGGGAATGTCGTTCGCCGGTGCGGCTGCCTCACTCATGGCGTCTCCTCGGCGCGGTATGGCGGTCGGGTCGGATCTCCGGCGGTCTGCTCCGGACACAAAAAAGCCCCTCGCGCAGGAGGGGCGGCCGTGCTGTCGCGCGTTCAGCGCATCAGCACGGCTCGGTAAGGAGCAGGAAGACTCCGGCCATGCCGGCAGTGTACCCCGCGACGGGGGCCCGCACGCCGGGGCGTCCACGCGCCGCGACCGCGACGAAGACGCGCCGTGGCCGTCCGGTCGCGCCGCGCGTCCCCGGACGGGCGAATATTCCGGGCGTAACCGACCGGGCGCCTGCGCGGGTCGGCGAGAACGAGAAACATGGTTAGCCTGAAAGCCAGTGAGATTTCTGCGGCAGATGAGGCTCGCACGTCGCGAACCCAACGGCGGGTCCAGGTGCTCTATACAGAGCTGCCGTCCAGCGACGAGGAGGAGGCCCGTGACACAACAGACCTGGGACGAGGTGGGCGGTCTGCTGCCGCACGACGAGTTCCGCGCCGCCAGCGAAGCCATCGTCGACAACATCGAGCGGGTCATCGAGGGCAAGACCGCCACCGTGCGGCTCGCCCTGGCCGTCCTGCTCGCCGAGGGCCACCTGCTCATCGAGGACGTGCCCGGCGTCGGCAAGACCAAGCTGGCCAAGGCGCTCGCCCGTTCCATCGACTGCTCGGTGCGGCGGATCCAGTTCACCCCCGACCTGCTGCCCAGCGACGTCACCGGGGTCAGCGTCTACAACCAGGAGACGCACGACTTCGAGTTCCGCCCCGGCGCGGTCTTCGCCAACCTGGTGGTCGGTGACGAGATCAACCGGGCCTCGCCGAAGACCCAGTCCGCCCTGCTGGAGTGCATGGAGGAGCGGCAGGTCACCGTCGACGGGGTCACCTACCAGCTGCAGACCCCGTTCATGGTGATCGCCACCCAGAACCCGATCGAGATGGAGGGGACGTACCCCCTCCCGGAGGCGCAGCGCGACCGGTTCACCGCCCGGATCGCGATGGGTTACCCGGACGTGGGCGCGGAGCTGGCGATGCTGGACGGGCACGGCGCCGTCGATCCGTTGCAGGACCTGCGCCCGGTCTCCGACGCGGCGACCGTCCGCCGGCTGATCGGCCACGTGCGGCAGGTGCACGTCGCGGACGCCGTCAAGCAGTACGCGATCGACCTGGTCACCGCCACCCGCGAGTCGCCGGACCTGCGGCTGGGCGCCTCCCCCCGGGCGACGTTGCAGCTGCTGCGCACCGCCCGCGCGGTGGCCGCCCTGGAGGGGCGCGACTACGTGCTACCCGACGATCTGCAGGTGCTGGCGGTGCCGGTGCTGGCGCACCGGATCATTCCCACCGCCGACGCCCAGCTGGCCCGGCGCACCACCGACGCCGTCGTCGCCGAGCTGGTGCACCGGCTGCCCCTGCCGCACGACCGCAGCCACCGCTCGCCGTACGACACCCGGCCCGCCCCGAACAACGGGCACGGCCCGTACGAGCCGCGGAGGCCGTGACGTGCGGGAGGGGATGCGCGGCCTGACCACCCGCGGCCGGTCGTTCCTGGCCGCCGCGATCGCCGCCGCGGTCTCCGCGGCCATCCTCGGCGAGAAGGACCTGCTGCGGGTGGCCGTCCTGCTCGCCGTGCTGCCGCTGCTGGCCGCGGCGTACGTCGGGCGCAGCCGCTACAAGCTGGCCTGCAACCGGTCGCTGGAGCCGCACCGCACCCCGGTCGGGGCGAGTTCCCGGGTGGTGCTGCGGCTGCAGAACCTCTCCCGGCTGCCCACCGGCACGCTGCTGCTGGAGGACCGCCTGCCGTACGCCCTGGGCAGCCGGCCCCGGGTGGTGCTGGAGCGGCTCGGCGCGCACCAGGCCAGCTCGGTGGCGTACACCGTCCGGGCCGACGTGCGCGGCCGGTACGAGGTGGGCCCGCTGGTGGTGCGGATGACCGACCCGTTCGGCCTCTGCGAGCTGTCCCGCGCCTTCCCCAGCACCGACCGGTTGACGGTGATCCCGCAGGTCACCCCGCTGCCGTCGGCCCGGCTCCCCGGGGAGTACGCGGGCAGCGGCGACAGCCGGGCCCGGTCGGTGGCGGTGCACGGCGAGGACGACGCCGCCACCCGGGAGTACCGGATGGGCGACGACCTGCGCCGGGTGCACTGGAAGTCCACCGCGCGCACCGGCGAGCTGATGGTGCGCCGGGAGGAGCAGCCCTGGGAGAGCCGGGCCACCATCGTGCTGGACACCCGCGCGTACGGCCACCGGGGCGAGGGGCCGACGGCCAGCTTCGAGTGGACGGTCTCGGCCGCCGCGAGTCTCGCCGTGCACCTGCGCCAGGCCGGCTACAAGCTGCGCCTGGTCACCGGGGCCGGAGTGGACGTCAACGCCGACGCGGGCGACGGTGACGGGCTGATCCTGGACCATCTCGCCGAGGTCCGGCTGGACAAGCGCGCCGAGCTCAGCACGCTGGTCCAGCAGGTCCGGCAACGCGCCGACGGCGGCCTGATCATCGCCCTGCTCGGTTCGCTGAGCACCGCCGAGGCCGAGCTGCTGGCCGGGCTCCGCGCCAACAACGCCACCTGCGTGGCGTTCCTGCTGGAGAGCTCCACCTGGCTGAACCTGCCACCGAAGGCCCGGGCCGAGGCGGACCGGGCGCACGACGCGGCGGCGCTGGCGCTGCTGCAGAGCGGGTGGCGGGTGATCGGCGTGGAGCACGGGGCCCGGCTGGCCGGGCTCTGGCCGCAGGTGGGGCGCGGCTCGCAGGGCTTCGCGCTGCGGGCGGCGATGGCCGAGACGGTGGCCGGAGGCAGACGATGACCAGGAGGACGACGTCATGATCGGGCACCGGAGCCTCGGCTTCGTGGCCGCCGCGGCCACCCTGCTCGCGGCGGCCCCGCTGGCCACGATCTTCCAGCGCTGGACCTGGCTGATCGAGGCCACCCTCGTGGTGGCCGTGGTGGCCGGCGTGGCCGCGCTGACCCGGCTGGTCCGGGCCCCGCTCTGGGGGCAGATCGTGGGCATGCTGGCCGGCCTGGTGCTCGCGCTGACCTGGACCTTCCCCGGCGGCACCGAGGCGCTGCTGTTCCTGCCGACCCCGGCCACCTTCGACCACTTCGGCCAGCTGCTGTCGGCGTCCGGGCAGGACATGCGCTCGTACGGGGTGAAGGTGCCGGACACCGAGCCGCTGCTGTTCATCACCGTGCTCGGCGTCGGCGGGGTGGCGGTCCTGGTCGACGTGCTGGCCGTCGGGTTGCGCCGGCCGGCGCTGGCCGGCCTGCCGATGCTGGCCATCTACTCGGTGCCGGTGGCGGTCTACGTGGACAGCGTCCCCCCGCTGCCGTTCGCCATCGGCGCGGCCGGCTTCCTGTGGCTGCTGATCAGTGACAACGTCGACCGGGTACGCCGGTTCGGCCGCCGGTTCAGCGGCGAGGGCCGGGACATCGACGTGTGGGAGGCGTCGCCGCTGGCCGCGGCCGGCCGGCGGCTGGCGGTGCTGGGCGTGGCGCTGGCCGTGGCCCTGCCGCTGGCCGTGCCGGGGATGACCGGCGGCCTGCTGAACTCGTTCAACTCGGGCAACGGCGACGGCACCGGCACCGGCCGTCCCGGTCAGGGCTCACCGAGCCGGATCGACCTGTTCGCCGCGCTGAGCGGCCAGCTCAACCAGACGCAGGTGATGGACCTGGTCAAGGTCACCACCACCGACCCCGATCCGTTCTACCTGCGCCTCGGGGTCGTCGACGACCTGCGGCCCAACGGCTTCCGGGGCCGCCCGCCGACCGGCCAGCCCGCCAACCGGAACCTGCCCGACCCGTCGGAGCGCACCGCCCGCGGGGTGGTGCAGCGGACGTACCGGGCCACGGTGGAGGTCAGCAAGAACCTCAACATGCCGATGCTGCCGGTCTACACCGAGCCGGTGCGTACGGAGGACCTCGGCGGCGCCTGGCTGTACGACCCGAACATGCAGATCCTCTTCTCCAACCGGGAAAACTCCCGCGGCAAGCGCTACGCGTTCGACTTCGTCCGCTCGACGTACTCTCCGGAACTGCTGCGCCGGGCCCAGCCGCTGCCGTCCGACCACCCGATCAAGCGGCTGACCGTCACCCCCGCGGTGCAGGAGGTCGACGCCCTGGTCAAGCGGCTGGTACAGGGCAAGCAGACCGAGTACGACAAGGTCCTGGCGATCTACGACCACTTCTCCGCGGCGAACGGCTTCAGCTACCGGGTGACCACCGAGGAGGGCAGCAGCGGCAAGGAGATCGTCGACTTCCTGACCAACAAGGTCGGCTACTGCCAGCAGTACGCCGCGGCGATGGCGTGGCTGGTCCGGGCGGCCGGCATCCCGGCCCGGGTCGCCGTCGGGTTCACCCGGGGCAGCAACGCCGAGGGCGACACGTACACCCTGACGAACCGGAACCTGCACGCCTGGACGGAGGTCTACTTCGACGGGATGGGCTGGGTGCCCTTCGACGCCACCCCGGCGTACGGGGTGCAGGGCTCCACCCGCTCCGCGTGGGCGCCGGACGTCGACGCGCCGGAGCCCGCTGCGCCGGCGCCGGGCGCCACCGGCGCTGCCAGCGGGGTAGACCCGTCGACCGGCGCGCAGCAGCGGGACAACGCCGACCGGGACCCCGACTCCGGCCTGAGCCTGGGCGCCGGGGAGCAGGCGTCGCAGGCGCCGGTGTGGCCCTGGTGGGCCGCGGGCGGCCTGGCCCTGCTCCTGCTGCTGGCGTTCCCGGCGCTACGTCGGATGGCGCTGCGCCGCCGGCGGCAGGCCAGCCGGCGGCCGGCCCGACCGGCGGTGCGCACCACGGTCGACGGGGCCGCGCCGGACGGTGCCCGGATGGTGGTGCTGGGCGCCGACGACGACCGGGCCCGGGCCGACGCGCACGCCGCCTGGGACGAACTGCTCGACACGCTGGTCGACTACCGGGTACGGGTGCTCGAAACGGAGACGCCCCGAGCCACCGCCGACCGGCTGGTCCGGGCCGAGCTGGCCGAGAACCTCACGGCCGGCGACGCGGTCCGGCTGCTCGGCCGCGCCGAGGAGCGGGCCCGGTACGCCCCGCAGCCGCTCACCGGCGAGCAACTGCACCCGGCCCTGCGGGCGGTACGCAGCGAGCTGGCGGCGCGGGTCGACCGGCGCACCCGGCTGCTGGCGGCGGTGCTGCCGCCGTCGGTGCTGCTGCGCTGGCGCACCGGCCTGGCGGATCGATCGTCGGCCGTGGTGTCGACGATGAGCCAGAGCCGCTACCGGTTGCCCCGCCGCTGGAGCCCGCGGCGGCTGCTGGCCGGCCGAGCGGCCCGCTGACCTGCCGCTGCCCGTCCGCCGGTCCGATCCCGTCCGCCGGTCTTATCCCGACCGGCGGGCGGGCGGGTCACGGTGGCGCGCGACCGGGTCACCGGTCGACGGACCACGACAGCGAACGTCCGCCGGTCGACGGCGGACGGGACCGGTCAGCGGACAGGACAGGTCGGCCGACCGATGAGTCGTGCGGCCGGGCCGGGCCGGTCGGCTCAGGCGGCCGGCCCGGGTCGAGCGGCCGGGCCGCGCGGGTCAGGCGGCCGGGCCGGGGCGGGTCAGCGGTGCCCCTCCGGGCGCTGCCGCCACCTCTCCTCCATCCGGTCGAGGAACGACGGGCGTCGACCGGTGCGCCCGCGCGGGCGCCGGCGGCTGGTGGTGCCGCCCACGACGTGCAGGTCGGGCGACTGCGCACGACGTTGCGACTGCACCGCGTAACCCAGCGCGGCCAACATCACGACGAAGCCCGCCACCGCCAGCGGTGGGGTCTTGATCACCGCGCCGTAGACCAGCAGGGCCAGTCCGACGATGACCACACCGGCAGCGACGAGCAGGCGACGCCGCGCGTGGAAGCGCGGATCGCTGGCGCGCACGGCCGAGGCGAATTTGGGGTCCTCGGCAAGCGACCGCTCGATCTGCTCGAACAGCCGCTGCTCGTGCTCCGAGAGCGGCACGGCACTCCTCCCCGGTCACGTTGGTCGGCCCGGTCGGGCCGACAGACCGTGGCAGCCAACCGGCTGCTTACCCGCAAGTCTACGAGGGGGGTCGCGCGTCGGAAAGCGGGACGACCTATGGCCGGGGCGGATTTTCATTTCGTCGATGATCACGGCGGCCCAGCAGGCTGGCCGGACCTATGACGGACCGCCCGAAACGGGCAGCGGCGGCGTCCGCCGCCGCCTCCGCCTCCCGCCAACCCCGCTCGGGCTCGCCCAGGGTGAGCTGCCGGGGCGTCCCGGTCACCCCGGCCAGCCCCTCCACCCGGACGCCGACCAGCCGGATCGGCTCCCCAGGGTCGAGGGCGGTGAAAAGCGCCCACGCCGTGTCGAAGATCTCCCGGGCCACATCGGTCGGGGTGCCGACCGTGCGGGACCGGCTGACCGTCCGGAAATCGGACAGGCGCACCTTCAGCGACACCGTCCGGCCCGCTTGACCGGCCCCGCGCAGCCGGGCACCCACCTTCTCGCTGAGCGCCAGCAGGCTGCGGCGGATCTCCACCGGATCGACCACGTCGACGTCGAAGGTGACCTCGGCGCCGATCGACTTCTCCACCTGCTCGGGGCTGACAGCGCGCGGGTCCCGTCCGGCGGCCAGCTCGCGAAGATGGTGGGCGGACGCCTCGCCGACCGCGCGGCGCAGCATGCCGTGCGAGGCCTCGGCCAGGTCGCCGATGGTGGCCAGGCCGAGCCGGCGCAGGGCCTCCGCCGACCGCTCCCCCACCCCCCACAGCGCGTCCACCGGCAGCGGGTGCAGGAAGTCGAGCACCCGGTCGGCGGGGACCACCAGCAGGCCGTCCGGCTTGGCCCGGGTGGAGCCGAGCTTGGCCACGAACTTGCTCGGCGCCACCCCGACCGAGCAGCTCAGCCGCTGCTCCTCGGCGACCCGCCCGCGGATCAGCCGGGCGATCTCGGCCGGGGAGCCGAAGAGCCGGCGGGCGCCGGCCACGTCGAGGAACGCCTCGTCCAGCGAGAGCGGCTCGACCAGCGGAGTGACGTCCCGGAAGATCCGCATCACCGCCCGCGAGGCCGCCGAGTACTGCGGGAAATCCGGCGGGAGGTAGACCGCGTGCGGGCAGAGCGCCCGGGCCCGCGCGGTGGGCATGGCGCTGCGGACGCCGTACCGGCGGGCCTCGTAGCTGGCGGAGCTGACCACCCCGCGCGGTCCGATCCCGCCGACCACCACCGGCCGGCCGCGCAGCTCGGGCCGGCGGCGCACCTCCACCGAGGCGAAGAAGGCGTCCATGTCGACGTGCAGGATGGGGCAGCCGGAGTCGTCGGCGTCCGGCCCGAAGCGGGGATCACCGCCTCGGGGCAACGACTGGCTGCGACCCATGCCCGCAGGCTAGCCGCCACCCCCGACACCGCCGGCGAGGGCCGGGATCAGCCGCGCACCACGATCAGCGGGACGGTCATCTCGGCCGCCGTGTCCGACCCGTGGTACGCCACCAGCCGGGACGCCATTGGCGGCTCCGACCGGGTGGCCAGCACCGCGTACCGGCCCTGGCAGACCACCACCAGGTCGCCGATGCGGGCCAGGTGGTCCGCCGAGACCGGGCCGAACCAGCCGGTGGCCACCGCCTCCTCCCGGGTGAGCACCCGCGCGGCGTCGCCCAGCACGGCCGACCAGGCCGCTCGCACGTCCGGCGCCGCGCCGGGCGCCACGTGCAGGTAGCGCACCCTCGGCTCGCCCGCGACCACCCGTACCCCGGCCCGCAGCCGGGGATCGGTGTCCAGGTCGAAGCGGTCGCCTGGCGGCACGTTCAGTTGCCCGTGGTCGGCGGTGACCAGCAGCGCCGCGTCCGGCGGCAGCCCGTCGACCAGGCGGGCCAGCAGCCCGTCCACCTCGGCCGCGGCCAGCCGCCACGGCGCCGAGTCGACGCCGCTGAGGTGGCCGTGCCGGTCGAGGTCGGGGTGGTAGCCGGAGACCAG
Source organism: Micromonospora sp. NPDC050686 (assembly GCF_040654475.1). Classification (NCBI taxonomy): domain Bacteria; kingdom Bacillati; phylum Actinomycetota; class Actinomycetes; order Micromonosporales; family Micromonosporaceae; genus Micromonospora; species Micromonospora sp. NPDC050686. The sequence continues at coordinate 83,540 of NZ_JBFAID010000018.1, forward strand.
CGTGGGCCCGGGCCCGGCGGCGAGCGCGGCGAGCATCCGCTCGGCCAGCGCGTCCACGTCGGCGGCGCCCCGGTAGTCGCCGCCCCGGTTGGCGGCCAGGGTCAGGCCGCTGCCGCCGTACTCCGGACGGCTCACCACGGTCACCGCCACCCCGGCCGCGCGGGCCTGCTCGAACCGGGTGGCCACCGGCTGCCAGCGCAGCGGCTCCGGGTCGTCGGCCCACTCGATGTGGCTGAGCACCCGGTCGGTGCCCGGCACCCGCACGGTGAACCCGAGCACCCCGTGCGCGCCCGGGGCCCGTCCGGTGCCGAGGGTGACCAGGCTGGTCGGGGTGGTCGACGGGAAGCCGGAGGTGAGCGGCCGCCCGGCGGTGGCGGCCAGGCCGGCCAGGGTCGGCGCGTACGGGGCGGCGGTCGGGAGCTGGTACCAGCCCAGGCCGTCGACCAGCAGCACCGCGACCCGGCGTACGCCGGCCAGCCCGGGCGCCAGGCCGAGCGGGTCGGCGACACCGGGCACCCCGAGCACGGCCAGCGCGCTGGGCAGCACGTCGGCCAGGCTGCCTCCGCCGTATGCGGGGGCGACCCGGGCCAGCGGGTCGGCCGGCGGCACGGGACCGGTCATCCCGGCCGACGGGCGAACAGGTGCAGCTGGGCGGCGAGGTCTCGGTACGGCGACCGCCCGGCCAGGGCCAGCTCCAGCTCCACCAGGGCGGCCGGCTGGCCGTCGGACACGGGGGCCGGCAGTAGGTCGGCCAGGACGCGTACCCCGTGGATCTCCTCGACGGCGAGCCCGGCGGCGCCCAGCAGCGCGGCGGCGCCCTCGGCGTCGTAGCGCCGGCGCAGGGTGTCCCGGGGCCCGGCGCTGCCGTGCGGGTCGGCGGCGAGGGCGGCGGCGACGTCCAGGTGGCCGCTCACCGCCCGGCCGAGCACCGCGGCGGCCCGGCCGGCGACCAGGACACTGGCCGCGCCGGCCGGGCGCAGCGCGGCGGCGAGGGCCGCCACCACCGGCGCCGGGTCGTCCACGACCTCGAGTACGGAGTGGCAGAGCACCAGGTCGACGCTGGCCGGCTCGACCAGCCCGGCGAGCGCGTCAGCGTCGCCCTGCACGGCGCGCACCCGGTCGGCGACCCCGGCCTCGGCGGCCCGGCGGGTCAGCGCGGCGAGCGCGTCGGGGCTGGCGTCGACGACGGTGACCAGATGACCGGCCTCGGCCAGCGGTACGGCGAAGCCGCCGGTGCCGCCGCCCACGTCCAGCACGGTGAGCCGCTCGCCGGCGCGGCGGTCGAGCTCGCTCCGGAGCACCGACCAGATCACGGCGGTGCGCGGGGTCAGGGTTCGGGTCTGCTCCACGCCGCCGAGCCTAGTCACGACGGGGCTTGTTAACAGGGGCCCCTCCGCTACGAATGCTTAACCGGGGCCCCTCCTTGCACCTCAGGCCTTGCGGCCGGTGGTGGCGATGCCGTCGGTGAAGTGGCGTTGGGCCAGGAAGAACAGAATGATCATCGGCACCGTGGCGATCACGCTGGCGGCCAGCACGATCTCCCACTGCTGCTCACCGCCGTAGCCGAACCGGTCGAGCACCACCTTCAGCCCGCGCGGCAGCGTGAAGAGTTGCTCGTCGCGCAGGTAGATCAGCGGCTTGAGCAGGTCCGTCCAGCTGGCCTTGAACTCGAAGACGAAGGCGACCAGCAGGGCCGGGCGGATCAGCGGGAAGGCCAGCTTCCAGAAGAGCTGGGGATAGCTGGCCCCGTCCATCCGGGCCGCCTCGAAGTACTCGCGCGGCAGCGAGAGCAGGAACTGCCGGAGCAGGAAGATGTAGAAGGCCGAGCCGAAGAGGTTGCCCGCCCAGAGCGGGACCTGGGTGTCGACGAAGCCGAGCTCCGACCAGATCAGGTAGGTCGGGATCATGGTGACCGCGAACGGCAGCATCATGGTGGCCAGCACCAGCCCGAAGAGCAGGTTGCGCCCCGGGAAGCGGAAGTACGCGAAGCCGAACGCGATCCAGGCGCTGGACAGCGTGCTGGCCACCGCCGCGGCCACCGCCACCAGCACGCTGTTGAGCAGCCAGTTGACCAGCGGCATGGCGTCCCAGGCCCGGGCGTAGTTCTCGGGGGCGAACGGCACCGGGAGGAAGCCGGTGTCGAAGACGTACTCGCGGGGGCGCAGCGACGCGGAGACCAGCCAGACGAACGGCAGCATGAAGACCACCGCGGCGCCGATCAGCGCCACCACGAACAGCACCCGCTGCCAGCGCGGTCGCCGTCCGTCCCCGGTCGGCGGCCGGCGCGGCGGGGCGGACGCCGACTCCAGCGCGGAGACCGGCGAGGCCACGCCGCGCTCGACCGCCGCGGTCACGACTCGGCCCCGCCCGGGGTCTCGTCCTCCGCCCGGGAGCGCCGGGCGTTGGCGACCGGATCGTCGGTCACCTCGTACTCCCGCGACTCGGTGTGGTGCATCGGCATCCAGCCGGCACCCAACCGGGTGCGTCGCGAGTTGGCCACGCCGTTGTGACCATGGGTCCCCGTCACTTGTCCTCCCCCTCGTAGTACACGAACCTGTTGCTGAGCTTCACCTGCACCAGCGTGATCAACAATATGATCACGAACAACACCCAGGCCATCGCGGAGGCGAAGCCCATGTGCAGGAACTGGAACGCCTCCTGGAACAGGTGGATGACGTAGAACGACGCCGCGTCGCTGTTGAACCGGTTCTGCGTCTCCCGGTTGCCGAAGTACATGGTGTAGACCTCGGTGAACATCTGCAGCGACGCGATGGTGTTGACGATCAGCGTGAAGAAGAGCGCGCCCGAGATCATCGGCAGGGTGACGTGGCGGAACCGGGCCCAGGGGCCGGCCCCGTCGAGGTCGGCGGCCTCGTACAGGTCGCGCGGCACGTTCTGCAACGCGGCCAGGTAGATGACCACGGTGGAGCCGAGGCTCCACAGGCTCATCAGCACGATGCCGGGCATCACCCAGCCCGGGTCGGTGGTCCAGCTCGGCCCCTCGACCCCGACCAGCGCGAGGGCCCGGTTGATCAGACCGTCCTGGGTGTTGAGCAGCAGCAGGAACAGGATGCCGACGGCCACCGCGGGGGTCATCACCGGCAGGTAGAAGACCGTCCGGAAGAAACCCTGCAACCGGCCGACCCGCTTGAGCAGCAGCGCCAGCCCCAGCGAGACGACCATCACCAGCGGCACGTGCAACGCGGTGTAGTACCCGGTGTTGGTGAGACTGCGGGCCACCTGCGGGTCGGCCACCAGCTCCCGGTAGTTGTCCAACCCGGTGAACTCCGGCGGGTTGATCACGTCGTACTCGGTGAGGCTGAGCCAGCCGCTGGCGATCATCGGGCCGGCCTGGAAGACCAGGAACCCGACGATCCACGGCGCCAGGAACAGATACGACCAGCGCGCCTCCCGCCGGGCCAGCGGCGTGCGACGGCGCCGGCCCGGTGCGGGAGTGCTGACGGTGGTGGCCATCGTGGTGGCTACTTCGCGGCCTTGTCCAGCGCGGCGGTCGCCTCCTGCTGGGCCCGCCGCAAGGCCTGCTCCGGCTGCTCCTGGCCGGCCAGCACCCGGTTGACCGCGTCGTACCATGCCTTGTCGAACTCGGCACCGGCCGGCGACGCCGGCATGGCGAACCCGGCGTCCTGCACGGACCGGATGGTGTCCACCGCGTCGTCGAAGCGCTTGTTGCCGGTCGGCCGGTAGAGCTCGTCGAAGATCTTCTTGTCCGCCTCGGCGTTGCCGGTCCAGACACCGGTGAACGGCTGACCGGCGGCCTTGCGGGCCTCGGCGCGCGCCTTCGCCGCGGCGAACCAGGTGTCGGTGGCGGTCATCGTTCTGACGAAGGCGCACGCGGCGTCGGGGTTCTTCGCGCCCTTGGTGACCACCCAGGCCTGCCCGGAGGACATGGTCAGCGGCTTGCCCTGCCGGTCGACGAAGGGCTTGACCACCAGCTCGGCCTTGGGGCTGTTCTTGGCGGCCTGGTTGAGGAACCACTCCTCCATCGGCCAGGCGACGATCTGGTTCTTCACCAGCGGGTTCTGCGCGCCGAAGAAGTCGAAGGTGTCCCGGAACGACTTGAACTTGCCGAAGCCGCCCTGGTCCTGGATGAGCCGCACGCCGGTGGCCAGCGCCTCGACCACCTTCGGGTCGTCCAGGTTGGCCTCGGTGCCGTCGGCGGAGATCATGTCCGCGCCGTTGGCCCGGGCCCACATCGGCAGGAACTCGGGGACCTTCGGGTCGATGCCGATCCGGGACAGCCGGCCGCCGGCGACCTTGGCCAGCCGGGCGTTGAGCCCGGGCAGCGCCGCCCAGTCGGACAGGTCCACCTGGTCGGCGGTGAGCCCGGCCTGCTTCAGCAGCGCCTCGTTCAGGTACACCACCCGGACGCTGCTGAACTCGGGGATGCCGTACACGGTGCCGCCCAGGGTGACCTGGTCCTTCGCCGCCGGCCGGTACTGGTTCATGTCGATGCCCTGCCGCTCGACGCAGTCGGTCAGCGGCTGGATCGAGCCCCGCTTGGCGTACGTGCCGATCAGCTTGCGGTCCAGGTACACCAGGTCCGGTGGGTTGCCCGAGGCAACCGCCGACAGGAACTGCTGCTCGTCGAAGGCGCCCTCGGTGATCTTCAGATCGACCTCCGGGTTGGCCTTCCTGAAGGTGTCCACCCGGGTCTCGGCGATCTCGTCGGAGAGGCCGAAGCCCATCGTGGTCAGCGCGCCCTTGCCCTTGCCTTGACCGCCGCCGACGCCGGCGGCGGCGTCGCCGCCCACTCCCCCGCACCCGGCAACGGCCATCGCCAGCACCGTGGCCAGGGCGGTCGCGCGCAGTGTCCGTGACATGGCACCTCCCGTGATGGCACGGGCCGCTCTGCCCACGCCGACCTGCACTTCTCCGGTTCTCCGGGCTTTCAAACCAGATCGGGGGTAATGACCCGGACCATTCCGTTGCGGCCCCGGTGACCGGGTCAGCGGAAGTCGCGGGAGGCCGGGGCGACCGGCGGGTCGATCGCGTCCAGCCGGTCGGCGACCAGGTTGGTGACCCCCTCGTGCCGCTGCAACCGCCCCCGCACCACCAGCGCGGCGCTGCCCCGGGCCACCCGCCGGTAGCGCTGCCACAGCCCCGGCGAGCAGGTGACGTTGAGCATCCCGGTCTCGTCCTCCAGGTTGAGGAAAGTGACCCCGCCCGCGGTGGCCGGTCGTTGCCGGTGGGTGACGATCCCCCCGACCCGGATCCGCCGGCCGGGCTCCACCCGGCCGAGCCGGGCGATCGGCACCGCGCCGAGGGCGTCCAGGCGCTCCCGGATGAACCGGGCCGGGTGGCTCTCCGGGGACAGCCCGGTGGCCCAGACGTCGGCCACAAGGCGGTCCACCGCCTCCATCCCGGGCAGGGTGGGCGCGGCCGCGCCGGTCACCGTGCCGGGCAGCCGGCCCGGCCGGTCCTGGGCGGCGGCGCCGGCGGCCCAGAGGGCCTGCCGCCGGGTCAGCCCGAAGCCGGCGAAGGCGTCCGCGGTGGCCAGCGCCTCCAGCTGCGCGGCGGTCAGACCCACCCGCCGGGCCAGGTCCGGCAGGTCCGCGTACGGCCCGTGCGCCGTCCGCTCCGCCTCGATCCGCTCGGCCACCTCGCCGCCGAGGGTACGGACGCTGCCCAGCCCGAGCCGCACCGCCGGCCCGCCCAGCCCCCAGGCGTGCGGCGGCTCACCCGGCGCGCTCCCCCACCGGGTCTCCGGGGTGGACTCCAGCACCGCCAGAGCGCCGCTGGCGTTGATGTCCGGCCGGCGTACCTCGACGCCGTGCCGGCGGGCGTCGTCGACCAGGGTCTGCGGCGAGTAGAAGCCCATCGGCTGGGCGTTGAGCAGCGCGGCCAGGAACGGGGCCGGGTGGTAGCGCTTGAGCCAGGAGCTGGCGTACACCAGGTAGGCGAAGCTCATCGCGTGGCTTTCCGGGAAGCCGTAGCTGGCGAACGCGGTGAGCTTGCGGTAAACGTCGTCGGCCAGCTCGCCGGTGATGCCCCGCTCGGCCATCCCGGCGTACAGCCGGTCGGCGATCTGCGCCATCCGCTCCACCGAGCGCTTCGCCCCCATCGCCCGGCGCAACTGGTCGGCGCCGGCCGCGTCGAAGCCGGCCAGGTCGATGGCGAGCTGCATGAGCTGCTCCTGGAACAGCGGCACGCCGAGGGTCTTCTCCAGCGCGTTGCGCATCAACGGGTGCGCGAAGGTCACCGGCTCCTGGCCGTTCTTGCGCCGGATGAACGGGTGCACCGAGCCGCCCTGGATCGGGCCGGGACGGATCAGCGCCACCTCCACCACCAGGTCGTAGAACTCGCGGGGCTTGAGCCGGGGCAGGGTGGCCATCTGGGCCCGGCTCTCCACCTGGAACACCCCGACCGAGTCGGCCCGGCAGAGCATGTCGTAGACCTCGGGGTCGTCCAGCGTCATGTCGCCCAGGTCGAGGGACATCCCGATCATGTCGTAGCCGTAGTGCAGGGCCGAGAGCATGCCGAGGCCGAGCAGGTCGAACTTGACCAGCCCGACGGCGGCGCAGTCGTCCTTGTCCCACTGGAGCACGCTGCGCCCGGGCATCCGCCCCCACTCCGCCGGACAGACCTCGATCACCGGCCGGTCGCAGATCACCATGCCACCGGAGTGGATGCCCAGGTGCCGGGGGAAGGTCTGCAACTCGTTCGCGTACGCGACGACCTCCTCGGGGATGTCCGCCACGTCGATCGCGGCGACCGAGCCCCAGCGGTCGATCTGCTTGCTCCAGGCGTCCTGCTGCCCGGGCGAGAAGCCGAACGCCTTCGCCACGTCCCGCACCGCCGACCGCGGCCGGTACGAGATGACGTTGGCGACCTGGGCGGTGTGCTCCCGGCCGTACCGGGCGTAGACGTGCTGGATCACCTCCTCCCGGCGGTCGGACTCGATGTCCACGTCGATGTCGGGCGGGCCGTCCCGCTCCGGGGCGAGGAAGCGCTCGAAGAGCAGCCGGTGCCGGACCGCGTCCACGTTGGTGATCCGCAGCGCGTAGCAGACCGCCGAGTTGGCCGCCGAGCCCCGGCCCTGGCAGTAGATGTCCTGCTCGCGGCAGAACGAGACGATGTCGTAGACCACCAGGAAGTAGCCGGGGAAGCCCAGCTCGTCGATCATCCGCAGCTCGTGCTCCAGCTGCGCGTACGCCTCGGGGTGCGCCTCGGGCGGGCCGTAGCGCTCGTGCGCGCCGGCCAGGGTGAGGTGGCGCAGCCAGCTCATCTCGGTGTGCCCGGCCGGCACCGGGTACGCCGGCAGCTTCGGCGCGACCAGTTGCAGGTCGAAGGCGAGCTCCGCGCCGAACTCGGCGGCCCGCGCCACCGCCCCCGGGTACGCCCCGAACCGCGCCGCCATCTCCGCGCCGCTGCGCAGGTGGGCGGTGGCGGCGGCGGGCAGCCAGCCGTCCATCTCGTCCAGGCTGCGCCGGGCCCGCACCGCGGCCAGCGTGGTGGCCAGCCGGCGCCGGCCCGGGGTGGCGTAGTGCACGTTGTTGGTGGCCACGGTGGGCAGTCCCGCCGCCGCGGCCAGCTCGGCGAGGGCGTCGTTGCGGTCGCCGTCGACCGGGTGGCCGTGGTCGGTCAGCTCCACCGCCACCGTCTCCGCGCCGAAGAGCGCGGTGAGCCGGTCCAGCTCCCGGGTCGCCGCGTCGACCCCCTCGGTGAGCAGCGCGGCCGGCACGTGCCCCTTGCGGCAGCCGGTGAGCACCAGTACGTGGTCGCGCAGTTCGGCGGCGACCTGCTCCAGCTCCCCGTAGACCGGCCGGCCCTTCTCCCCGCCGCGCAGCTGGGCCCGGGAGATGGTGGTGGCGAGCCGGGCGTACCCCTCGTGGCCGTGGGCGAGCACCAGCAGGTGCCGGCCCAGCGGGTCGGGCTCGCCGTTCTGCGGGCCGGGCAGCCCGAGGGAGAGCTCCGCACCGAAGACGGTCGGCAGGTGCAGCGCGCGGGCCGCCTCGGCGAAGCGCACCACGCCGTAGAAGCCGTCGTGGTCGGTGACGGCGAGCGCGGTCAGCCCCAGCCGGGCGGCCTCCTCGGCCAGCTCCTCCGGGTGGCTGGCCCCGTCGAGGAAGCTGAAGTTGGTGTGCGCGTGCAGCTCGGCGTAGGGGACGGCGCCGTCCGGGCGGTCCAGCTCGGGCGGTCGGTATTCCTGGCGCTTGCGGCTCCAGGCCGGCGAGTCGCCGCCGTCGGCGTCGACCGCGAGCGGATCGACCACGTGCAGGTGCCGTTCCTCGCGGGGCCGCCCGGTCCCGCCGCCCGCCCGGTTGTCGGCGGGCCGGCCGGAGAGCACCCGCTCCAGCTCCAACCAGGGCAGCTTCGGGTTGTGGAAACTCATCGCCCGGGCCGCTCAGTCATAGATCGCCTCCACCAGCCACCGGCCGGCCTCGACGGCGAGCAGCAGGGCCGCCCCGTCGGCCAGGCAGACCTGGAACCGGGCCCGGCGGCGGGCCTCGGCGGGCGCCCACCAGCGCTCGTCCACCGGCCACGGGCCGGCCCAGCCGACGATCTCGGCCGGCCGGGCGGTGCCGACGGCCAGCCGGGCCGGCGCGGCGCTGACCTGGAGCCGGGCGCTGACCGTGACCGGCTCGCCGGCGGCGTCGTGCACGGTGGCGGGCAGCGGCTCGGGCAGCACCACGGCGGGCGCGGGCGGCGGGATCCGGCCGGGCCACGGGGGGCTCGCCGACCGCGCCGCACCGCCCGACGGCACCGCACCGCCCGACGGCGCCAGGCCGTTCGACGGCGCCGTGGCAGGCAGCGGGGGCGGGCCGGGGCGGGCCGGGAGCCGCTCGTCGCCCCACGGGACGAGGTGCGCCTGGTCGGCCGGGGAACGGCCGCCGCCGAGCACGGCGGTGACCACCGCCTCCGGCCCGAGGATGCCCTGCACCCGGCTCAACGCCCGGTGCGCCCGCTCGCGTTCCTCGCCCGCCTCGCCCCACAGCCCGGCCTGCAGACCCGCCCGGGTGAGCACCCCGTCCGGCACCAACCGCAGCCGGACGATTCCCGCCGTCGGCCGGGCCGGACGGACGCCGGACCGGCCGTTACTGCCGGAGAGCCAGCCGTCGAGCTGCCAGCGGACCCGGTCGGCGATGGCCGTGACGGTCAGCAACCCGTCGTGCCGCCAGACCCGGTGCAGCTCCTGACCGTGCGCGGTGACCGCCTCGATGCCGAGCCGGGTGCAGGCCAGGCCGTACGCGGCCAGCCGCTCGTGCAGCCGCTCGGCCAGCGCCCGGGCGGCGAACGCCGCCGCGTCGACCCGGTCCAGCGGCTCGTCGTGGTCGGCGGTCACCGCCAGGTCGACCGGGGGTTGCCGGACGGCGAGCGGCCGGTGGTCCCGCCCCGCCGCGAGCCGGTGGGCGAGCGCCCCGTCGAAGCCGAACCGGGCCAGCACGTCCCCGGCCGGCAGCGCGGCGAAGTCGCCCAGGGTACGCACCCCGAGCCGGCGCAGCAGGTCGGTCAGGGCCGGCCGGCCGAGCGCCTCCACCGGCAGCCCGGCCAGGAACTCCGGTGTCCCGCCCGGCGGCACGACCCGGCCGGTACGCGCGGCCAGCCCCGCGGCGAAGACCCCGTCGGCGATCCCGACCTGGCTCTCCACCGCGCACGCCTGGGCCACCTGCTCGATGATCCGTTCGGCGGCCGACTCCTCCCCGCCGAGATAGCGGGCCGGACCCCGGGCGGCCAGCGCGCAGGCGCCGGGCCGGACCACCTCGACCCCGGCGGCCACCTCCTCCACCGCGGCGACCACCGGTTCGAAGGCCCGGGCGTCCCGGGCCGGATCGTGGTCGACGACGGTCAGCTGCGGGCAGCGCCCCTGGGCCTCCCGTCGGCGCAGCCCCCGGCGGACCCCCTCGGCGCGGGCCCGCTCCGAGCAGGCGACCACCCGGTTGGCGTGCAGCACGGCGACCGCGTCGGTGGCCGGCACCCCGTCGACGATCTCGGCGGCGACGACCGGCCAGTCCGGGCACCAGAGCAGCAGGGTGCGTACCGGCGCGCCGGTCACGCCGAGCCGACCAGGGTCAGCGCGCCCCGGCGGGACGCAGCGGCGAGCCGGGCCGGCCGAGGGATGACCCGGGTGAGGGTGTTCCCGGGCAGCCACACCTTGATCTCCTTGGGCCGGGCGGCGGCGCCGCGCCCCCGGGCCGACACGGTGACCTCGCGGCGGCGCAGCCGCCCCCGGCCCGGCCCGAGCCCCTCCCAGACGCCCCGGACCACCTGGAGCGTGACGTCCGCGCCGTCCCACCGGCCGTACGGGACGAGCACGCTGCCGCGTTGCCGGGCCCGGGCGGCCAGCCGGGTCGCCACCGAGGCGGAGACGACCGCCGGCACGGCGGTGACCACGACGTCCACCCCGTCGATCAGCGCGGCGACCACGGTCGGCCACTCGGGGCCCGGGTTCGGCACCAGGGCGAGCCGGTCCAGGGCGATGCCGGCCTCGGCGGCCGCGCCGGCGCCGAACGTGGGCACGCCCACCACGGCACACCACGAGCCGGCCCGGGACGCCTCGGCGAGCAGCGCCAGCACCAGCGAGGTGCCGCCGCTGCGGCGCGGCTGCCCGGTGGCCACCGCGATGGTGCTGCCTCGGCGCAGGCCGCGGTTGGGCAGCAGCCCGGTCAGCTCGGGTGCGACCGGCAGTACCCGGTGGCCGCCGGCCGGATCGGGTGCGCTCGCCGGGCGCACCAGCGCGGCCAGCGCGGCGGAGCCGAGCACCATGCGGCCCGCCATCGGACCAACCCCCCGTCGTGTTGCCATGGAGGCGTACGCCCCCGGTCATGCCTGTGCTGATGGTCGAGTGCGGCGTGGCGTCCGGCCACCTGTCCTCCCGCCGGTGGCCGG
>NZ_JBFAID010000019.1:0-10075 GCF_040654475.1 Micromonospora sp. NPDC050686
CGCCGTCGCTGCGACGTCCTGTTCGCCATGCTCCGCGACAAGATCCCCTACCAGCCAAGGCCCGCTGCTGCTTGACAAAACCCATAGGGACACCCCCCCCCAGCGGGGGACGGCGCCCCGGCCTGAGCCCCGCCCGTGGCGCCAGCTCCGGACACCACGGGCGGGAGTCGCTCAGCGCGCCGTCGCGTACATCGCGCAACCGATCAGCTCGAGCGACACCTGGAGCCGCTCCAGGCTGATGTTCTTGGCGATGGTGTCCGCCGGCGTGTGGTACGGCGGCTCCAGCAGCGCCGGGCTCTCCTCACCCCGCCAGGAGAAGTTCGCGCTGGCGATGCCGACCTCCTGGAAGGACTGGTGGTCGCTGGAACCGCGCAGCGTCACCGGCGAGATCCGCGAGTCGTAGCCGAGCCGGGCGGCGGCGGCCGACACCTCGTCGGTCGCCCGGTTGGCCTGGCCGGTGAAGGAGAGCAGCCAGTACCGGGTCGCCGGGTCCCAGCTGGTGGCGACCATGTCGTTCTGGTAGACGGCGAGGAACCGGTCCCGCTCGGCCTGCGGCAGCTGGGCGACGTGGTACCGGGAGCCGATCAGGCCCTGCTCCTCCGACCCCCACAGGGCGAACCGGACGGTGGCGTTCACCGGGATCGCCCGCAGCACGCGCGCCAGTTCGAGGCAGAGCACGGTGCCGGAGCCGTCGTCGTTGGCGCCGGGAGCGCCGATCACCGAGTCGTAGTGGGCGCTGACCATGACCACCGGCCCGTCGGCGCCGGCCTGCCCGACCCGCTCCCCGATCACGTTGTGCGAGGTCAGGCCGCGGTGCGCGGAGGTCTCCACGGTGAGGGTGAACCGGCCGGCGGCGAGCATCTCGCGCAGCCGCTGCTTCTGCACCTGGGCCACCCCGACGACCGGGATCGGCACCGGCGAGCTGGCCGAGCCGGGCAGGGTCGGCGAGAACGCCGACGCGCTGCGCGGGTAGACCAGGTCGGCCGGCAGGAAGACGACGGCGGCGGCACCGCGGGCCACCGCGGTGGCCACCAACTGCTCGCGCTGCGACGCCACGTAGTTGATCAGCACGATGCGCCCGGTGACGTCCGCCGGGTAGTCCGCCGCGGCGCCCGCGCCGACGTCCACCACGTCGCCGCTGACGCTGGTGTCCAGTGCGGCGTGTGGCGAGGCCCCGACCTGCCAGCACAGGTCGGTGGGGAGGCCGGTCGGCGAGCTGAGCTGGGCGAGGAACTTGTCCGCGACGGCGAACGGCTGCAACTGGGTGTCGTATCCCAGGTGGTCAAGCTGCCGGGCGATGTAGTCGGCGGCGCGGCGCTCGGAGGCCGTACCCCCGATGCGTGGACCGATGTCCTCGCTGAGCACCCGCAGGTGCGACAGGGCACGCTCGGCCGAGACCTGCGCGATGACCTTCCGGTCGTCCGGGGTGAGGTCCGGCGGCCGGACGGCACCGGGCCGCTGGTCGGTGGCCGCCCAGGCCGGCGCGGGCAGGGCGACGGTGGCGGCGCCGCCGAGGGCGACGGTGAGCATCCGCCGGCGGGTCACCGCGGCACGCGACGACTCGGCCGAGGGCGTAGCGGGGTGTCCGCTGTGGTTCGTGGCCAAGGGGTTCTCCTCCTGATCCAGGGGTCGAGCCCGGTACGACCGATGGGTGACCGGGCTCACAGGCCCCCGACGCTATCCCGTACGCCGCCCCAGGCCAAGATCCAAATCGGACGGCTGCCCTGGTCACGCCCCGAATTGACCGTTCAGTCAGGGCGAGTCCGGCCTGCCCGGGTGTTGACCGCCGCCCCGGTGTCGCGGCGAGTTCGCGGGCGGCTGGTGCCTGCCGCACAATGCGGATGAGCCTGATGACTCTGAGGAATATTGATGACCGAGAGGTATCAGGCTCATCGGCGGGTTGTCGGAGCTGGCCGACGTGGGCTCCCACCCGGTTGCGGGTGGGAGCCGCCGCGCCGCGACCCACCGCCCGGCTCGTCGGCGGTTCGGTCGCGGTGTTCGGTGGCCGGCGCGGCGGCAGCCGTGGCGAGCGGCACAGCGGGGGCGCCGGCGGGGGCGCCCGGGGTGCCGGTGGCCGCGCGGCGGCGGCGCAGCTCGACCGGGAGCACCAGCAGGGTCACCACCAGGCCGACGGCGCCCGTCACGGCGAAACCCCAGAACGGCGCCGAGGCGTCGATCACCGCCCCGGCCAGCGGGGCGCCCAGCGCGATCCCGACGGTGACCGCCGAGCCGTGCAGTCCGATGGCGACGCCACGCACCCCGGCCGGCGCGAGCCGGCTGACCGCGTCGGAGGTGGCGGCGAGGGTCGGGGCGCAGAGCACGCCGGCCGGGATCAGGGCCAGGCAGAGCAGCCACCAGTGGCCGCCGCCGAAGCCGACCGGGATGGTGCACAGGCTCAGCGCGGCGGCCAGCGCGAGCGGCGAGACCGGCCGGCTGACCGCCCCGTACGCGAAGCCGCCCAGCAGCGACGCGACCGCCCAGATGGCGAGCACGGAGCCCGTCCAACCCACCTCGCCGCCGGCGCGCAGCACGGCGACCACCGCGACGTCCGTGCCGCCGAGGACCAGCGTGGCGGCGGCGCTGACCGCCAGCACGGCCAGCAGCCGGGGAGTCAGCCACTCGCGCCGGGGCACCCGGGGCAGCGGCCCGGTCGCCTCGCCGGCGCTGCGGGTGGGCGGGTTGAGCACCAGCAGGGCGAGGCCGGAGGCGACCATGCCCGCGCCCACCACCCAGAGCGTGCCGCGCGGGGAGACGGTGGTGGCCAGCGCCACGGCGAGCGCCGGGCCGACCATGAACGACAGCTCCACCGACATCGAGTCCAGCGCGTACGCCGGGCGGCGCTGGCTCTCCGGCACCAGTGCGGCGATCGACTGCCGGATCACCGAGAAGGCCGGCAGCGCCAGCAGCCCGGCGAGGAACGCCGCGGGCAGCAGCAGCGGATAGCTCAGCACCGGGGCGGCGGCCCAGAAGACCGCCTCGGCGGCGGTGGTCAGGACGAGCACCGGCCGCAGGCCGCGCCGGTCGATGAGCCGGCCGAGCAGCGGGGCGCCCAGCGCCGACCCGATGGTCAGCGCCGCGCCGATCAGCCCGGCGGCCCCGTAGCCACGGCCCAGGTCGAGCACCACGAAGAAGGTCAGCGCGACCCCGGACATGGCGAACGGGGTGCGGGCGGCCACCGACGCCAGCAGCAACGGTCGCAACCCGGGCAGGGCGAGCGCCCGCCGGTAAGGCGTCAAGTTCATCGTGGTCCGTACCTCCGGCCGTCATCCTCGGCCCGGGGTACGACATCGGCAAGCTGTTTGCCGCCTCAAGCGGCCCTGATCACAGGCTCCCCGACCATGGTGACCCCGGCCCCGTCCAGCGCCCGCAGCGCCACGTCGAGGGTGGCCGGGGCGACCGCCGCGGTCAGCTCCAGCAGCACGGTGGTGGCGAAGCCCTCCCGGGCGGCGTCCAGGGCGGTGGCCCGTACGCAGTGGTCGGTGGCGATGCCGACCACGTCCACCCGGTCGACGTCGCGCCGGCGCAGCCACTCGGCCAGGCCCAGGCCGTCCCCGGCGTGCCCCTCGAAGCCGGAGTACGCCGCCGCGTGCTCGCCCTTGTGGAAGATCGCCTCCACCCGGCCGGTCTCCAGCCGCGGGTGGAACTCGGAGCCGGTGGTGCCGACCACGCAGTGCCGTGGCCAGGAGTCGATGAAGTCCGGCGGGTCGCCGAAGTGCGCCCCCGGGTCCACGTGGTAGTCCTTGGTCGCCACCACGTGGTCCCAGCGGTCCGGCTCGGCGGCGAGCAGCCGGGAGATCCCGGCCGCCACGTCGGCGCCGCCGGCCACCCCGAGGGAGCCGCCCTCGCAGAAGTCGTTCTGCACGTCGACGATGATCAGTGCGTTGGCCATCGGGGCGTCCCCTTCTCAGCTGCCTGGAACCACGGTGACCGGGACGGCGGGGTCTCCGCCGGACAGCTTCAACCCCTCCCACGGGATGGAGATCAGGCACTGCCGCAGGTGCTCCCGGGACCCGGCCAGCGACGGCAGCTCCACCGGCTCGCCCTCGACGACGAACGAGCGCTGGAGCAGCCGGTCGTTGGGCATCCGGTCCGGCACCCCCTGCGGGACGATCACCTCCTCGGTGGCGGTCCCGGTGGGCTTGTGCCGGCGGACGGCCACCTTGCGGCCGCCGATGGTCGCCTTCTGCTCGGAGCGCTTGACCACCGGGCGCCCCTCCACCTCGACCAGCTTGTAGACCAGGCCGGCGGTCGGCGCGCCGGAGCCGGTGACCACGGCGGTGCCCGCGCCGTACATGTCCACCGGCTCGGCGGCCAGCGAGGCGATGGCGTACTCGTCCAGGTCACCCGAGACGATGATCTTGGTCTCGGTGGCGCCGAGCGAGTCGAGCAGCTCGCGGGACTGCTGGGCGATCACCGCCAGGTCGCCGGAGTCGATCCGGACCGCCCGCAGTTCCGGCCCGGCCACCTCGATCGCGTTGCGGATGCCCTGGCTGATGTCGTACGTGTCGACCAGCAGCGTGGTGTCCTTGCCCAACGTGGCGACCTGGGAGGCGAACGCGGTCTTCTCGTCGTCGTGCAGCAGGGTGAACGCGTGCGCGGCCGTGCCGGCGGTGGGGATGCCGTACCGCGCCCCGGCGGCGAGGTTGGAGGTGAACTGGAACCCGGCCAGGTACGCCGACCGGGCGGCGGCCACCGCGGCCTCCTCGTGCGCCCGCCGCGAGCCCATCTCGATCAGCACCCGGCCGCGGGCCGCGGTGACCATCCGGGCGGCCGCGGCGGCCACCGCGCAGTCGTGGTTGAGCACCGACAGCACCAGCGTCTCCAGCACCACGCACTCGGCGAAGCCGCCGGAGACGGTGAGGATCGGGGAGCCGGGGAAGAAGAGCTCGCCCTCGGCGTACCCCTCCACGTCGCCGGTGAATCGGTAGTCGGTCAGCCACTCGGCGCCCGCGTCGTCGACCACCCCGGTGCGGCGCAGGAAGTCGACCTCGGCCGCGTCGAACCGGAACTCCCGGATCAGCTCGACCAGCCGCCCGGTGCCGGCGACCACGCCGTACCGGCGGCCGGCCGGCAGCCGCCGGCTGAACACCTCGAACACGCAGCGGCGGTCGGCGGTGCCGTCGCGCAGGGCGGCGCTGACCATGGTCAGCTCGTAGTGGTCGGTCAGCAGCGCGGGGCGAAGGGTGCTCACCCGTCCCAGCCTAGGGTTCACTCCGAGGCAGTGCCGGTCCGGCCCGGGATCGACCGCAGGGCGGCGCCCAGTTCGGCCCGCCCGCTCACCCCGAGCTTGCTGTACACCCGTTGCAGGTGGTTCTCCACCGTGCGGCTGGACAGATAGAGCCGCTCGGCGATGACCCGGCTGGTCACCCCCTCGGCGGCGAGCCCGGCGATCTCCCGTTCCCGGCTGGTCAGGGTGGGCCGGACCAGCCGCAGCGCCGGAGTGTCGAGGTGGTCGGCGGCGCTGAGCAGGGCGGCCAGCCGCTGGTGGGCCACCCCGGCCGCGCCGGACCGGTCGCGCCGCAGCCGGTGCAGGGCCATCGCGGTGGCCTCCGCCGCGTACACCGGGAGCCCCAGGTCGGTGAAGCAGTCGGCGACCGTGAGCAGTCCGTCGGCGGAGCCCTCCACGGCGGCCCGGGCCTGCCGGGCCAGCAGCGGCGCGAGCGGCCCGTCGACCGACTCGGAGAGCTCGGCCAGGCGTTGCGCGACCGTACGCCGGCTGCCGTCGGTGCAGGTCGGCCCGACGAGCGTCGTGCCCAGCTCGTACCGGACCAGGTCGTGCAGGACGAGCGCCTCGTGACCGGCGAGGCCGTCCGCGCGCAGCCGGTCGGCCAGCCCGGCGAGCTGCCGGGTGGCGGCGGCCAGGTCGCCGGCGGCCGCGAGGGCCGCCCCGCGGGCCTGCTCCAGCCAGGGGTAGAGCACCGCCATGCCGGGGGCGTGGAGCCGGTCGACCTCGGCCACCGCCTCGGCGGCGTGCGTCGCGTCGCCGCGCAGCGCCGCGGCCTGGGCCCGCTCGGCCTGGCCGAGGCTCGCGTAGACCCGGCTGGTCGCCAGCACCGCGCACGCACCCAGGCTGATCTTGAGGGCGTCCCCGCTCTGCCCGCGCAGCCGCGCCGCGTACGCCCGCAGGATGGCCAGGTAGCCGGTGCCGAGCCGGAAGTCACCCGCCCCGGCGAGGTCGGCGAACTCGTCGGCGACGATGGCGTCGATGCCGGCCAGGTCGCCGGCGAGGGTGAGCTGGGTGCCCCGGGCCAGCTCCATCGCCAACTGCAGGTACGGCATGTCGGTGCGCCAGGCCGGCGCCTCCGCGGCCACCCGCGCCACCGCCTCCGCGCTGCGCCGGAAGTGGCCCTGGGCGGCCTGCAGGTGCGCCACCGTGCAGCGGGCCAGCTCCCGGGCCGACGCGCTGGCCGCCGGCCGGTCCAGCACGCCCCGGCCGAGCCGCAGCGCGGCGTCCGTGTCGAGCCGGTGCAGCCGCATGATCGCCTCGAACGCCCGTACCCGGGCGACGTCGGCCGGATCGGTCAGCTCGTCCGCCCCCCGGGCGATCTCCTCCACCGTGGACTCCTGACTGAGCCCCCAGTAGGTGACCATGCCGCGCGCGGTGAGCCAGCGGGCCCGCCGCCCGTCGCACGGGATCTCGTCGGCGACCGCGTCGAGCACCCCGAGCGCCTCGGTGGGCCGGTCGCCGAACATCAGGATGGTGGCGAGCAGCTCGGCGGCGTCGTAGCCGCCGTCGGCCTGCAGCGCGGCCCGGGCGAGCCGGGTCGCCAGCGGTACGTCGTACCGGGTGAACGCCTGCACCGCCGCGTCCAGCAGCAGCGCCGGATCCTGCGCGGTGCCCGAGTCCAGCCGCCAGACGGCCACCCGGAGCAGGTCGTCGCGGCGCCGCTTGCCGGCCTTTTCCAGCAGGTCGGCCAGCCGGGCCTGCAACCTGCGGGTGCGGCTGACCGGGCAGCGGCGGCGCAGCACCTCGCCGTAGAGCGGGTGGGCCAGCCGCACGTTCACCCGTCGGTCCTGCTGGATCACGCTGATCAGGCCGCGTTCCTCGGCGGTCTCCACATCGGTCGGTTCGACCGCCTCGTTGAGCAGTTGCAGGCCCAGCGGCTCACCGAAGGCGACCAGCTCGACCACGGTGCGGACGCCGGAGCTGAGCTGGCCGACCCGGGTGTCGATCAGCTCGGTGAGGTTGGGCGCCAGCTCCAACCGGCCGGTCCAGGTCCACACCCCGTACGTCCGGTGCAGCTCGCCGCCCGCGGCGGCCAACACCAGCTCGCGCAGCAGCAGCGGGTTGCCGCCGGAGAAGCGCCACAGCCGCTCGGCGGAACCGTCGTCGACCGGGCCGTCCAGGATCTCCGCGAGCAGCTCGGCGGTCTCCGGCCGGCCGAGCGGGCTCAGCTCGGCGAGATCGACCAGGTCGTCGGTCCAGAGCGCGCGGATCGGCAGCGGCAACTGCTCCCCGTCGCGCAGCGTGCCGACCACCGTGGTGTTCTCGGTGCGAGCGACCAGGTGGACCAGGGCCGCCGACGGCGGGTCGAGCAGGTGGGCGTCGTCGATCGCGAGCACGATCGGCCGGCCGGCCGCCTGCTCCCGCAGCGCCTGCACCGCCCAGCGCAGCAGCCCGGCGGGGGAGAGCCCCTGCGGCTGCTCGGCCGGCAGCACCTGCACCAGACCGCCGAAGGGCAGCGCCACGGTGGTGGCGTTGGCCGCGACGAACGAGATCGCGTACCGGTCGGTGGGCAGGGCCGCCACGCCCTCCCGGAGCAGCCGGCTCTTGCCGATGCCCGCGCTGCCGCTGAAGAAGATGCCGCGCCGCCCGATGTCGGTGATCGCCGACAACAGACGGCCTAGTTCATCCGTTCGGCCGACGAAGCTCCACCGACTCATCGAAGCAGCATATCGACGCGAATCGGGCTGCGCGTAGACCGTCACGCAGTGAAGTTGAGTAATCTGAGGATTGCCGGTGAGTAGCGGAGGTATTCGTCACGAAGTCACTGCGCTCCGTAGGCTTCCGTCATCCGGGGCTCGCCACCGGACATGTCGACGCGACCGGGCTCGCGACCGGTCGCCCCCCGCACCCGGAGGGCACCGGATGAAGCCACGTCCTCTCTCCTCGGCCGGCCGCCCGGACGTCGCCTCCGACGACGGGGACCGGTCGACGGACCTGCCCCGCTGCGGGCCGCTCCCGGCGCGGCTCGGGGCGGCCACGCCCGGGTCCGAGGAGCCGCTCGCCGTGGTCGCCGCCGGCCCGGCCGGCGCCGGCCGGGCCGAGGTGCTGGCCGCCCTGCTCGGCCAGCCCTCCGGCATGCTCGCGGTGACCCCCGGCGCCTGCCTGGTGGTCCGGCACGCGCCGCAGGCCACCCGCGCGGCGTACGTGCCGGGCTACCGCCAGCCACTCGGGTACGGCGCGGACCAGCTGGCCGCCGGTCCGGCGCTGGCCCGGCCGCCGCGCCGGGTCGAGCTGAGCCTGCCGGTGCCGCTGCTGCGGCACTTCACGCTGGTGGACACCCCGGACTCGGGCACGCTCGGCATGGCCGGCGGCCGGCTGCTGCTGGAGGCGGCGGGGCGGGCCGGCGCGCTGCTCTTCGTGATCGCCGCCGACCAGGCGTTCACCGCCGCCGAGCTCGATCTGCTGGCCGAGCTCGGCTCGTCCCCCGTCGAGGTCTTCTTCGTGGTCACTCCCGGGGTGGCCGGCTGGGAGCCGGGGCCGGGCGGTGCGGCGACGGGGGACACGGGGGCATCCGTCCCGTCGCCCGTCCGGTCCGGCATCCCGGACGGCGCGGTCGCGCTCAGCGCGGCGGCGCACCGGGCCGCCCTGCTGGCCGCGGTGCCCACGCTGGCCCGGGCGCGTTGGTTCCCGGCCCGGAGCCCGGTGCTGCCCGAGCTCCAGCGGGCGCTGGTCGGCTGGTCCGTCGACGAGGGGCTGCGCCGGGCCAGCGCCGAGCCGCCGGTGCCGCCGGGCGCGCACGAACGGGTGGCTGTGGCGCCCGCGGCGGCCCGCGGTGACTGGGCCGACCGGCTGGAGCGGCAGGCCCGCGCCGGCGCCCAGCGGATCCGCCAGGATCTCGCCCTGGAGCTGGCGAAGATCCACCTCAGGGTGGTCCAGGAGATCGTCTTCGGGGTGGGCTCCGCCGGCCTGCCGCAGCTGCTGGACCGCGAGATGGAAGCGCTGTCCGCGCTGGCCACCACGCAGTGCGACCAGGCGGTGCGGACGCTGCTGCACGACGCCGCGACCCGGGTCCTCGGGGCGCCTCCGGGCGAGGGGGTGCGCCGGCGCATCGCCGCCGCCGTGCACTGGGGGCTGGTCGACCACTCGGCCGGCCGGGAACTCGACCGCGTGCTGCTGGTCACCAGCACGGCCGGGGTGGCCGAGCTGACCGGCGCCGGGGCGATCGACGCGCTGGCCGGCTATCCGGGCGCCGAACGCACCGAGGTGCTGCCGCCGTTGGCGGTCGCCCTCTCCGGCGGCTGCTGGCAGCACTGGCGCAGCCCCGGAAACGACGATCCGGCCGGGGCCCGGTCCTGGGCGCAGCGGGCGTTGCGCGAGGTGGAGCTGGAACTGACCCGTGAGGTGTCCCGGCGGTTCGAGGTGATCCGTCTCTCGATCTCCACGGTGCTCACCGATGCGGTCGACCACGGCATCCTGCTCGCCTGAGCGCGGCGGGCGTGGCGAGACCGGCGTGGCGGCAGTGACTCTGCGGCACGCCGATCCCGGCCGTCCCGGCGTTCCGGTTCATCGGTTCGCCGATTCCGGTGGCACGATGGGGGGCATGGCGGCTCCGCAGGTTGCACCGGTCGAGACGCCGGCCACCGAAGAGGTGCCGGTCTCGGACCGGCCGTGGGTGACGATCGTGTGGGACGACCCGGTCAACCTGATGACCTACGTGACCTGGGTCTTCCAGAAGTGTTTCGGCTACAGCCGGGAGAAGGCCGAGCGGCTCATGTTGGACGTGCACCACAAGGGCAAGGCGGTGGTGTCCAGCGGCGCCCGGGAGCGGATGGAACACGACGCGTCGCAGCTGCACGCGTACGGACTGTGGGCGACGGTGGATCGTTCGTGAGCGTGAGGAGTGAGCCG
>NZ_JBFAID010000019.1:10172-93184 GCF_040654475.1 Micromonospora sp. NPDC050686
CCGGTTTTGCGAGCCCCGCAGTCGCGAACAGGGATGGCCGTGAGCGTGAGGAGTGAGCCGGTTTTGCGAGCCCCGCAGTCGCGAACAGGGATGGCCGTGAGCGTGAGGAGTGAGCCGGTTTTGCGAGCCCCGCAGTCGCGAACAGGGATGGCACCGTGAGTATGTTCCGTTGCCAGGGCGGGCGGTACGTGGCGACCTTCGCCGTGGACGAGGTCCGGGTGCTGCGCAAGGTCGCCTCCGAGGTGGTCGGTTTGCTCACCGACGGCTTCGACCACACCGACCCGGTGGTGGGTCGGCTCTTTCCCGACGTCTACCCGGACGACTCGGCGAGCACCGCCGAGTTTCGCCGCTACACCGAGGGCGACCTGAAGACGGCCAAGATCGACCAGGCCGGGGCGATCCTCGCGGCGCTGCCCGACGTCACCGACTCCGGTGGTGAGGTGCGGCTCGACGCGGAGGCGGCGGAGGCGTGGCTGCGGGCGCTTAACGACGCCCGGCTGGCCATGGGCGTCCGGCTGGACATCTCCGACGGCACCGATCTGGCCGAGGAGCTCGACGAGGCGGTGGCCACCGACCCCACCTCGTCCCGGGTGTTCCAACTGTCGGTCTACGCGTATCTGGGCTATCTGCAGGAATCCCTGCTCAACGCCTTGATCGACTGATGGGTGAGCGTCGCCACTTCGCCGCCGTACCCGGTCAGGCGCTAGGCTGGTAGGCGTGCTGAGCATCGACCGGTCGATCATCGACGCGATCGTGGCCCACGCGCGCCGGGACCACCCCGACGAGGCGTGCGGCGTGGTCGCCGGCCCCGTCGGCAGCGACACCCCGACCCGGCACATCCCGATGGAGAACGCCGCCCGCTCCATGACCTTCTACGAGTTCGACTCGATGGAGCAGCTGCGGTTGTGGCGGGAGATGGACGACCGCGACGAGGAGCCGGTGGTCATCTACCACTCGCACACCGCCACGGAGGCCTACCCGTCCCGCACGGACGTCTCCTTCGCCGGTGAGCCGGGGGCGCACTACCTGCTCGTCTCCACCCGGGAGAGCGACACGGAGGAGATCCGCTCCTTCCGCATCGTCGACGGCGTGGTCACCGAGGAGCCGGTGCGGATCGTGGACGCGGCCGTGGACCCGCACGCCGTCCAGTCCTACATGTTCGGGCAGAGCCCGGCGACGGTCGACTACGAGTGTTCGGGCCGCTGACCTCCTCAGCGTCCGGCCAGCTCCTCCTTCCCGTCACCGTGGCACACCCGATCAAGGAGTACGACACCATGTCCATCGAGGTTCGCATCCCCACCATCCTGCGCAGCTACACCGGCGGCGCGAAGGTCGTCGAGGGCGCCGGGGACACCCTGGCCGACCTGCTCACCGACCTGGACTCCCGGCACGCCGGCCTGAAGGCCCGGCTGGTCACCGAGGCCGGTGCGCTGCACCGCTTCGTCAACGTCTACGTCAACGACGAGGACGTCCGCTTCCTGGGCGCGCTGGACGCCAAGCTCAACGACGGCGACAGCGTCACCATCCTGCCGGCCGTCGCCGGTGGCGCCTTCGGCTTCGCGGCAGCCGCCGCGATCTCGCAGCACCGGGCGGCCACCGCCGCGCGGGACGCGGCCGTCGCCGCCCGCTGAGGGCGGTCACCCATGGCGCGGTACGAAAGCCTGCTCGACGCGTGTGGCGGCACCCCGCTGGTGGGGTTGCCGCGGCTCTCGCCGACGGTGCCCGCCGGGGCGCCGCCGGTGCGGCTCTGGGCGAAGCTGGAGGACCGGAACCCGACCGGCAGCGTCAAGGACCGGGCCGCCCTGTTCATGGTCCGCGCGGCCGAGGCGGCCGGCCGGCTCCGGCCGGGTGACACCATCCTTGAACCGACCAGCGGCAACACCGGAATCTCGCTGGCCATGGTGGCAAAGCTGCGCGGATACCGGCTGGTCTGCGTGATGCCGGAGAACGTCTCCACCGAGCGGGTCCAGCTGCTCCGGATGTACGGCGCGGAGATCATCTTCTCGCCGGCGGCCGGCGGCTCGAACCAGGCGGTCGCCAGCGCGAAGCAGATCTCGGCCGAGCACCCCGACTGGGTGATGCTCTACCAGTACGGCAACGAGGCCAACGCCCGGGCGCACTACGAGACCACCGGGCCCGAGCTGCTGCGCGACCTGCCCACCATCACGCACTTCGTGGCGGGCCTGGGCACCACCGGCACCCTGATGGGCACCGGGCGCTACCTGCGGGAGAAGGTCGACGACATCCAGATCGTCGCCGCCGAGCCCCGCTACGGCGAGCTGGTCTACGGGCTGCGCAACATCGACGAGGGGTACGTCCCCGAGCTGTACGACGCCGCGGTGCTGTCCCGGCGGTTCTCGGTGGGCACCCGGGACGCCGTGCTGCGTACCCGGCAGCTCGTCGAGGTGGAGGGCATCTTCGCCGGGTTCTCCACCGGCGCGATCCTGCACGCCGCCCTCGCCGTGGCGCACGAGGCGGTACGCGACGGGCGGGGCGCAGACGTCGCCTTCGTGGTCTGCGACGGCGGCTGGAAATACCTGTCCACCGGCGCCTACGGCGGCACGCTGGCCGACGCCGAGGACGCCCTGGAGGGGCAGCTCTGGGCCTGACCGGTCCGGTGCGGGCCGCCCGGCGGCCCGCACCGGCCACGCCGGCGACCGCGACACTGTGTCACCTTGATGACAACTTCGGAGAGACGATTCTTGCCGCCGCCCACCGCGCGTAGGCTGCGCAGCGTGGCGTACGCGTCGGTAGAGATCATCGGCGGGCCGAGGGCCGGGACGGCGACTACTACGCGTGAGCGCGGGACGACCGGATGCGACTGACCGTTCTGGGTTGCGCCGGCAGCTTCCCGGGCCCCGACTCGCCGTGTTCGGCGTACCTGGTCGAGGCCGACGGATTCCGATTGCTGGTCGACTTCGGCTCCGGGGCGCTGTCCACCCTCCAGCGGTACGTCGGGCTGCACGCCCCCGACGCGATCCTGCTGACCCACCTGCACTGCGACCACATGCTCGACGCGGTCAGCTACATCGTCGTCCGCCGGTACGCCCCGGACGGCCCCTACCCGCCCCTGCCGGTGTACGCGCCGCCGGGCGCCCCCGACCGGCTGGCCGCCGCCTACGGGCCGGACGACGGCACGGTCGAGGACGTCTACCAGTTCTACGGCCTGCAACCGGGCACCTTCCCGATCGGCCCGTTCACGGTCACCGTCGACCGGATGAACCACCCGGTCGAGACGTACGGCGTCCGGCTGGAGCACGGCGGCCGGGTGCTCTGCTACTCGTCCGACACCGCGCCCTGCGACGCGCTGCTGCGGCTCGCCCAGGGCGCCGACGTGTTCCTCTGCGAGGCGAGCTACCTCGACGGCGTGGAGAACCCGCCGGACCTGCACCTGACCGGCCGGGAGGCGGCCGAGTACGCCACCAAGGCCGAGGTCGGCCGGTTGCTGCTGACCCACCTGGTGCCGGCCTGGGGCAGCGAGGCGCACACCGTCGAGTCGGCCGCCGCCGCGTACACCGGGCCGCTGGAGGTCGTCCGGGCCGGCGCCAGCTACGAGATCTGACCCCGGCGTCGGCGGGACCGGGGCCACCCCGGCAGCGGTCGATCATCGCACCGCATAGGGTGCAGGCATGGCGCGACCTGACGGGCGGCAACCCGACCAACTCCGACCGGTGACGTTGACCCGGGGCTGGAGCACCCACCCGGAGGGATCGGTGCTCGTCGAGTTCGGCGGCACCCGGGTGCTCTGCACGGCGAGCGTGACCGAGGGCGTCCCCCGCTGGCGCAAGGGCTCCGGCCTCGGCTGGGTCACCGCCGAGTACGCGATGCTGCCGCGCGCCACCAACACCCGCTCCGACCGGGAGAGCGTCAAGGGCCGGATCGGCGGGCGGACCCACGAGATCTCCCGGCTGATCGGGCGCAGCCTGCGGGCCGCCATCGACCTCAAGGCGCTCGGCGAGAACTCCGTCGTGCTCGACTGCGACGTGCTCCAGGCCGACGGCGGCACCCGCACCGCCGCGATCACCGGGGCGTATGTCGCGCTGCACGACGCGGTGAGCTGGCTGGCCGAGCGCAAGGCGCTCAGCGGCCGGCCGGAGAAGGTGATGCGCCGGTCGGTCGCGGCGGTCAGCGTCGGCATCGTCGCCGGCGAGCCGCGCCTGGACCTGTGCTACGAGGAGGACGTGGCCGCCGAGGTGGACATGAACGTGGTCTGCACCGCCGCCGGCGAGTTCGTCGAGGTGCAGGGCACCGGCGAGGACGGCGTCTTCGCCCGGGACCAGCTCGACGCCCTGCTCGACCTCGGGCTGGCCGGCTGCGCCGAGCTGGCCGAGGCCCAGCGCAAGGCACTGTCGTGATGAACGCGAGGGTTGGCCACCCCCTCGCGAACGGAAGGTGACCGGCATGAACAAGGTCCTGCTCGCCACCCGCAACCGCAAGAAGCTGATCGAGTTGCAGCGGATCCTGGACGGCGCGCTCGGCGCGCACCGGGTCGCCCTGCTCGGCCTCGACGATGTGGAGGAGTACCCCGAGCTGCCCGAGTCCGGGCTGACCTTCGGCGAGAACGCCCTGATCAAGGCCCGGGAGGGCTGCCGGCGTACCGGGTTGCCCACCATCGCCGACGACTCCGGGCTGGCGGTGGACGCGCTCAACGGGATGCCGGGCGTGTTCAGCGCCCGCTGGGCCGGCTCGCACGGCGACGACCTGGCCAACCTCCAGCTGGTGCTGGACCAGATCGCCGACCTGCCCGACGAGCACCGGGGGGCGTCCTTCGTCTGCACCGTGGCGCTGGTGCTGCCCACCGGCAAGGAGCACCTGGTCGACGGCCGCCAGCCGGGGCGGCTGCTGCGCGCGCCGCGCGGCGACGGCGGCTTCGGCTACGACCCGATCTTCCTCGGCGACGGCCAGGAGCGGACCAACGCCGAGCTCACCCCGGCGGAGAAGGACGCGGTCAGCCACCGGGGCAAGGCGCTGCGCGAGCTGGCCAAGCTGGTCGCCAAGGTGCTCCCGCCCGGCTGATCCGTCCCTGTCCCGAGATCGCTCAACCGGGCCTCCCGCAGACAGGGCGAGGCAAGGAGCCGGTCGATTCGCCGATCACGGTCAGGGTCTTGGTGTGCGGAGCGCTCGGGTGGTGCCGACGGTCGCGTGGACGATCAACATGTGCCGTACGCTGCGCATCCATGACCGCCGTCCTCGACGCACCGGCCCCGCCACTACCCCGGCGTGGCGTTTGGGCTCACCCTGCCGCTGCACCCGCCGCCTCCTCCGCCGCGACGATCGTCGCCAGCCTGTACGGAATGGGCCGGCAGTTCCACCAGGACGAGGTGGTCACCTGGTATGCGGCCACCCTGCCCGTGCGAGACCTTGGCGCGGTGGTGCGGAACGTGGACGTGGTGTTCGCCCCTTACTACCTGGCACTGCACGCGTGGGCCCGGGTCTTCGGGGCGTCGCAGCTGTCGCTGCGGGTGCCGTCCCTGGCGGCGATGGCTGTGGCCGCAGCGCTGGTGGTGGTGCTCGGCCGCCGCCTTGCCAACACCCGAGCGGGGCTGGTCGCCGGGCTGCTGTTCGCCGCACTTCCGGCGGTGTCACGGTACGCGCAGGAGGCCCGCCCGTACGCCCTCGCGAGTGCCGCTGCCCTGCTCTCGACCCTCGCTCTGATGTGGGCGGCCGAGCGGCAGACCTGGCGACGCTGGATCGTCTACGCCCTTACCATCCCAATCCTGGCCGCCGCGCACCTGCTGGCGCTCATGCTGCTGGCCGCACACCTGGCCTACATGGCGTCGCGCCGGGCTGACGCGGTGCGCTGGGCTGCCGCGGTCGCCGTCGGGCTGCTGCCCGTGGTGCCGCTGTTGCTGCTCGGCTCCGGCCAGTCCGGGCAGGTGGCGTGGTTGGGCACCCCAAGTTGGGCGAGGTTGCCCCAGTTGCCGGGTGAGACGGTGGGTGCCGCAGCGGTCGGTGGTCTCCTGATCGGCGCGGCCCTGGTGGTACGTCCGCCCGCGAACCGGGCCACCGCACTGCTCGTTGCGTGGGGAGTCGTGCCCCCCGTGGTGTTGTTCCTGGTATCGCTGTCCGAACCAATGCTGCACCCGCGGTATCTGCTGTTCACCGTCCCGGCGTGGTGCCTGCTCGCCGCCCAGGCATGCCTCGGTCGGTGGACCGGGCCGGCGGTGGTCGCGGCGGCGGCCGTGTTGGGCTTGTCGGCGCACACCGCCCTGCAGGTCGACACCCTCTCCGGCAACCCCGATCTGCGCTCCGCGTACGCTGTCATCGCCTCCGCTCAACAGCCCGGCGACGGGATCCTGCATCGCGGCCCACAGCAGAACGTCTCTCGCCTCGCCATCGGCCTCTACCTGCCCGAACGTCGACCGCGTGACGTGCTGGCATTGGCGTCGGCGAGGCAACAGCACTCCTACTACGCCCTGGACCACGACGACGCCACCGCCGCACGGGTGGTGGCGGGCGTGGACCGCCTGTGGGTGGTCAGCACCATCAACGCCCCCGCCAAGCAGTGGCATTCTCTGCTCGGCGGCGGCCAGCTGGGGGAACGCCTGCGCACCCGCTACGTCGCCGGCCGAATCGAGTCGTACGAAGGCGTCACGGTGCTGTTGCTGGTGCCTAAGGCCTGAGCCCGGTCGGCACGCTCGCCGACACATGGTCTCAGCCGAGCGGGCCCACCTCCCGCTCGATCGCCGCACGCAGTTCGGGGCCGCGCAGCACTTCCCGCTCTTCGGCGACGGCCAGGAACGGACCAACGCCGAGCTGACCCCGGCGGAGGCCGAGCTGACCCCGGCGGAGAAGGACGCGGTCAGCCACCGGGGCAAGGCGCCGCGCGAGCTGGCCAAGCTGGTCGCCAAGGTGCTTCCGCCGGCCGCCTGAGCGGTGACCCGCCCCCCGGGATCGCCCTGGGCCGGCCCGGCCGGTTGACCGGTCAGGAGCGCAGGTACGCGACGACCGCCAGCACCCGCCGGTGGGTCTGGCGGTCGTTCGCCAGCCCCAACTTCGCGAAGATGCTCGCGACGTGCTTCTCCACCGATCCCTCCGAGATGTGCAGCGTCCCGGCCACCGAGGCGTTCGACTGGCCCTGGGCCATCGCGGCCAGCACGTCCCGTTCCCGGGCGGTGAGGGCGTCGAGCGCGCTGCGGCGGCGGCTGCGTCCCACCAGTTGGCGGACCACCTCGGGATCGAGGACGGTGCCGCCGGCGCCGACCTCGGTGACCGCGCGAAGGAACTCGGCGACGTCGGCGACCCGATCCTTCAGCAGGTAGCCGACCCCGCTCGGATCGGCGCTGAGCAGGTCGTCGACGTAGCGGTCCACCACGTACTGGGAGAGCAGCAGCACCGGCGTCGCCGGGGGCCGGGAGCGGATCTCCCGCGCCGCGCGCAGCCCCTCGTCGGTGTAGCTGGGCGGCAGCCGGATGTCCAGCACGGCCAGATCCGGGGCACGGTCCCGGACCGCGTCCAGCAGCGCCGGCACGTCGTCGACGGCGGCCACCACCTCGTGCCCCTTGTCGCTGAGCAGCCGACCGAGGCCGTCCCGGAGGAGGACGGAGTCCTCCGCTATCACCACTCGCACGGCAGCTCCATCCTGATCTCGGTCGGACCGCCGGCCGGGCTGGTCACCGACACCGTTCCGCCGGCGGTGTCCACCCGCGACGTCACCCCGTCCAGGCCACCGCCAGGGACGATCCTGGCACCGCCCCGGCCGTCGTCGCCCACCACGACCAGCAGCCGGTCGCCGCGCCGCCGGACCCGTACCGACGCGCTGGTGGCGGCGCTGTGCTTGGTGATGTTGGTGAGCAGTTCGGCGATGCAGAAGTAGGCGTTGGTCTCCACCACCCGGGACGGCCGGCCCGGTACGTCGATGTCGGTGTCGACGGGGATCGGACAGCGGGCGGTCAGCAGCGGTACGGCCCCGTCCAGACCCAGGTCGGTCAGCACCGCCGGGTAGATGCCGCGGGCCAGTTCGCGCAGCTCGGCCAGGGCCTGCTTCGCCTCCTCGTGCGCCGCGGTCACCCGCTCGGCGACCTGCGGCGACGTCAGCCCGTCGCCGATGTCGGCGCGGGCCCGGCCGAGCTCCAGGGCGAGCGCGACCATCCGGGCCTGCACGCCGTCGTGCAGGTCCCGCTCGATCCGCCGCAGCTGGGCGCCGGACTGTTCGACGGCCCGGACCCGGCGGCGTTCCGACAACTCCACCTGCTCGCGCGCGGTCGAACCGGTCCGCAGCGCCCGGAGCCGGAGCCGGTCGAGGCCGGCCAGCCCGGCCACCAGCCACGGGGCCGCGAGCACCCCGACCACACCCACGGCGCAGACCAGCAGCGGGTACGGCCAGCGGTCCGGGTACCACTGCCAGCCGCCGAGCCGGATCTCGTCCGCGCGCTGCCCGTTCCGCAGTGGCATCAGCCACCCCCAGAGCGGGTAGCTCAGCGTGGCCAGCGACAGCAGCCACCACAGCCCCACCAGGTACGCCTGGGCCACACCGACCGGCACGGCAACCAGCGCGTGCAGCAGGCACCGCCAGCCGGTGCGATCGGACAGCGCGTCCCGGACCCAGCCGACGGCACCCGGGTGCCGCCGGGCCCGCGGTGCGGCCGGGGGCAGGTCGAGGTCGAGCAGGCGGCGGGCCCGGAGCCGTTCCAGGACGCCGATTCCGCGCGCCGCCGTGACCACCCCGGCGAGCAGCCCGAGACCCACCACGGTCACGCTGGCCAGGGCGGCGTACCCGGCCAGCCCCACGAAGAGCAGCGCGACGGCCGACAGCGGGGCGCCGAGGAGCAGGTGCAGGGTCTCCCGCCCGGTGCGGGCGCGCACCGGCGCCGCCAACACCGTCCGGAGGAACCGCCTCATCCCGGCACCACCGCCCGACGGCGGCTGGTGACCAGCCAGTACCCGGTGAAGAGCAGCGCCGAGGTGAGCAGATACAGCAGCTCCGCCGCGCCCTGCGGCCCGAGCCCGGCCGCCGGCGCGTGCAGCCGTACGTGGACCAGCGCGTCGCCGTAGTCCGCGCCGACGTCGGTGTCCAGGGAGAAGACGGTGTCCATCGTCCAGTTCCAGGCGGTGTGGAAGCCGATCGCCAGCCACAGTGCACCAGTGGAGAGCCGGGTCAGCACGAGGAAACCGGCCATCAGCCCGAGGTCGGCGAGCAGGATCAGCGCGAACAGCGGTGTCGGCACGCCGGAGAAGTGCAGCAGCGCGAAGATCACGCTCGAACTCACCGCCGCGCCGCGCAGCGACCAGCCGTCGGCGAGCGTCTGCAACACGTACCCCCGGAAGGCGACCTCCTGCACGACGGCGCTGGTGGCGAAGAAGAACAGGCCGGCGCCGAGCAGCCCGACGGCGCCAGGGACCCCCCGGTCGGCGAGCTCCGTCCCGGTGAACCGCGCCCAGCCCGCCCCCCACAGCACGGCAAGATACGCGACCATCGCCAGCACGCCGGTCAGGAAACCGACCCACAGGTTCCGGCCGGGCCGCCCGGTCAGCCCGATGTCCCGCCACCGCCGCCGGTCGACGTGTCGCCGAAACACATAGGTGAGGCCAAGCACGCCGAGGAGCACCCCGGCGTGCGCGATCAGGTTGGCGGTCAGCGACCGCTGCCCCCACCCGCCGAGCGGCGCGGCCAGCGCCAGCACGGCGGCGAGGTAGGCGAGGACCCGCCACCACCGGCGCAACCGGCGATCCGGGCCGAGGAACAGCCGTCCGGCCGGCCCGGGCCGGTGCGGTCGGCGGAGCTGCGTCGTGGTCAAGTCGTCCTCCTCAGGTGGACGGGCTGGGCGACTCCGACGCTATGGGCCCCGCTCGGCGGGAGGTACGGGGCTGGCCTCCGACCTTTCTGGGGGACAGCCCCCCGGCAGCGGCGCCGGTCAGCTCAGCGGCCCCACCTCGCGCTCGATCGCGGCCCGCAGCTCCGGACCGGCCACCACCGCCCGGGCGGCCTCCATCACCGGGGCGAGGAACACGTCCGGCCCCGGCTCGCCCGCCGCCGCGCCCAGCGCGGCCACCGCCGCCCGGCCGGCCGGCGACGGGTCCAGCGGGGCGCGCAGCTGGAGGCCGCGCACCGCGGCCAGCAGCTCCACCGCGAGCAGGCTGGTCAGGTTGTCCAGCACGGTGCGCAGCTTCTTGGTCGCCGCCCAGCCCATCGAGACGTGGTCCTCCTGCATGCCGCTGGTCGGCAGCGAGTCCACCGAGGCGGGCGCGGCCAGCCGGCGGTTCTCCGCGACGATCCCGGCCGCCGTGTACTGGGCGATCATCAGCCCGGAGTTCACCCCGGCGTCGGGGGACAGGAACGCCGGCAGGTCCCGGGAGCGGGTCACGTCGAGCAACCGGTCCACCCGCCGCTCGGCGATCGCACCCACCTCGGCGGCGGCGATGGCCAGATAGTCGGCGGCGAAGCCGAGCGGCGCGCCGTGGAAGTTGCCCGTCGACTCGACCCGCCCGTCGGGCAGCACCACCGGGTTGTCCACCACCGACAGCAGTTCCCGGCCGGCGACCGTCTCGACGAAGTCGAGGGTGTCCCGGGCCGCGCCGGCGACCTGCGGCGCGCAGCGCATCGAGTACGCGTCCTGCACGGCGTGCGCCAGGTCGTCGCGGTGCGAGTCCATCACCGCCGAGCCCTGCAGCAGCCGGTGGATGTTCGCCGCCGACGCCGCCTGCCCCGGATGCGGCCGGATCGCGTGCAGCTCCGGCAGGAACGGCCGTTCCGAGCCGAGCATCGCCTCGATGGCCAGCGCGGCGGTCACGTCGGCCATGGCGAACAGGTGCCGGGCGTCGTGCACCGCCATCAGCAGCATGCCGAGCATCCCGTCGGTGCCGTTGATCAGCGCCAGCCCCTCCTTGGCGGCCAGCTCGATCGGGGTCAGCCCGACCCCGCGCAGCGCGTCGGCGGCGGGGATCCGCTCGCCGCCCGGCCCGAGCACCCAGCCCTCGCCGAGCAGCACCAGCGCGCAGTGCGCCAGCGGGGCCAGGTCACCGGAGGCGCCCAGCGAACCGTGCTCCGGCACCCACGGGGTCACCTCGTGGTTGAGCAGGTCCACCAGGGCCTCGGCGACCAGCGGCCGGACCCCGGAGCGGCCCAGCGCCAGCGAGCGCACCCGCAGCAGCATCATCGCCCGGACCACCTCGCGGGGCATCGGCGCGCCGACCCCGGCGGCGTGCGAGCGGATCAGCGCGTGCTGGAGCTCGGCCCGCCGCTCGGGGGCGACGAACGTGTTGGCGAGCGCCCCGAAGCCGGTGGAGACGCCGTACACGGGCCGGCCGGCGGCCTCGATGCGGTCCACGATGGCGCGGCTGGTCGCCATCGCCTCGACGGTGGCGGGGTCGAGGACGACCTTGGTCGTGCCGCGCGCCACGGCGAGCAGGTCGGCGGGGGTGATCCCGGTGGGCTGGATGGTCACGGTCATCGCGGCACTCCGTTGTGCAGAACCTGGCGGATCAGGGGAACGCCCGGCCGGTAGGCCAGGTGCAGGTGGGTGGGGGCGTCGAGGATCACGAGGTCGGCCCGGGCGCCGGGCCGCAGCACACCGACGTCGTCGCGGCGCAGCGCCGCCGCCCCACCGGCGGTCGCGGCCCAGACGGCCTCCGCCGGGGTCATCCGCATCTCGCGTACGGCGAGGGCGAGGCAGAACGGCATCGACGAGGTGTACGACGAGCCGGGGTTGCAGTCGGTGGCGAGGGCAACGGTCACCCCCGCGTCGAGCAGCCGGCGGGCGTCCGGGTACGGCGACCGGGTGGAGAACTCGGCCCCCGGCAGCAGCGTGGCGACGGTGGCCGTGCCGGCCGCCGGTGCGTCCGCAGCGCTCCTGGTGGACGCCAGGGCGTCCACGTCGGCGTCGGACAGGTGGGTGCAGTGGTCGACGCTGGCCGCGCCCAGCTCCACCCCCAGCCGCACGCCCGGCCCGGGGCCGAGCTGGTTGGCGTGCACCCGCACGCCCAGGCCGGCGGCCTGCCCGCAGGCGAGGATCGCCCGCGCGTGGTCGGCGTCGAAGGCGCCCCGCTCGCAGAACACGTCGATCCAGCGGGCGTGCGGAGCGGCGGCGGCGAGCATCGGCCCGCAGACCAGGCCGACGTAGTCGTCGGGGCGGTCGGCGTACTCGGCGGGGACCACGTGCGCGCCGAGGAACGTGGTGTCCCCGGTGAACTCGGCGGCGATCCGCAGCGAGCGGGCCTCGTCGGCGACCGTGAGGCCGTACCCGCTCTTGATCTCGATGGTGGTGGTGCCCTGCCGCATCGCCTCGTCGCGCAGCCGGCGCACGTTCGCGCGCAGCTCGTCGTCGGAGGCGGCGCGGGTGGCCCCGACGGTGGTCCGGATGCCGCCCCCGGTGTACGGCTCGCCGGCCATCCGGGCGGCGAACTCGGCAGCGCGGTCCCCGGCGAAGACCAGGTGGGCGTGGCTGTCCACGAAGCCGGGCAGCACGGCCGCGCCCCCGGCGTCGATCCGGCGGTCGGCGGCCGGCGCGTACCGGGCCGGCCCGATCCAGGCCACCTCGCCGTCCTCGACCAGCAGGGCGGCGTCCCGGCGCAGCCCCAGCGGGTCGTCCACGCCGTCGCGGGGGGCGTTGGTGACCAGCTCCCCGATGTTGTCCACCAGCAGACTGCCGATCATTGTTCTACCTCTGTTCGCGACTGCGCGGCTCGCAAACCCGGCTCACTCCTCGCGCTCACGGGGCAGTCACCTCCGCGATGGCGGCTCGCAGCTCCGCCGGCACGTCGACGGTGAGGTGCCGGCCGTCGGCGACCACCGGCCGGCCGTCGACCACCACGTGGCTGACGTCGGCGGCGGTGGCCGCGAAGAACGCGCCGACCGGCGGCACCCCGGCGGTGCGGGCGGTGTCCAGCCGTACGGTGACCAGGTCGGCGCGGTCGCCGACGGCCAGCCGGCCGGCGTCGCCCCAGCCGAGCGCGGCGTGCCCGCCGACGGTGGCGGCGGCCAGCAGCTCGACGGCGCTGAAGTGCCCCCGCTTGCGGGTGCGCAGCCGCTCGTCCAGTTCCACCGCGCGGGCCTCCTCGAAGAGGTCGACCATCGCGTGGCTGTCGCTGCCGAGACTGAGCGGGCTGCCCGCCTCGGCCATCCGGCGGGCCGGCCCGATGCCGTCGGCCAGGTCCCGTTCCGTGGTGGGGCAGAGGCAGACGCGGGTGCCGCTGTCCCCGAGGAGCGTGAGGTCCGCGCTGGTGGGGTGGGTGGCGTGGATCGCGGTGGTGTGCGGGCCGAGCACGCCGTGGTCGGCCAGCAGCCGGGTCGGGGTGCGACCGTGCACCGCCCGGCAGGCGTCGTTCTCGGCCGGCTGCTCGGACAGGTGCACGTGCAGCGGCACGCCGTTGCGGTCGGCCCAGCCGGCCACCGTGGCGAGCTGCTCGGCGGGCACCGCACGCACCGAGTGGATGGCCGCGCCGACCCGGGCGTGGCCGTCCTCCGGGCGGAACGCGTCGACCCGCGCCGCCCAGCGCAGCGCGTCGCCGTCGCCGAACCGGCGCTGCGGCCCGTCCAGCGGCGCCCCGTCGACGCTCGCGGTCAGGTACGCGGTGTCCAGCAGGGTGAGCCGGATCCCGGCGTGCGCGGCGGCCTCGACCAGCGCCGCCGACATCGCGTTCGGGTCGTCGTACGGCTGCCCGCCCGGGCCGTGGTGCAGGTAGTGGAACTCGCCGACGCAGGTGATCCCCGCCAGGGCCATCTCCGCGTACGCGGCCCGGGCCAGCGCCAGGTACGAGTCCGGGTCGAGCCGGCCGGCGACGTCATACATGACCTCCCGCCAGGACCAGAAGTCGCCCCGGCCGCCGTGGGTGCGCCCGCGCAGCGCCCGGTGGAAGGCGTGCGAGTGGGCGTTGGCCAGCCCGGGCAGGGTGAGGCCGGGCAGCCGGGCGGCGTCGCGCAGCACCTCCACCCCGGCGGTGGGCCGCCCCCCGCCGGTCAGCGGGGTGACCGCGGTGATCCGACCGTCCTCGGCCTCGATCAGCACGTCCGGGGTGGGTTCGGCGTGCTCGGGCAGCCAGGCGTACTCGGCCAGCCAGCGGGTCAACGGCATGCCAGCTCCTCCAGCACCCGGGCCAGGGCGGTCACCCCGGCGGCGCAGTCGGCGTCGGTGGCGGACTCGGCGGGGGAGTGCGACACCCCGGTCGGGTTCCGCACGAACAGCATGGCGGTGGGCAGGTGCGCGGCCAGCACGCCGGCGTCGTGTCCCGCCCCGGTGGGCAGCACCGGCGCGTCCAGCAGCGCCGCCAGCCGCCCGGCCAGCCCGCCGTCGAACGCGACGAGGGGGGTGGCCGACTCCTGGGTCAGGGTCAGCTCGGTGCCGTCCCGGCGGGCCCGCTCGGTGGCCTTGGCGCGTACCGCCTCGACCAGGCCGTCCAGCGTCGCCGCCTCCGCCGCCCGGGCGTCCAGCCAGCCGGTCACCTTCGCCGGGATGGCGTTGGTGGCGTTCGGCTCGACCGCCACCCGGCCCACGGTGGCGTGCGCGTCGCGCAGCCGGGCCTCCTTGTTCGCCGCGAGCACGGTGAACGCGTAGGTGAGCATCGGGTCGCGGCGGTCGGCCATCCGGGTCGTACCCGCGTGGTTGGCCTCGCCGTGGAAGTCGAACCGCCAGCGGCCGTGCGGCCAGATCGCGGCGGCCACCGCGACCGGCGCGGCCTGGTCGACCAGCGCGCGGCCCTGCTCGACGTGCAGCTCGACGAAGGCCGCGAAGCGGCCGAGCAGGCCCGGGTCGGCGCCCGCCGGTCGCTCGCCCAACGCCTCGGCGAAGCTCACCCCGTCGGCGTCGCGCAGCCCGGCCGCGCGGTCGACCGCGATCTCCCCGGTGAGCAGCCGGGACCCCAGGCAGGGTACGCCGAACCGGGCGCCCTCCTCCTCGACGAACGCGGCCACCACCACCGGCCGGGTGGGGGTGACCCCGGCGGCCCGCAGCTCGTCCACGGCGAGCAGGGCGCTGACGATGCCGAGCGGCCCGTCGTACGCCCCGCCGTGCGGCACCGAGTCGAAGTGGCTGCCGGTGAGCACCGCGTCGCCGGCCGCCGGGTCGCCCCACCAGGCGAACAGGTTGCCGTTGCCGTCCTGCTGCACCGGCATGCCGCGCGCGTCGGCCTGGTCCCGGAACCACTCGCGCAGCCGCAGCTCCGGCTCGGTCAGCGCGTACCGCAGGTAACCCCCGCTGCCTTCATCCCGCCCGACCGGCGCGATCTCGTCCCACAGCTCCCGAAACCGGTTAGGAAGGGGCCCTTCCGCTACCGAATGCGTCAACAAGGGACCCCTCCTCACGCTTCGGCCATGGGGACGCGGACGCCGGTGCGCTGCGCGACCTCGCGGGCGTCGTCGTAGCCTGCGTCGACGTGCCGGATCACGCCCATCGCCGGGTCGTTGGTCAGCACCCGCTCGATCTTCTGGCCGGCGAGGGCGCTGCCGTCGGCGACGCAGACCTGGCCGGCGTGGATGGACCGGCCGATGCCGACCCCACCGCCGTGGTGGATGGACACCCAGGACGCCCCGCTGGCCGTGTTGACCAGCGCGTTGAGCAGCGGCCAGTCGGCGATCGCGTCGGAGCCGTCGGCCATCGCCTCGGTCTCCCGGTACGGGCTGGCCACGCTGCCGCAGTCCAGGTGGTCCCGGCCGATCACCACCGGCGCGGAAAGTTCACCGGAGGCGACCATCTCGTTGAACCGGACCCCCGCGGAGTCCCGTTCGCCGTAGCCGAGCCAGCAGATCCGGGCCGGCAGGCCCTGGAAGGCGACCCGCTCGCTGGCCAGCCGGATCCACCGGGCCAGGGACTCGTTCTCCGGGAACAGGTCGAGGATGGCCCGGTCGGTGGCGGCGATGTCGCGCGGGTCGCCGGAGAGCGCCGCCCACCGGAACGGGCCCTTGCCCTCGCAGAACAGCGGCCGGATGTACGCCGGCACGAAGCCGGGGAAGTCGAAGGCCCGCTCGTACCCGCCGAGCTTCGCCTCGCCGCGGATCGAGTTGCCGTAGTCGAAGACCTCCGCGCCGGCGTCGAGGAAGCCGACCATCGCCTCGACGTGCTTCGCCATCGACGCCCGGGCCCGGTCGGTG
Organism: Micromonospora sp. NPDC050686; assembly: GCF_040654475.1. NCBI lineage: Bacteria > Bacillati > Actinomycetota > Actinomycetes > Micromonosporales > Micromonosporaceae > Micromonospora > Micromonospora sp. NPDC050686. Next base: position 26,194 of record NZ_JBFAID010000019.1, read on the forward strand.
AACTCGGCCGGCTTGGCCGCCGCGTACTCCCGGGCGTCGGCCAGCTCCACCCCCTCCGGCAGGTACGACAGCGGGTCGTGCGCGCTGGTCTGGTCGGTGACGACGTCGATCGCCACGCCCCGGCGCAGCAGCTCCGGGAAGACCGTGGCGGCGTTGCCGACCACGCCGACGCTCAGCGCCCGCCGGTCCCGTTTGGCGGCCAGCGCCCGCTCGACGGCGTCGTCGAGGGAGTCGGCGATCTCGTCGAGGTAGCGGTCGTGCGCCCGCCGCTCCAGCCGGCTGCGGTCCACGTCCACGACCAGGCAGGCGCCGCCGTTCATGGTGACCGCGAGGGGCTGCGCCCCGCCCATCCCGCCGCAGCCGGCGGTGAGCGTCAGCGTCCCGGCCAGGGTTCCGTCGAACCGCTTGGCCGCGACGGCAGCGAACGTCTCGTAGGTGCCCTGGAGGATGCCCTGGGTGCCGATGTAGATCCAGGAGCCGGCGGTCATCTGGCCGTACATGGTCAGGCCGAGCGCCTCCAGCCGCCGGAACTCCGGCCAGGTGGCCCAGTCGCCGACGAGGTTGGAGTTGGCCAGCAGCACCCGGGGCGCCCACTCGTGGGTGCGCAGCACGCCCACCGGGCGGCCGGACTGCACCAGCATCGTCTCGTCGTCGCGCAGCTCGGTGAGCGTACGCACCAGCGCCTGGTACGACGGCCAGTCCCGGGCGGCCTTCCCGGTGCCGCCGTAGACCACTAGGTCCTCGGGGCGCTCGGCCACCTCGGGGTCGAGGTTGTTCATCAGCATTCGCAGGGCGGCCTCCTGCGGCCACCCCTTCGCGGTGCGGGTGGTGCCGCGGGCGGCGCGGACGGGCTGGTGCATCTCGTACTCCTCTCAGCCGAGGAACAACTGGCGGCGGGCGGCGGACGACTCGAACGCCTCGAGCCGGGCCTGGGTCTCGGCCGGGGTGGCGTCGCAGATCGCCTGGAGGACCACCATGGCCAGGGTCATCGGGGCGGTGTGCAGGTCGAAGACGAGGCCGGTGCCGACCGCGGCGGGCAGCACCAGCGCGGCGTACTCGTCGGCGGGGCTGACCGGCGAGTCGGTGATAGCGACGACGGTCAGCCCGGCGTCCCGGGCGTCGCGCAGCGCGTCCAGCGTCTCCCGGGGGTAGCGGGGCAGGACGAAGGCGAGCAGGGCGCGTGCCCCGGCCGCGGCGGCCTGCTCCAGGCGGTCGGTGAGCAGGCTGCCGCCGTCGTCGAGGACCCGCACGTCGGGGTGCACCTTCGCGGCGAAGTACGCGAAGTAGGCGGCCAGCGGCGCGGCGGCGCGCAGCCCCAGCACGGGCAGTGGCCGGCTGGTGGCGAGCAGCCGGCCGGCCTCGGCGATCCGCTTCCGGTCGGCCAGCTCGCCGGCGAGCCGGTCCAGGTTGCCCATCTCGGCGCGGACCGCCCGTTGGAGTTCGTTGCCGGCGTCCGCGTCGTCGGGGCCGCCGGCCGGGGCGATCTCCCGCAGCCGGCGGCGCAGCGCCGGGTAGCCGTCGTGGCCGAGCGCCACCGCGAACCGGGTGACCGACGGCTGGCTGACCCCGGCCAGCTCGGCCACCTCGGCGGCGGACAGGTACGCCGCGGTGGTGGCGTGCTGCACGAGGCAGTGCGCGATGCGCCGCTGGGTCGGGGTGAGCCGGACGCCCTGGAACAGGTCGAGCAGCCGGTCCGGCGCCGCGGCGACACCTCCTTCATTCATGCCGCGACTCTATGCATGAAAACTTTCAGAGGCAACCGTCCGGTTGAGCCGCGCGCGCTGTCCCATCCCACCGCCCACGGGTCAGCGCCGGTGCACGTTCTCTGTACTATCCGCACGGCAGGTGAGCAGAGGAGTCGTGGCATGCAGCCGGTTGGTCCGTACAGGTTCACCGAGGCGCTGGGCGTCTGCCAGGTGGGTACGGCCTGGTGGGCCGTCGACGGGCAGGATCGGCTGGTCACGGTGGCCCTGCTCGAAGGCGCCGCCGCGACCGATGTGGCCTGGCGACAGGCATTCGGCAACGCGGCCAACGCCATGGCGCAGGCGCCGGGCGGTCAGCGTTACGTCAACGCCGACCTCGACGCCGCGCAGCCGTGGGTCGCCTATCCCTCCGAGGAGGGGATGGGCGCCCAGCGTCTCTTCCAGACCCTCGGCATGGACCTGCACCCACCCGAGGCGCAGGCGACCGTGCTGATCCCGGCGACGGACGCGATAACCTCGCCGCCGCGGCCGGTCTCCGGCGCGCCGACGTCCGGCTCGCCCACGCCCACCTCCGGGCCGCCGCACCTGCCGTGGGCGATGCACGCCACCGGTCAGCAGCCGATCGTCCACGTGCCCCAGCAGCCGGCGCCACAGCTCGCCGTACCGTCCACTCCGGTCCCGGCGCCCGCGGATTCGCCGCCCGCCGACCCGTTCGCCGACCCGACCCGCCGCATCCAGCCGTCCGCGGCCGGCGCTGGCACCGCCCGCTCCGGTGCGGCGCTCTGGCTCGCCGTCGCCGCGCTCGTGCTCGGCATCCTCGCCGGGGTCGGCGCCGTCGGCGTCGCCACCGCCGTCGGCGACGAGGCCGGCGACGCCGCCCCGGCGACCGCGTTCCCGGTCGACGATCCGGTTCGGCCGGGCCTGAGTCCATGGGCCAACGCCGCGCCGTCCAGCCCGCAGGAGCGGGCGCTCGCCGCGGCGGGGCCGTCCCTGGTGTTCTTCGAGGCCGTCTTCACCGGCTACCTGCGCGACCGCGCCACGAACGCCCTGGTGCGCCCCACGCCGATCACCTTCAGCCGGCGGTGCACCGGCTTCGTCGTCGACCCGGACGGCCACGCCCTGACGAGCAGTTCCTGCGTGCGGCCCGGCGAGGAGTACGCCCGGCGGATCGCCCTGGACACGGTCGCGCGGATGCTGGTGCGCGAGGGCAAGCTCGCCGAGAACCAGGTCGAGAACTACCTCAACACCAACCTGGACCGGACCCTGTTCACCGGGGTGGACCAGGGCACCGAACCGGCTACCCAGCTCTTCGCCCAGCTCAACGAGGCCAAGGGCAACGTCACCGAGGATCCGGCCATCGGCGGCCAGGTGGTCTCGGCGCAGACCGAGGAGACCGGCAACGTCGCCCTGGTCAAGCTGAACCGCAACGGCCTGCCCGCGGTCGGCCTGGACACCGGGGCCAGGGTGAGCCAGAGCGGGCACCTGCTCGTCCTCGGCTTCGCCACCACCGACGCCGACTTCCGTACCGCCACCTACCGGCCCCGGACGATGAGCGTCAAGATCGCCGGCACCGGCCGGCGCGGTGACGTGTCGATGTGGCGCATCGGCGAGGACCTCGGCAACACCTCCTACGGAGGCATCGCCATCGACCCCGCCGGCCGCGTCATCGGCATGCTCGACCAGGATCTGGCCCGCCCCGACCGGGCGAACCGGGTGGTGCTGCCCGCGTCCGCCTTCACCGGCCTGCTCGGCGAGGCCGGAGTCAAGGCCGAGCCGGGCGAGACCGACCGGCTCTACCGCTCCGGCCTGGACGCCTACTTCACCGGCCGGTACGCCACCGCCGCCGACCAGCTCGCCGCCGTGGCGCGGCAGGTGCCCGACAACCGGCTGGCCGAGGCGTACCGGCAGAACGCCGACAGCCGGGGCCAACTGGAGGGCGAGCCGGCGAGCGCGCCGGCCTGGGCCTGGTGGCTGCTCGCCGGCGCGGGCGGGCCGCTGCTGATCCTGCTGGCCCTGCTCGTCGTCCTGAACGCCCGGCGTCGTCCGTGAGCGCCGCCGCCTCCGCCCGGCACGCCGCCGGGAGCGCCGCCGACGGCAGCCGGTCCCGCGGGCTGTCGCACCTGCTGTCGGTCGCCATCGTCGTGGTGGTCGGGATCCTGCTGGTGCACGTGCTGGTCGAGACCTGGGCGCAGGTGCTCAGCGGGCCGACCAGCGCCGATCCCCGGGCCAACCTGGAGAACGCGGCGCAGTGGCCCAAACAGCTCAAGACCCTGCTCTACCTGGGGCTGGCCGGGCTCACGGTGGTGAAGGTGGTCGTCGACCGGCTCTGGCACCGGTTCCGGACCGGCGCCGACCTCGCCCTGCTCGTGCTCGGCCTGGTCATGGTGCTCGCCGGCCTGGTGAACGACTCCTCGACGAGCCTGATGGGTCAGGCGCTGTTCGTCTACTTCCGGGGCGTGCTGGTCTTCTACGCCCTGCGGGCCGCGGACCTCGAACCCGGCCTGGTCCGTCGGCTGCTGCTGGTGGTCGCGGCCGTCGTCGGGGTGAACGTGCTCCTCGCGCTGGTGCAGATGCTGGTCGGGGCGCCGGCCTACCGGATGCTCGGCTGGGTGGACATGACCTGGGCGGAGCAGAGCCGCGCCCAGGGCCTGCAACCCCACCCGAACCACCTCGGGCACCTGCTCGGGCTGGCCCTGCTCGGTTTCATCGCCTGGGTCGCGGTGCAGCCGCGGGTCCGCCTCGCCTGGTGGGCGGTGGCGGCCGTGGTGGCGCTGGCGCTGTCGGCGAGCCAGTCCCGTGAGTCGTTGCTCGGCGTCCTGGTCGCCGGGGTGCTGATCGCGATCCTGGTGCGGGGCAGCGCCCGGCGTGTCCTGACCGTCTGCCTCATCCTGTCGCTGTGCACCGCCGCGCAGATCGCCGCCCGGCCCGACAACCGGGCCGAGTGGGAACGCCGGCTGGACAACGCCTTCTCCGGCTTCCTCCACCCGGCCGGCAGTGAGCACCGGACCGAGCCGGCACCGCCGGCGGCCGAGCCGGCCTCCCCGCGTCCCGCCGGCTCGCCGGCCGCCACGCCGGGCCGGACGTCGACCGCGAAGCCGAAACCGTCGGCCACGGCCACTGCCCGGCCGTCCGGTCCGGCCGCCGGGCCCGCCCCGAGCCCGTCGCCGGCACCCGTACGCGAGATCCGGGTGCTCTACCTCCAGCAGGCCGCCGACATCCTGCCGCGTCAGCCGCTCCTCGGCTTCGGCATCGGCCAGTTCGGTGGCGTGGTCGCCGAGAAGAACAACCCCAACTGGCACGAGAACCCGAAGTTCGGCCCGAAGGGCTTCAACCGTTACGGCTTCCAGGCCGTCCAGGTCGACTCGTTCTGGCTGCACCTGACCATGGAGGCCGGCGTACTCGGGCTCATCGCGTTCCTGGTCTGGCTCTTCTTCGTGCTGCGGCCCCTGCTGGCCGCGCTGGGACGGCAGCGCCGGCAGCGGAACGCGCCGCCCCCGTCCGCCGCCGTGGTGTGGGGCGTCGGCGCGCTGGTCTTCGCCGCGCTGGTCGCCTTCCTCTCCCCGGCCTTCGAGGACCCGCTGCTGCCGGCTCTGCTGTGGACCGTGGTCGGGCTCGCCTGGTGGGCCTGCCGCCGCTCCCGGGAGAAGGAGGCCTCGATCTACACCGCGGCGACGGAGATGCTGCCGGTGGTCCGCCGTCCCTCGGACACCAGCGAGGTCAACACCCACATCCTCGCCACCGACGAGATCCTGGCCCTCGCCCGACGTTCCCGCCGTGCGGGCGGGAACCGGCCGGACGGCGGAAGCGCCCGGTGAGAGCAGCCGTTCGGCGGACGTCCGACCAGCAATTCGGTGCATAGAATCCGGAATGCCAGGCGGCGACATGTGTCGATCCGGTGACGTTTCGGGGTGACATTCGGGGCGTTCCGGGCGCCAGGTCGGACAAGAGAACGTGCACGGGGAGCGGGTTATCGACATGGACGTACGGGACTGGCCGTCGGCATCGGACGGCGGCGCTTCGCCGGTCGTCGGCGCGGCAGGTGACGATCACCGGTGATGGTCCAATCTCCTGGCACCCGGTCCGAGCCGCCGGCCTTCGGCGCACGGCCGGCGCCGTACCCTGCCCACTGGCGCCCGGAGGCCGTCGCGGCCGCCGCCCGATCGGCCGAACGCCCCACGACCCCCGCCATCTCGGTCTGCATCGCCGTCCGGAACCGCCCGGACCTGCTGGTGAAGTCGGTACGCAGCGTCCTCGCCGGCGACTTCCCCGACTTCGAGGTGGTGATCGTCGACGACGGTTCCACCGTCCCGGTCCAGGAACGCCTCGCCGGGGCCGGTCTGCTCGCCGACGACCGGATCCGCCTGGTACGCCAGCCGCCCTCAGGCATCAGCGCGGCCCGGAACACCGCGTTGACGGTGGCCCGTGGCCGCTACGTCACGGTCCTGGACTCCGACGACGAGCTGGCCCCGGACGGCCTGAGCCGGATCCACGCGGCGCTCGCGGGCACCGGGGCGCGCTGGGTCTACACCGACTACGAAGAGCTCACCAGCGCCGGCAGCCAGGTCATCCGGCTGCCGTCGTACGATTCGCCGCGGCGGATGCTGTGGTCCGTGCTGACCCGGCCACGGCTGCCGTTCAAGCACTCCGGCATGTCCATGGAGCGGGAGCTGCTCACCAGCATCGGCGGGTACGACGAGGGCACCCCGATCAAGGTGGACGTGGAGCTGGTCCTGCGCGCGCTGGCCAGCGGCGTGCACATGGCCCACCTGGCCCACCCGGTGGTGCGCTTCCACCGCCACGACACGAACATCAGCCGGCATCGGCTGGCCGGCCTCTCGGTCTGGTACAGGCTGATCAACACCTACGGCAGCAGCCGGATCCCCGGCCTGGCGCTGGCCGTGGTGACGGCCCGCGCGGCCAGCGAGATCGGCAAGGCCATGGTGACCGCGCTGGGCAGGTGAGAGCCCGCCGGAAAGCCGTGCTCGTGACACGGCTTTCCGGCCCGCCCCGCTGCGGTCAGCCCGCCAGCACCCGCCGGTAGACGGTGGCGATCCGCTCCGCCACCAGCCGTTCGTCCAGCCAGGCGTTCTTCTCCCGCCCGTCGGCACGCCGCCCGGCCCGCAGCACCTCGGCCGTCCGGTCGGCCAGGTCCCGCACCAGCCGGTCCCGGTTGGCGCCCTCGATCGGGCCGTCCGGGAAGCCGACGATCGCGCCCGGCCGCACCCCGTCCAGCACCTCGGCGACGTCACCCACGTCCACCGACACGACCGGAAGGCCCATCGCGGTGGCCTCCTTCACCACCGTGGGCGAGCCCTCCTTACCCCGCCGAGAGGTGAACAGCAGGACGTCGGCGGCATCGAACTTGCGGACCAGGTCGGCCTGCAACTGGCCGGGCGCGTGCAGGATCAACTCCCGCACCGACGGATCCCGCCGGTGCAGTTCGGCCACCACGTCCGCGAAGACGTCGTACCCCTTCACCTCCCGGGCCGGGTCGGCGGCGAAGAGCACCACCCGGGCCTGCTCGGGAATGCCGAACTGGCGGCGGGCGGCCATCCGGTCCCCGGGCCGGAAGAAGGAGAAATCCACCCCGTTGGCAATGATGTGCCCCTCCGGGTCGCCCGCCGTCTCGGCCAACCGCCGCGACACGTAGATCCGGGCGCGGGTGCCGCCCCAACCCGCCTTGGTCATCAGGCGCTGGCGCGGCACGTTCACGTCGCTGCCGTACAGGGACAGCACGGTCGCCGGATGGTTGGCCAGCCGGGCCGCCGGGGCGGCCATGCCGTAGTGCACGTGGACGATGTCGTAACCGCCGTCCTGCACCCGGCGGCGCACCCGGGGGCCGGCGGTCAGGTAGTCGAGCTTGCCCCGCGACTGCGCGATCACCTCCACGTCCACGTGGTGGCCCAGCGCCCGCAGCGCGGTCACCTGGCGCTGCACGAAGATGCCCCGGTAGCTGGTCGGATCCTCCGGCCAGAGGTTGGTCACCGCGAGGACCCGCAGCGGACGGGTGGTCGTGGCGGGATCGATCAGGTGCGTCAACTGTTCTCCCAGCAGAGATCCGGCATCATTCGGTGCCCGCGCGGCGGCGGGACGGCAACACCGCGAGCAGCCCGACCAGCTCGGTACGCAGCACCGCCAGCGCCACCAGCGGTGCGACGACGGCCACCAGCCCGGCCGGCCACGACCAGACCCCCAGGGCGTCGAGGCTGGCCACCAGCGCGCCGGCGGTCATCAAGCCGAGGCACCGGGCCAGCGGCCCCGCCCACGACAGGCGGTGGAGGCGCCACACGGTGAGGATCGGGACGAGCGCGGTGACGGCGGTGCCCACGAGGTAGCCGAGCCCGACGCCGGTGGCCCCCAGCGGCCCGGCCGCGACGGCCACCACACCGAGCCCGACCAGGCACCCCGTCACCGCCGAGGCGACCGGGATCCGGCTCTGCGCGGCGGCCCCGGCGGCCAGCGCGTTGACCGAGGGCACCTGGAGGATCCCGAAGAACGAGGCGCAGAGCATCAGGCGCAGCACCGGTGCGCCGCCGGCGTACCCGGCACCACCGAAGAGCGTCAGGATCAGCGGCGCGGCCGCCAGACCGACCAGGAACACCGGCGTCATCACCACGGCCAGCGCCCGGGTCGACACGTCCACCTGCCGGCGGACCGCCGACCGGTCACCGGCGCCGTGCGCGCCTGCCATGGCCGGGAACAGCGCCAGCGCCATCGCCCGGGGCAGGAAGTACAGCGGGGCGATCAGGGCGACCGCCGCGACCAGGTACGCCACCTCGGCCGGGGCCGCGAAGTGACCGGCAAGCAACTGCGTCGCCTGCAGGAAACCGGCGCTGGCGAGCGTTCCCACGCTGGCCAGCAGCGCGAACGACACCACCTGGCGCCGGTCGAAGGAGCCCGGTTCGGCGGACCGGTCCCGCCGTCGCTGCTGGCGGAGCTGCCGCCGGCACAACAACACGAAGGTGCCGTAGCCGAGGCAGAGCGGCAGCAGGTAGAACGTCCGGCCGGTGACGATCACCGCCACCGTGGCGACGATGGCCAGCGCGGACGTGCCCAGCTCGATCCGCGCGTACCTCGGGACCAGGCCGTGCCCGTACATCGCCGCCTTGTCCACCGTGTACAACGCGTAGCTGGTGGTCAGCGCGGCCAACGACGCGGTGTCCACCGGCCCCAGGTCGTGCAGCTGCCGGACCACCAACGCGGTGAGCAGGCCGAGGACCACCGAGGACAGCACGCCGACCCGGGACAGGAACCGATGGACGGCCCACGCGCCCGGCACGTCGGCCGCGCCCCGGTGGAACGCCACGAACTTCGACATGCCGGCGGACACCCCGCCCGGCAGCAGCAGACTGGCGATCATGCTGGCGGCCAGCATGATGCCGACCAGGCCGTACGTCGCACGGTCGGTGTGGTGGCTGGTCAGCGAGCCGTGCACCAGGCGGGTCAACCCGACGGCGAGCAGCGCGAGCATGGACAGCGCACCGGCCTTGACGACCGAGGCGGACCGGCCGCCGGCCGGCGGTGGCCGCCGCTCGGCGGCGGTGCCCGCCGCCACCTCCAACAGTGGGCCGGCGGCCGGCGGCGGGTGCGCGGCGGGCGGCTGCGCGGAATGCGAGGCGGGTACTCGTGGCAAGGTCGACCACCTGAGGGGTGAGGTGCGCGGATCCGCCCGCTGCTGCGGCGTCGAGCAGCGAAGGTAGCAGCCGACAGCGACCAGTGGGGGCCGGGCCGTAGGATGGGCCCGGCCAGCGGTCATTTTTCGTCAGCCACCGCGCTGTCTCACCCGAGGATGGTAATGGCCGAAGACGCCCGCCGCGGGGCCCTGCCCGCCAGTGGTCCGAGCGTCCGCGCCGGCGCTCCCACCGGAGGCCGGGTCTGGTCCGCCACCGCGCGGCTGGCCGGGCTCGGGCTGACCGCCCGGCGGTGGACCGCGCTGGCCGTGGCGTCGGCGCTGCTGCTCGCGGGCGGGCTCACCGTGGCCTGGTCCGGTCCGGACGAGCCGGACGCGGGGGACCAGGTCGCGATCGGCTGGCACACCTCCGAACCCCCGAACCGTCCCACCCTGCGCGGCCTCGCGCCCGCCACCGTGCGGATCGGGGCGGCAGTCAGCGCGCGGCTGCTCGACGACGTGCCGTACCGGGCCACCCTGGCGTCGGACTTCACCGCCGTCACCCCGGAGAACGCCATGAAGTGGGAGGTCCTGCAACCCACGCCGGGCAGCTACGACTGGACCGACGCCGACCGGATCGTGGAACTCGCGCAGGCCAACGGCCAGGCCGTCTACGGGCACACCCTGGTGTGGCACAGCAGCGTACCGTCGTGGGTGTCGGAGTCCTGGTCGCGGGAGCGACTGCGGTCCCTGCTGCGCCAGCACGTCATCACGGTGGCGTCCCGGTACCGGGGCAAGGTCTGGGCGTGGGACGTCGTGAACGAGGTGCTGGCCGAGGACGGCTCGCTGCGCGACACCATCTGGCTGCGCCGGCTCGGCCCCGGCTACATCGCAGACGCGTTCCGCTGGGCGCGGGAGGCCGACCCGGACGCCCGGCTGTTCATCAACGACTACGACACCGAGGGCCGCACGAGAAAGGCCGACGCCCTGTGGCGGCTGGTGCGCGACCTGCGAACCGCCGGTGTGCCGGTGCAGGGGGTCGGCTTCCAGAGCCACCTGCGGTCCGGCCGGCAACCGCGCGACGTCACCGGCAACCTGCGCCGGTTCGCGGCACTCGGGGTCGCGGTCGCGATCACCGAGCTGGACGTGCGGATACCGCTGCCGGTCAGCCAGGAGGAACTGGTCAACCAGGCGCTGCTCTACCAGCACATGTTGGCGGCCTGCCTGGCCGTGTCGACCTGCGAGTCGTTCACCGTCTGGGGCTTCACCGACGCCAGCAGCTGGATCCCGCACCGATATCGCGGCTACGGCGCGGCCTGCCTCTTCGACGCCGACATGCGACCCAAACAGGCGCACGGGGCGTTGGTCGCCGAACTCCAGGAGCGGGCGCCGGGCGCGCCCCGCTGAATCGGCGATCCGACCGCGATCGATGCAGCATCGACCGAACCGCCGATGGCCGGAGCCGCCCGACACACGTACGGTGCATGCCGCGATCTCCCGACGGGGGCTGTCGTAGGAAGGACGATCGTGTCACTGAACACCCGGGTGCCCGGGCAGCAGACGGCGGCGAAGCGCGGCGGCCACGTCGACGCCGGCGTGATCACACCCTCACACGGCTTCGCCAGGTCGGCCTTCGGCCGTCGGGTCACCCCCCGGGTGATGTGGCACCGCCCGTACATCCTCTGGCTGCTCGTGCTCGACCTGCTGGCCGCGTTGGCGGCCAGCCAGACCGCGGTGGGCCTGCTGGAAAAGGCGGACGCCGGCTTCCACGACCCGGCCGCCCCCGGCGGCGTCGACGGCGTCTTCGTGCTGGTGGCCAACGTCGGCATCCCACTCGGCTGGGTGCTGCTGCTCGCCGCCTCCGGCGCGTACCACCGCCGGGCGTTGGGCACCGGCACCGAGGAACTGAAGCGGGTGGTGCGCGCCGACATCGCGATGGCCGCCACCGTCTCGCTGCTGGCGCTGGGCTTCAAGAAGGACCTGTCCCGGCTGACCGTGCTCCTCGTCGTCGCCGCCGCGCTGCTCTACACCCTGATCGGCCGGTTCGTCGCCCGCTGCGTGCTGCGCCACCTGCGCCGCACGGGCGCGCGCGCGTCGCAGAAGATCCTGCTGGTCGGGAAGCTCTCCGACGCGCTGGCCCTCTACGACGTGGCGACCCGCAACCCGGCCGCCGGCCTGCGACCCATCGCCATCCACCTGCCCCAGCACCCGCGTCCCGGCGAGACGGTCACCGCGCCCGTTCCCGTGTACGTCGGGTGGGAACTGGTGCCACTGGTGCAGGAGATCGGCGCGGACACCATCGCCGTCTGCGGGCCGGCCAGCCTCGAGTCGTACGAGCTGCGGAAGCTGGCCTGGCAGTTGGAGGGGACCGGGCTGGACCTCGTCGTCGTGCCGCAGGTGACCGACGTGACCGGCCCGCGCATCCACGTCCGCCCGGTCGACGGGCTGCCCCTGTTGACCGTCGAGGAGCCCACGCTCTCCGGCCTTTCCCTGGTGGCGAAGAGCGCCCTCGACCGGATCACCGCCCTGCTCGGGTTGATCCTGCTGAGCCCGGTCCTGCTCGGCATCGCCCTGGCGATCAAGCTGACCGACCCGGGGCCGGTGATGTTCCGGCAGAGCCGCATCGGCTACCAGGGCAAGGCGTTCAAGGTGTGGAAGTTCCGCACCATGTACACCGACGCGGAACAGCGGCTGGAGGCCCTGCGCGGGCACAACGAGAGCGACGGCCTGCTGTTCAAGATGAAGGACGACCCGCGGGTCACCCCGATCGGCCGGCACCTGCGGGCCCTGTCCCTCGACGAGCTGCCCCAGCTGATCAACGTCCTGGCCGGGCAGATGTCCCTCGTCGGCCCCCGCCCGCTGCCCACCGAGGACGACGACTACCAGGGCGACGTGCGGCGCCGGCTGCTGGTCCGGCCGGGCATCACCGGGCTCTGGCAGGTCTCCGGCCGCTCCGACCTGACCTGGGACGACGCGGTGCGGCTCGACCTGCACTACGTCGACAACTGGTCGCTGACGTACGACATCGGGATCCTCTGGCGCACGGTGAGCGTGGTGCTGGCCCGGCGAGGCGCGTACTGACCGGCGGAAACGCCGGAGGCCGCGGGCGGAGGTCACTCCGCCCGCGGCCCCGAAGGCCGTACCGTCTACTTCTTCTTCTGCGCCGCGTCGATGATCTCCTGGACCGAGTCCCGGCGGACCGCGTCGTAGCAGACCCGGACCTTCGCCTCGTCGGCGAAGACCACGCTCTGGCCGCCGGCGTTGCCCGTCCCCTTCGTCGGGCTGGTCAGGAACGTGACGTTGCCGCCGCGCAGGCCGCGCAGGTCCGTCGCCGTGGAGAGCAGGGACATCTGCTCGTCCACCGACACCGCGCTGGACGTGGCCTTGACGAAGTCGTTGAGCTTGCCGGGGCTGCTCAGGATGCCGCCGGAGGCCGCCTGGTCCAGGATCGCCTTGATCACCTGCTGCTGGTGCCGGATCCGGGCGAAGTCCCCGTCGGCGAACTGCTTACGCTGGCGGGAGTAGTCCAGCGCCGCCTCGCCGTCCAACCGCTGCGGGCCGGCCGGGAACGTGCGGTGCGGCGGGTGGATCGAGGTGAACTTCTTCTCCGCGGTCACCTCGATGCCGCCCAGCGCGTCGACGATCTCCTTGAAGCCGGCGAAGTCCACCATCATCACGTTGTCGACCCGCACCCCGGTGAACTTCTCCACGGTCTGCACCATCAGCGGCACCCCGCCCCAGGCGAAGGCCGCGTTGATCTTCGCCTTCCGGCCGCCGTGCCGGCCGTCCTTCGACTTCGGCACGTCCACCCAGGTGTCCCGGGGAATCGAGATCAGCTGCGCGCTGGAGTGGTCGGCCGGGATGTGCGCCAGGATGATGGTGTCGGTACGCGAGCCCGAGTTGCTCTCCGGATCCCGCGAGTCACTGCCCAGGATCATGAAGTTCCGGGCGCCCTTGGCGCCGGCCTGCGGGCGGCCCTCCTCCGGGACGTCCTTGAAGGCGTCCACCCGGTCGATGTCCTTCTCCACCGACCGCAGGTAGAGCGCCCCACCGGCGACACCCACGCCCACCAGCAGCACCACGGCCAGCAGGCTGAACAGGAGAATCCGGCGCCACCGCCGGCGCTTCGGTGGAGGAGCGTCGTTGCCCTGCAGGGCTTGCCCGCCGGCCCAGAGGGCCGGCTCGGGTTCCGTGTACTGCTGAGGATGCATGGCGGCGATGCTACTGAGTTCGAAGAAGGCTCGCGTGCCCCCGTCCGGCCCCGACCGGTCCGCCGGACGGCCCGAGCCGGACGCAACCGGCGCCGCCCGTCCACAGTGGTAGAACAGCGGGATGAACGCGCCGACCGTCGCCGCCATCCACACGTACCCGGTCAAAGGCTGCCACCGGCTCGACCACCGCGACGCCCGGGTCGAACCGTGCGGCCTGGCCGGCGACCGGCGCTGGCTGCTGGTCGACGCCGACGGCGTCGGCGTCACCCAGCGCGAGAGCACCGAGCTGGTCCGGCTGCACGCCCGGCCACGCCCCGGCGGCCTGCTGCTCACCGCACCCGGCCGGCCCGACCTCGACGTCGCCGAGCCGACCGCCGCCGTGCCGCTGCCGGTCCGGGTGTTCACCAGCCGGCTGTCGGTCGACGCCCTGCCCGCCGGCCCGGCCGCCGACGGCTGGCTCACCGACCTGGTCGGCCGGCCCGTCCGGCTGGTCTGGCTGGCCCACCCCACCCGGCACGTGCGCCCCGACGGGCGCGCCCACGACACCGGAGACCAGGTCAGCTTCGCCGACGAGTACCCGCTGCTGCTGACCAGCACCGCCTCCCTCGCCGCGCTGCACGACTGGCTCGCCGAGGCCGGCGAGGAACCGGTGCCGATGGCCCGCTTCCGCCCCAACCTGGTGATCCAGGGCGCCCCGGCCTGGGCCGAGGACGACTGGGCCGGCCGCCGGCTGCGCATCGGCGAGGTCACCTACCGCGCGGCCGGGCCGTGCGACCGCTGCGTGGTCATCACCACCGACCAGGAGACCGGAGTACGCGGCCGGGAACCGCTGCGCACCCTGGCCCGGCACCGCAACATCGACCAGCAACTCCTCTTCGGGCTGCACCTGGTCCCCGAAGGCGCCGGACGGGTGGCCCTCGGCGACCCGCTCACCGTCACCGGCTGAACCGGCCGCTTATCTTCCGCTTAGCTCACTTGTCCGGCCGCCGGCCGCTACCTCGACGTCACCGGACCCAAGGGCACCGTCCGGGTCCTGGTCATGGACCAGTGCCCCGAATGCGCGCCCGGCCACCTCGACCTGTCCGCCGAGGCCTTCGCCCGGATCGCCGACCCGGTCCGGGGCGTCGTACCGGTCAGCTACCGCGCGGTGGCCGACCCGCCGCTACCCGGCCCACTCACCTTCCGGATCAAGGAGGGCGCGTCCCAGTGGTGGTTCGCCGTGCTCGTCGGCGACCACGGCAACCCGCTGCGGGCCGTGGAGGTCCGCCAGGGCGACACCTGGCGCGCGGCCACCCGGCAGGATTACAACTACTGGCTCATCGACTCCGGCGCCGGCCCCGGCCCGTTCACCATCCGGGTCACCGACACGAACGGACACCGCGCCACCGCCACCGAAATCCAGCTGGCACCGGGCCGCACCCAGCGCGCCGACGTGCGCATGTACGGCGGCACGACGGCCGCCGCCGGGCGCGCGAGCCGCTCCGCCGCGCCCAGCCGATCGGCCTCGGCGCGGCCCACCGCCAGCGCCCGGGTCAGCCCAGGTGCCAGTGCCAGGGTCGGCGCCAGCGGCACACCGGTCCGGTCGCCGTCGGCGGTGGCGGCCACGCCCACGGCGGTACTGGACGCCGCCGTCGGCGCGGGCACCCCGGTGGCCGCCGAGCCGGCCGGCTGCGCGGGCTGACGGGCCGGTCGGCCGTGCGGGCTGGCGGGTCGGTCGGCCGCAACGGCGCGCCGGCGGTCAGGCGGCCAGCGCCGGCACGTCCCGCCAGAGGAACACCTCGTCGCGCTCGTCGCCCGGGGCCACCCGCAGCGAGCGCGGCAGCCGGCCCACCTCCCGGAAGCCCGCCTTGCCGTAGAACCGCTCCAGGCCGTGGCCGGCGCGCACCGTCACCAGCAGCGCCTCCCAGCCCAGCTCGGACGCGCGCCGGACCGCCTCGGTCATCAGCGCCAGCCCGTAGCCGCGCCCCTGGGTGTCCGGGGAGACCATCACCCGCTTCACCGTGCGCCAGTGGCCGGTCAGGTGGAACCGGTTGTCGGCGAAGAACAGCACCGCCACCGGCCGGTCACCCGCGTAGCCGACCAGCAGGCGGTCCGGGCCGTCGGTGACATCTGCGACGGCGCGCTCGGCGACCGGGCGGACCTCGTCGGCGGTCACCGGGGCGACGAAGCCGACGGCGCCCCCGGCGTTGGTGGCGTCCACCCAGATCTCGACGATCCGGTCGCGGAGGGCGGGGGTGAGCTCGGGGTCGAGGACGAAGCGCAGGTTCACGCGGCCATCTTGCGGCAGCCGTACGGGCCGGGACCACGATCGTGATCCTCGCGACAGCGGCGGTGCTGGTGCGGGAGGGGGGATTCGAACCCCCACGTCCATTCGGACAATAGGACCTAAACCTACCGCGGCTGCCGTTACGCCACTCCCGCCGACCCGCTGAGTCTAGAGCGTCTGGCCTCCGCCGTGGTGAGGCCCGCCTCGCGCAGTATCAACTGGACCGTCCGGTGGCTGATGGTGCCGGGCGCTCCGGGAAGCGCCGACACGCGTTGGGCGAGCTGGCGGGACGAGATCCCGGGGTGGGCGAGCGCCGCCTCGACGACCAGGTCGCGAAACTGTCGGCGGATCGGTTGGTCATGGGGGCGCTGCTGCGGTGCGATGGTGCCGGTCTCCTCGAGGCGTCGACGCATCCTGCTGACCCGCTCCCGGGTGCAGCCGATCAGGCGGGCGGCTTCCACCGCGCTCACCTCGCCGTTACGGACTCGGGCCACCACGACGGTCACCTCCTCGTCGGTAAGCGCCGATCCGGGTGCGCGGGGCGGCGGCCCGGTGCCCGGCGCAACCGGTGTGGCCATCGCCTTGTTGCGGCCGGCGTAGGTCGAGGTCTGGCTGTGGCAGTTGGGGCAGAGCAACCGCAGGTTGGGCGGCCGGTTGTCTAGGAAGTCGCCGTTGATGTGGTCGACGTGCAGGATCAGCGGCCGGCCCTGCCACCGCGCTCCGATGCCGCACCTCTCGCACTGCTCCGGGACGCCGATGTCGCGCAGGGCCCGCTTTAGACGGGTGCCCGGCGTGCGGCGGGAACCCGGCGGCAGTGGCGCCAGGACGTCTACCGACGCGGTGCGCCGTGGGCTGGGCGAGCCGCGGTTCGGCGAGATTCGCCTGAAGTGCGAGGTGTCGATGCCGAAGCGCTTGAGCTGCCGGCTGATGTGCGCGTGCGAGCCGCCGCTGACCCGTACGCCGAGCAGTCGCATGACCTCGGCGATGCTGTGCGCGGCGGCGGCCGTCTCGGCGAGCGCCTCGGGGGTGTACCGGTACCGGACCACGTACGCACCGTAGTGGCCCGGTCCGACAGTCTCAGTCCAGGCCGAGGTCGCGGCGCAGCTTGGCGACGTGCCCGGTGGCCTTGACGTTGTAGAGCGCCCGTTCGATCTTCCCGTCGGGGTCGATGACGAAGGTGGAGCGGATCACCCCAGTCACCGTCCGGCCGTACATCTGCTTCTCGCCGTACGCGCCGTAGGCGGTGAGCACCGCCTTGTCGGTGTCGGCGACCAGCGGGAAGGTGATGGCGTCGCGCTCGCGGAACTTCGCCAGTTTGGCGGGCTTGTCGGGGGAGATGCCGACGACCTCGTAGCCGGCGGCCTGGAGCGAGGCGAGTGAGTCGCGGAAGTCGCAGGCCTGCTTGGTGCAGCCGGGGGTCATCGCGGCCGGGTACGCATACAGGATGACCCGGCGGCCGCGCAGGTCGACCAGGGAGAGCGTCTCGCCGGTGTCGGTGGGCAGGGTGAACTCGGGCGCGGGGTCGCCGGCGTTGAGGCGGTCGGTCATGGCGCAGACGATACCGCCGGCGCGGGTCCGGGCGGCCGTGCCGACGCGCGGGTGCCGCCAACCATCGGGTGATCAGGCCCATGGCTTGTTGCAAAGTATTGGCAACAGCAGGGTACGGGAAATACGCTGACCCGTGCCGGCGTGGACCCGCCACGCCGGGCGGCGGGAGGTCGCGTGCAAACCCTGGCTATGCACATCTCGAACGGGATCATCAACGGTCCCGTCGCCGCGGTGTTCGGGGCGCTCGCCCTCGCCGCGCTGGCGTTCTGCGTGTTGCGCGCCCGCGCCGACCTGGACGACCGGTTGGCGCCGATGGCGGGCCTGGTGGCGGCGTTCATCTTCGCTGTGCAGATGCTCAACTTCCCGATCTTCACCGCCGGGGTCAGCGGCCACCTGCTCGGCGGGGCGCTGGCCGCGCTGCTGGTCGGCCCGTGGGTGGGCGCGCTCTGCGTGGCCGTCGTGCTGGTCGTGCAGGCGCTGGTGTTCGGCGACGGCGGGGTGGCGATGCTCGGCCTGAACATCACCAACATGGCCCTGCTGGGCACCGCGGCGGCGTACCTGCTGATCGCGCTGCTGCTGCGGGTGCTGCCGCGTACCCGGGCCGGGCTGGCGGTCACCGCGTTCGTCTCCGCGCTGGTCAGCGTGGTCGTCGCGAGCCAGGGCTTCGTACTCCAGTACGCCCTGGGTGGCACCACCGACCTCGGCGGCAACCTGGCCGGGCTGGCCGGCACGATGGCCGTGGTACACCTGCTGATCGGCATCGGCGAGGGCCTGATCACCGCGACCACCGTGCTCACCGTGGCCAAGGTCCGGCCCGACCTGGTGTACGCGCTGCGCTCCCGCCGGGCCGTCGCGCCGGCCGTCGCCGTTCCGGTCGCCGGGGGTGTGCGATGAGGACGCGGAGCTGGGGTTTCGTCGCGGTCGGCCTGCTGGCCGCCCTGCTGCTGGCCGGCGTGGTCAGCAACTACGCCTCGTCGCACCCGGACGGGCTGGACTCCTCCCTGCTCAAGGGCTGCACGGTGAACGCCGACGACGAGATCACCGGCGGCAGTTGCCCGGCCCAGCAGGCCCGGGAGCACGAACTGGCCGACAGCCCGCTGGCCGACTACGGGATCAAGGGCGTCGACAGCGACTTCCTCTCCACCGGGCTCTCCGGTGTCGTCGGCGTGCTGCTGACCTTCGCCGTCGGCGGCGGCGCCTTCTGGCTGCTGCGCCGGCGCTCCCCGGTCGCCGCCGGCACCGGGCCGACGACCGGCGACGAGCCGGGCACGGACGCGGACCGGCCGGCCGTGGACGCCGGCCGGGGCCCGACCGGCTGAGCGGGACGGGCCGGCCGATGGGCGCGGGACACGCGCACGTCCTCTACCGGGAGCGGGACAGCCCGGTGCACCGCCTGCCGCCGGAGGTCAAGATCGCCGCGATGGTGCTCTTCACCCTGGCGGTGGTGGCCACCCCGCGCGAGGCGTTCTGGGCGTTCGGCGGGTACGCCCTGCTCGTCGCCGTGGTGGCCGCGCTGGCCCGGGTCGGGGCGCGCTGGCTGCTGCTGCGGGCCACGATCGAGCTGCCGTTCGTGCTCTTCGCGTTCGCGCTGCCGTTCCTCGGGGCGGGGGAGCGGGTCGGGCTGGCCGGCCTCCAGCTCTCCGTCGACGGCCTGTACGGCGGGTGGAACATCCTGGCCAAGGGCACGCTGGGCGTACTCGCGTCGTTGCTGCTGGCGGCGACCACGACGACCCGGGACCTGATCCTCGGCCTGGATCGACTGCGCTGCCCGCAGGTGCTCACCCAGATCGCCACCTTCATGCTGCGCTACCTGGACGTGCTGGTCTCCGAGGCGCGGCGGATGCGGGTGGCCCGGCTCTCCCGCGGCGACGACCCCCGGTTCCTGTGGCAGCTGCGCGGCTTCGCCGCCGGGGTCGGCGCGCTGTTCCTGCGCGCGTTCGAGCGGGGCGAGCGGGTCTACCTGGCGATGCTCTCCCGCGGGTACGCGGGCCGGATGCCGGCGGTGTGGCAGGGCGCGGGTGCGGCCACCGCCGCGCAGTGGGCGGCCGCCGCGGTGGTGCCGGTCGTGGCGGTGGCGATCGCCGCCACCGCGCTGGTCCTGACATGATCGGGGGCGTGCAGACCTCCGCTGTCTCCCTGGACGTGCGCGGCGTCCGGTACGCCTACCCGGACGGGCACGTCGCGCTGCACGGCGTGGACCTGGCGGTGCCGCGCGGCGACCGGGTGGCGCTGCTGGGGCCGAACGGCGCCGGCAAGACCACCCTGGTGCTGCACCTCAACGGCATCCTCACCCCGACCGAGGGGACGGTCACCGTGGGCGGGTTGACGGTGACCCCGGACCGGGCCACCCTGGCCGAGATCCGCCGCCGGGTGGGCATCGTCTTCCAGGACCCGGACGACCAGCTCTTCCTGCCCACGGTCGCCGAGGACGTGGCGTTCGGCCCGGCCAACCTGGGGTTGCGCGGGGCGGAGCTGGCGGAGCGGGTGGACGAGGCGCTGGCCGCGGTGGGGATGGCGGAGCACCGGGACCGGGCACCGCACCACCTGTCGTTCGGGCAGCGCCGCCGGGTGGCGGTGGCCACCGTGCTGGCGATGCGCCCGGAGATCCTGGTGCTGGACGAGCCGTCGTCGAACCTGGACCCGGCGGCCCGGCGGGAGCTGGCCGAGATCCTGCGCGGGCTGCCGGTGACCCTGCTGATGGTCACCCACGACCTGCCGTACGCGGCGGAGCTCTGCGACCGGTCGGTGGTCCTGGACGCCGGCCGGGTGGTCGCCGACGGCCCCACCCGGGAGGTGCTCACCGACGAGGCGCTGCTCACCCGGCACCGGCTGGAGCTGCCCTACGGGTTCAACCCCCACGCCCTGCCCCGCCCCTGACCGGCGTCGACCGGCGCGGGCGCGGGTGCCGTGCCGGGGCGGGCGGCGGCATGCAGCCGGAGCAGGCCGGCGCCGAGGGCACCGAGGCCGGTGGCCAGGGCGAGGACGACCAGCACCCGGGCCCACCCGGCCGGCCACGGCACCGGCGCCACCGCCCGGGACAGCATGGCCAGGTTGGCGAAGCCGCCGAAGAGGGCCAGGGCGGCCCCGGCCAGGGCGAGCGCGAAGTCGGCCGCCGGTCGGCGGGCCAGCGCCCAGCCGCCGGCGGCGATCGCGCCCACCGCGGTCGTCAGGGCCCAGACCCGTTCGGTGAGGAGCCCGGCCAGCAGGCCACCCGCGCCCTGCGCGCCGGCGTCCAACTCCCGGCCGACGAGCAGGACGACCACGCCCACCCCGCCGACGGCCAGCAGCGCGCCGACCGCGCCGAGCCCGCGCGCCCCGGCGCCGGTGCGGGCGGGCAGCAGGCCGGCCGCGGCGAGGGCGAGGAAGCCGAGCGCGGCGGCCACCCACCACGGGTACGGGTCGGGTGGCGGCACCCAGTCCAGGGTGCCCCGCACGGTCAGCTCTCCGCCGCCGTCGCGCAGCGGGACCGCCCAGTCGCGTACCCGGTGCTCCCGGGTCGGGTCGACGCCCACCTGCGCCGGTGGCGCGTCGGCCAGCCACAGCGTCCGCTGGTCGTGCCAGCGGACGGCCGGCCCGTCGCCGATCCGCCGCCACACCGGCGTGGCCGCCGGGTCGGCGTCGGGGGAGAGCCGGGTGTCGCCGGCGATGGTCCGGTTCAGGTACGTGGCCGGGGAACGGGTGTTCTCGTACGCCCCGGACGGCCCGACCCGCAGGTAGGGCTCGCCGGAGTAGCCGATCACCACGACGTCCTGCCCGGTGCGGTTGACCAGTTCCAGCCGGGCGCCCGCCTCGACCGCGCGTACGGTCAGCCCGGCGCTGGCCGGGGCCAGGCCGGTGACCTCGGTGCGGTAGTCGGTGGCGGCGGGGGCGTCGGCGCCGTGCGCGGCGGCCGGGGCGGCGAGGGCGAGGGTGGCGGCGAGGGCGGCGCCGAGCACCGTGCCCGCGCGGCGGAGCAGGGGGCGGATCACTTGCCGGCCGCCTCCACCGCCGCCTTGATGCCGTCGGGGGACCGGTCCTGGACCGGCTTGCCGTCGACCAGGATGGTCGGGGTGCCGGTGACGCCGGCCCGGCCGGCGTCGTCGGTGACCCGCTCGGTCCACGGCTTGTACGTCCCGGCCCGCACGCAGGAGCCGAAGTCGTCCCGGTTCAGCCCGACCCCGGCGCCGATGTCGATCAGCTCGTCGTCGCTCAGTCCGGCGCTGCCCTCGGCCGGCTGCCGGGCGAAGAGCTGGTCGGTGAACTCCTTGAACTTGCCGCCCTTGGCGGCGCAGCCGGCGGCGGCCGACGACCGGGTGGAGTACTGGGTGGTGGAGAAGCGGTTGAGGAAGGCGACCGGGTGGAAGATCACCTTCGCCTTGCCCTCGCTGACCAGCTGGTCGATGGTCGCGCCGCTGGTCTGCTGGAACTGCCGGCAGGCCGGGCAGAGGTAGTCCTCATACAGGTCGATGGTGACCTTGCCGGTGCCCAGGACGATGCCGTTGCCGGCGTCGTTGACACCCGGCGGGGCGGTGAAGGTGTCCGACTGCTGGCTGCGGAGGACGCTCCAGCCGATCAGGCCGGCGATCACCAGCACGACCACCGCGGCCACGCCCGCCCAGAGCGCCCGCTTGCGCCGCTGCTCCCGGGCGATCTGCTCCCGGACCACCCGGTTCGCGGCCTTCTGGTCCTTGCGACTACTCATCCTCGTCCTCCACGGCAGGTTCGCCCGCCAGCCAGCCGTCCACGGAGAACGGCGTGCGGGGCCAGCTCAGCAGGAATCCGGCCAGCACCAGGAATCCCAGGTCCCGGAGGATCTCCGGGAGGTAGCTCGGGGCCCGGCCGGCGGCGAGCTGCCCGCCGCTGCCGAAGCACCCGCAGTCGATGGCCAGGCCGCGCGCCCAGGCCGAGGCGATGCCCGCGATGAAGACCACCAGCAGGGCCGCGGAGACGGCGGCGGCCAGCCGGCTGGCCAGCCCGACGAGCAGCAGCAGGCCGAGCGCCAGCTCCACGAACGGCAGCGCCGCCCCGATCACGGTGGCCAGGTCGTACGGCATCACCTGGTACGCGTTGACCGCCCGGCCGGAGGCGGCCAGGTCACCCACCTTGGCGCCGCCGGCGATCAGCCAGACGGCGGCCAGCCCGAGCCGGGCGGCGGTGCCGAGCCAGGGCCGGGCGGCGGCCCAGCGGGCGCTGCTGTTCACTGCCGTCACGGTCATTGGTCGTCCTGTTTTTGGGGGAAGTTCCCGCCGCGGCGGCGCGGGCTTCGTCGGCGGGATCACGACTGTGAAGGTTACGCGGCGGTCACGGCCGGGGCAGGGTCCTTGGTCCCTTCCATGGTCCCCACCACGTCGGGAACTTTCCCGGGCTCCCGGCCGACTACCCGCTCATGACAGGCGACGACTTACGCCCGGCGCGGCGCGGCGCGGTGTCGCGCCCGGTCGGCCCGCCGCGCGGGCGTCCCGCCGAAAAGATCGTCGACCGGGCTCGCCGAAGCGGGTCCCGGTCGGCGAGCATGGCCGTCATGACTTCCGCCACCCGCCGCGCCCCCGCGTGGCTCATCCGGTTCGGTGCCACCGCCGGCCTGCTGGTCGCCGTCGTCGCCCTGTTGCTGGCCCCGGCGGGTCCGGCCAGCGCGCACGCCGTGCTGGTCAGCAGCAGTCCGGCCGGTTCCGCCGTGGTGCCCGAGGCCCCGTCCGAGGTGGTGCTCACCTTCAGCGAGCCGGTCCGCAAGGTCACCGGCAAGATCCGGGTGCTCGCGCCGGACGGTTCCCGGGCCGATCGTGGGGAGCCGAAGTTCGACGGGACGGTGGTGACCATCCCGGTCGACGGGTCCGGTCCGCGCGGCACGTACCTGGTGAGCTACCGGGTGATCTCGGCCGACAGCCACCCCGTCTCCGGCGCGCTCACCTACTCGGTGGGCGCGCCGTCGACGCCGCCCACCGACACCGGCAGCGACAGCCGGGCCGATCCGGTGGTGGGGACCGCCGTCAAGGTCGCCAAGTACCTGGGCTACGCGGGCCTGCTCCTGCTGGTCGGCCCGGCGCTGGTGCTCGCCGCCCTGTGGCCGCGTCGGCTGTCCCGCCGGGGCCCGGCCCGGCTGGCCTGGACCGGGCTCGGGCTGCTGGCCTTCGCCACCCTGGCCGGGCTGTGGCTCCAGGTGCCGTACACGGCGGGCGGCGGGATCTTCGACGTCACCGGCTCCGGGCTGTCCGAGGTGCTGGGCAGCACCTTCGGCGCCGTGCACCTGGTCCGGCTGGGCCTGCTCGCCGCGGCGGCGTTCCTGCTGCGGCCGCTCTTCGCCGCCCCCGCCGGCCGCACCGACCTGATCATCCTGGCCGTGCTCGGCGGGGCCACGCTCTTCACCTGGCCGCTGGCCGGGCACGGGGCGGCCTCGCCGGCGCCGGCGGTGTCGGTGGTGGTCGACGCGGTCCACCTGGGCGCCATGGCGGTCTGGCTGGGCGGCCTGGTGATGCTCGCCGGATTCCTGCTGCCCCGGGCCGACGAGCGGGAACTCGACGCGATCCTGCCGATCTGGTCCCGCTGGGCGGCGCTGGCCGTGGCCGCGTTGCTGCTCGCCGGCACCGTCCAGGCGCTGATCGAGGTGGCCACCCCGCAGGCGCTGGTCGACACCACGTACGGGCGGCTGGTGCTGGCCAAGATCGGGCTGTTCGCGCTGGTGATCGCGGTGGCCGCGTACTCCCGGCAGCTGGTGCGGCGGCGCACCGTCGCCGGCCGGCCCACCCCGATGCGCCGACTGGTGGTGGCCGAGCTGGTGATCACCGCGGTGGTGCTCGGGGTCTCCGCCGTGCTGGTGCAGACCACCCCGGCCCGCACCGCCGGCGCCGAGGTGGCCGGTACGCCGCAGGGCTACTTCACCACCACGCTGACCAGCCCGCTCTACACCCTCCAGGTGGAGCTGGACCCGGCGCGGCGAGGCCCCAACTCGCTGCACCTGTACGCCTACACGAAGGACAACAAGCCGCAGCCGGTCGCGGAGTGGAAGGCGAGCGCCGCCCTGCCGTCGGCGGGCGTCGAAGCGATCGAGGTGCCGCTGCTGCCGTTGACCGACAACCACGCCACCGGCGAGGTCATCCTGCCCGCCGCCGGTGAATGGCAGTTGCGCTTCACTGTCCGTACCACCGAGATCGATCAGGCCACGGTGACCGTCACCGTGCCGATCCGTTAGAGAGGCAATCCCCGATGATCCGTTTCCGGCGTACCGCCGCCGCGTTCACTCTCGCCGCCGTGGGCGCGGCCGTGTTCGGCCTGGCCGGGGCGGCCTCGGCGCACGTCACGGTCAACCCGAAGGAAGCGACCCAGGGCGGCTACGGCCGGTTCGCGTTCCGGGTGCCGAACGAGAGCGACACGGCGTCCACCGTCAAGGTCGAGG
Source organism: Micromonospora sp. NPDC050686 (assembly GCF_040654475.1). Classification (NCBI taxonomy): domain Bacteria; kingdom Bacillati; phylum Actinomycetota; class Actinomycetes; order Micromonosporales; family Micromonosporaceae; genus Micromonospora; species Micromonospora sp. NPDC050686. The sequence continues at coordinate 50,900 of NZ_JBFAID010000019.1, forward strand.
TGGTGCTGCCGGAGAACGCCCCGGTCGCGTCGGTGTCCACCATGCCGGTGCAGGGCTGGACGGTGGCGGTGGAGAAGCGCAAGGTCGACCCGCCGGTGAAGGTGCACGGCAGCGAGGTCAGCGAGGTGGTGGCCAAGCTGACCTGGACGGCCGCGAGCGCGCAGACCGGGGTCAAGCCGGGCGAGTTCCAGGAGTTCCCGGTCTCGATGGGGCCGCTGCCCGAGACCGACACGATGGTGTTCAAGACCCTGCAGACCTACTCCGACGGCAACGTGTCCCGGTGGATCGACGAGCCCACCACCGGCGGTGCGGAGCCGGAGAGCCCGGCGCCGGTGCTCACCCTGACCGCGGCGGCCCCGGCCTCCCCGTCCGCCGGGGCGGCCCCGCCGGCCGCTGCCGCCGGTGAAGCCGACGACGAGGCGGACGACGACTCGTCGGGCCTGGCCATCGGCCTCGGCGTCGCCGGCCTGGTGGCCGGGTTGGCCGGCCTGGTGCTGGGCGGGCTGGCCTTCGCGCGTACCCGGAGGACGGCCGAGCCGACCGCCTGAGCGATCCCTGCCCCGCGGGCCCGCCGGAAGATTTCCGGCGGGCCCGCAGTCTTTCGAGAGGCTTGCGCTGCTTGCCGTGGATATCCGCTGATCGGCCGGTTTGCCTCGGTAAGGTCGTCCGGGTAATCGGCGACGGAGGGGGCTAAACGGATGCGTTTCGGGCGAGCGCTGGCCGGGCTGCTGCTGTTGATCGTGGGGATCCCGGCGCTGGTCGCCGGGGGCACGCTGGGGATCGTGGCCCGGCACGCCGACCCCGGCGGCGCCTTCGGCGCCCGGCTCGACCAGGTCCGCGTCGACGGCCAGGCGGTCGTCGTCCCCGACGTGGACCGGCTGCTGCACGCCGAGGTGCCGTTCGCCCGCACCGACGGGTCCCGGCTGCGGATGACCGCCCGGACCGCCGACGGACCCGCGTTCCTCGGGCTGGCCCCGGCCGACGAGGTGGCGCGCTGGCTCGGCCCGGTCCCGCACGCCACGGTGACCCGGGTGGCGCTGGCCCGCGGCCCGCTGCCGGTCCGCGTCGAGCCGGCCGGCCCGCCGATGGGCGCGCCCGCCGCGGCCGGCGCCGGCACCCCGGTCAGCAGCACCATCTGGGTACGCGAGGGGATCGGCGCCCTGGAGTGGAGCCCCGCCGACCTGGCCGGCCGCCCGTTGAGCCTGGTGGTGATGCGCCCGGACGGGCAGGCTGGGCTGACCCTGGACCTGCGCGCCGAACTCCGCGTCGGCTGGTTCGACCCGGCCACGTACGGCCTGCTGGCCGCGGGGATCGTGTTGGTGGCGCTCGCGGCGCTGCTGCTGCTGCGACCGGTCCGCCCCCGCGAGGTGGTCTTCGTGGTCGAGCCCGACCAGGTGCCGGTGTTGGCCGGGCGGCTCGGGGTCAGCTCGCTCAGCGGCCTCGGCGCGGCCGGCTGGGAGTCGCCGCCGACCCGGGACCGCGAACTCGTCGGGGCGGTGGCCGCCACCCGGTCCCGGCCCGCCCTCGGGCCGGTGCCGCCGAGCCGCCCGCACACCCTCGCCGACCTGCCGCCCGTGCCCACCTCGGCCCCGCCCACCGAACCGGCCGGCGCGGTGTCCTCCGGCCCGGTCTCGGTCAGGGCTTCCGGGCCCGGTTCGACGCCGGGCGTCGAACCGGCGTCCGGTCCGGTCCCGGCCGGCGTTCAGCGCGGCCGGCCCGAGGTGGCGCTCACCCTGACCTGGCCCCCGACCGAGCCCGAGGAGACCCGCCGCACGGTGCCGGTGACCGCCACCCTCCGCCCGGCAACTCCGCCCCCAACCCCCGAAACCAACCCCACCCACCCCTGACCGCCACCCCGACTCGCCCGCCCCGCTCGACGGTCCCGTTGATCATGGAGTTAGGGCGTTCGTACCGGCGGACCGGCAACCCCATGATCAACGGGGGCCGGCTGGTCGGGGCGGATCGGGAGGGTGGGCAGGAGGGCCAGGGCCAGGAGCACGTAGGCGTTGCGGAGCAGGAACTCGGCGGGATCGTCGGTGTGGGTGGGGGCGACCCCCCAGTCCAGGAACGACACCACGCCGTACCCGATCACCACGGTGGTCGCGGCGGCCAGGGCGTACCGGCGGGCGCGCTGCCGGCGTCCCGCCCGGGTGGTCGGGTCGGCGCAGAGCCCGGCGTCGACCAGCACCACCACCGCCGGGATGAACCAGTAGATGTGGTGGGTCCAGGTGATCGGGCTGATCAACGCGCCGACCAGCCCGGTGAGGGTCAGTCCGGTGAGCGCGTCGCCGGCCCGGGCCGCCCGGCCCGCCCGCCACAGCCCGTAGCCGGCGGCCAGCAGGGCCAGCAGCAGCCAGAGCGGGCGCGGCGGCGGCTCCGGCGCGGTGAACCGGCTCAGCAGCCCGAACAGCGACTGGTTGCCGGTGTAGTCGGTGCGCCCGACCCGGTCGGTGGCCCACAGCTCGTGGGTCCAGAACCGCCACGAGTCGCGCGGCGTGACCGCGGCGGCCAGCAGGGTGGCCGTCACTGCGGTGAGGCTGGCCAGCGCCGCCGCCCGCCAGCGCCGCCCGACCAGCAGGTAGCCGATGAAGATGGCCGGGAAGAGCTTGAGCGCGGCGGCCAGCCCGACGCCCACCCCGGCCCACCGGCGTGCCCGGGGTACGGCGATGAGCAGGTCCGCCAGGATCAGCACCACCAGCAGCATGTTGATCTGACCGAAGGTGATCGTCTCCCGGGTGCTCTCCACCGCGAGCACCAGCAGCACCGCCACGGTCAGCGTGAACAGCCGGGGCAGCCCGTGCCGGGTGATCACCGGATCGACCAGCCAGCGGGTGGTCACCACGATCCCGACCAGGGTGAGCGCGGTGAAGACCGCCACCGTGGCGCCGAGCGGCAGCGCCGCGAACGGGCGCAGCAGCAGCGCGGCGAACGGGGGATAGGTGAAGTACAGCGCTCCCTGCACCCGGTCCGGCTGGACGTAGTCGTAGAGCGGGTGCCCGGCCGCCCACCAGTGCATCGCCCGCATGTAGATCTTCAGGTCGAAGAAGTCGTGGGCCCGCCCGGGCAGGTAGAGGGCGGGCAGCACGGCGGCGAGCGCCAGCACGGTGACCACCCGCCGGGCCGTACGCGCGGCGCGGTCACCCTCGACGACGGCGGGTGGGGCGGCGGGTTCGGCTGGCACAAGAAAAAACCCTAGCCGCCGAGGGGTCGACGGTGCGCCAGGCGCGGGCGTCGGCCCGGCGCGTAGTCTGGTCCGCGTGGCTGATCTGCTCGTCTGGATCGACTGTGAGATGACCGGACTCGACCTCGGCAAGGACGCCCTGATCGAGGTCGCCGCTCTGGTCACGGATCCGGATCTCAACGTGCTCGGTGACGGCGTCGACGTGGTGATCCACGCCGACGAGGAGACGCTGGACGGCATGCCGGAGATCGTCCGGACCATGCACGGCAAGTCCGGGCTGACCGAGGAGGTACGCCGCTCCACGGTCACCCTGCGCGAGGCGGAGGACATGGTCCTCGACTACGTCACCAGGTACGTGAAGGACCCGCGCACCGCGCCGCTGTGCGGCAACTCGATCGCCACCGACCGGGGTTTCATCACCCGCGACATGCCGCGCCTCGACGCGCACCTGCACTACCGCATGATCGACGTCTCCTCGATCAAGGAGCTGTGCCGCCGCTGGTACCCGCGGGTGTACTTCGGGCAGCCGCAGAAGGGGCTGGCGCACCGGGCGCTGGCCGACATCCGGGAGAGCATCCGGGAGCTGGAGTACTACCGGCGGACGATCTTCGTCCCGCTGCCCGGGCCGGACGTGGAGAGCGCCAAGGCGATCGCCGCGCAGCTGTGAGCCGCCGGCGGTGAACCCGCTGGACGGGCCGGGTACCGGTGTGGCTATTATTAGTCCGCGCCGCCGGGCCTGCCCGAGCGGAGAGCATGGTGGCTGTAGCTCAGTTGGCAGAGCACCGGGTTGTGGTCCCGGTTGTCGTGGGTTCAATTCCCATCAGTCACCCCAACGACGGAAGCCCCCTCCACCGGAGGGGGCTTCCGCGTTTGCGAGGCCGTTCGCCGGGGACCGGGCCCGGCCGGCGGCCGGGCCCGGAACCCGGGTCAGTTCGCCGGGGTGTACGGCAGGGCGCTGCCCTTGACGTACTCGGCCCAGCTGATGTTCCAGTCCGTCCAGCCGTTGCCGAGCTGCAGTTTGCGCTCGGTGCCCTTGACCGTGATCGGGTCGCCCATCCGGGTGTTGGCGAACAGCCACGCGCCGTCGGCCATGGACACGTTCACGCAGCCGTGCGAGACGTTGACGCTGCCCTGCTGCCCCTCCGACCACGGCGCCGCGTGGATGAACTCGCCGCCCCAGGTCAGCCGCTGGGCATAGTCGATCTTCGTCCGGTAGCCCTCCTCGGGGCCGAGCTCCTCCAGGGTGTCGAATACCGTCTTGCGCAGCTTCTCGATGACCACCATGGTGCCGCTGGACGACGGGGTGCTCTTCTTGCCGAGGCTGACCAGGATCGTCTTGACGGCCCTGCCGTCCTTGGTGACCGTCATCCGCTTGGAGGAGTTGTCCACGGTCATCACGAACGACGGCCCGATCTTGATGTCCACGGTGAAGTCGGAGCGGCCGTACCAGCCGTCGCCCAGCGGGACGCCCTTCGCCCGCACCTGGTACGACACCTTGGTGCCGGCCTGCCAGAACTTCTTCGGCCGGTACCGGATCTCGGTCGGGCTGGCCCAGTGCCAGACGCCCTCCTGCGCGGGGACGGAGGTGACCGACATCCGGCGCTGGATGTCGTCGCGGTACTCCGCGGGGATGGCCCGGCCGAACCGCACGATCAGCGGCATGCCGACGCCGACCACCTGGTCGTCGCCGAGGAAGCTGCTCACCCGGACCAGCTTGCCGGGCTGCTTCATCACGGTGAACTTGTTGGTCGCGGTGAACGGCTTGTCGTCGTCGCCGGTGGCGGTGACCGTCGCCGTGTACGTCTCGCCCCACTTCAGCGCGTCCTGCGGGGTGAACTTCCCGCCGTTGTCGGCCAGCTTGCCCTTCACCTCCGCACCGGCGGAATCGGTCAGCGTGAACTCGGTCTGCTCCGCGTCCGTCGCGGTGAAGGCCACGGTGGTCAGCGGGGGCACCTCGGCGGCGTCGGCAGCCGGGGTGGTGATCGTCGCCGAGGCCTTCGGCGGTTGCTCGCTGGGGCTCTGCCAGGTGGACGGCTGGTCACCGCCGCCCTTGTCGCCCGCCGTGCAGGCGGAGGTCAGGGCCAGTGTCGCGGCGAGCACCGCTGCCGCCCACCCACGGCGCCGCCCGGCGCGGCGGGCCTGCCCGGGCCGGATCAGTCGGTCCTGGTCAGCTCGCATGATTCCCTCACAGTCGTCTCCCCGTCCCATCGTCTCTTTCCGACGCGTGGGCTCGGGTAACAGTTGCGTGGGGTGAGCGGGGACACCCCGGTCAATGATGTACCCACGTTGCTGACGAACCGGCATCGGGATGCCGACAGGTCCGGTGGTCAGCGTAGGGCCGGGCCGGCCCCGCCCGCCGGGACCGGCAGGGCGCTGCCCTTCACGAACTCCGACCAGCTCAGGTTCCACGCCGTCCAGCCGTTGCCGTGCGCGAGCCGGCGCTCGGTGCCCCGTACGGTGACCGGGTCGCCGATCCTGGTCCGCTCGAACAGCCAGCGGCCGTGCGCCATCGAGACGTTCACGCAGCCGTGCGAGACGTTGCGCCGGCCCTGCTGCCCCTCCGACCACGGCGCGGCGTGGATGAACTCGCCGCCCCAGGTGAGCCGCTGGGCGAAGTCGATCTCGGTGACGTACCGGTTGTCCGGGTTCGGATCGTCGCGGGTGTCGAAGGTGGTGTGCTGCTGCTTCTCCATCACCACCAGGGTGCCGCTGGAGGAGGGGGTGCTCTTCTTGCCCAGGCTGACCGGCAGGGTACGGATCACCTTGCCGTCCTCGTACACGGTCATCTTCTTGCTGGCGTTGTCCACCTTCATCTCGAACGCCCGGCCGATCTTCACGGTGGCCGACCGGTCGACGTTGCCGTAGCGGCCGTTGCTCAGCGGGATGCCGGCCAGCGCGATGCGTACGTCGAGGGTGGTGCCCGGCCGCCAGTACTCCGGCGCCCGGTAGTAGGCCTGCGTGCCGTTGCTGAACCAGTGCCACGCGCCGGGCTGCGGCGGGTCGGTCCGGACGAACATCCGCTTCTGCACCGCGGCACGGTCCTTCTTCGGGATGCCCGGGTGGAACTCGGCGACCACCGGCATCGCCACGCCGTACGTCTTGTCGTCGAAGAGGTAGAGCCCGGAGCTGATCATCGAGCCGGGCTTCGCCATCGTGGTGAAGGTGCTGGCGCCCTCGCGGCGGTCGCCGTCCGGCCCGGTCCCGGTGACGGTGGCGGTGTAGCGGGTGCCGTACCGCAGTGGCTTGCTCGGCACCCAGGACGACCCGTCGGTGCGCCACCGGCCGGCCACCCGCTCGCCGTTCGCGGCCACGAGGGTGACCTCGGAGAGCGTGCCGCCGCCGGGGACCTTCGCGCTGATCTCGGTGCTCACCGGGCGCTTGGTCGCCCCGTCGGCGGGGGTCACCGGCAGGCGCGGCGCGGGCGTGCTGGGTTCGGCTGCCGTCGGGTCGGGCTCCTCGGGAGCGGCCGTGGGCGTGCTGGTGACGAACGTCCCGTCGGCACCGTTCGCCGACTTCTGCTTGTCGCCGCACCCGGTCAGTGCCAGCGACGCCGCCAGGGCCAGAGCGCCCACCATCGCCCCGGCCCGCGTGAACCTGCCCATCCCCACCCCTGTTCTCGCGCCTGGCGGACATCGTGCCGCATCGCTGCTGTCTGGTTGGACCCCGCACCCGGGCTGGCGGTCGTTATGGGCGTTTTGCCGGATAATATCGGCCGAAGGGAGGAGTGGGGGATCGGATTGGAACCAGCTTCCAGCCCCGTGCTAATGTTCTTCCCGTTGCCAACGAGCGCCGCTAGCTCAACTGGCAGAGCAGCGGACTCTTAATCCGCGGGTTCGGGGTTCGAGTCCCTGGCGGCGCACCAACGAGCAAGGCCCTGACGTGGCACTTCGGTGCCGGTCGGGGCCTTTTCGCGTACGCCGGTCGCGGGGGCGGCCCGCTGGGTGCTCGAGGTCCCACACCGGCACGATGTTCGCGTGCACATTGCGTGTCGCGGACGGGGACGCGCCGGGTGTCGAGAACGCTGCGATCGATCCATCCGCGCGGCGCGAAGACCTTGACGAACGTCGATTTTTTCAGCTCGGCGGGCCGAACTTCTTGAGCGCCCCGAAACTATGTGGCAATCTCGAATTCATCGATGTGTAGCGTTCTCTCGCCCCCCGTGGTCTGCCCGCAGAGCACGGGAGCCGGCCGGCGGTGTTAGCGCTAACTCAATGACCGGGATGCGACTCTGGAAGGTGCTGAGACAGGTGAAGACTCTCGTACATCGGACTGGTTCTCCGCGGCGACCACGGAAGGCCGGAGCGACGCTGCGTGCGCTGGCGGTCGGGTTGCTGGTGGCCGGCACGGCGCTGGTGCCCACCGGCGCCGCCAACGCGGGCACCACGCTGGGCACCTCGGCGGCGGAGAAGGGCCGCTACTTCGGCGCCGCCGTCGGGACGTACAAGTTCTCCGACACCACGTACATGACGGTGCTCAACCGCGAGTTCAACAGCCTCGTCGCCGAGAACGAGATGAAGTGGGACGCGACCGAGCCGCAACGGGGGGTGTTCAACTACAGCGCCGGCGACCGGATCGTCAGCCACGCCCGCTCCCGGGGCATGTCGGTACGTGGGCACACCCTGCTGTGGCACGCCCAGCAGCCCGGCTGGGCACAGGGTCTGTCCGGCAGTGACCTGCGCAACGCGGCCATCAACCACGTCACCCAGGTCGCCACGCACTTCCGGGGGCAGATCCACTCCTGGGACGTGGTGAACGAGGCGTTCGCCGACGGTGGCAGCGGCGCCCGCCGTGACTCGAACCTGCAGCGCACCGGCAACGACTGGATCGAGGCGGCCTTCCGCGCCGCCCGCGCGGCCGACCCGGGCGCGAAGCTCTGCTACAACGACTACAACACCGACGGGGTCAACGCGAAGTCGACCGGCATCTACAACATGGTGCGCGACTTCAAGGCCCGGGGCGTGCCGATCGACTGCGTCGGCTTCCAGTCCCACCTGGGCACCACGTTGTCGAGTGACTACCAGGCGAACCTGCAACGGTTCGCGGATCTGGGCGTCGACGTGCAGATCACCGAGCTGGACATCATGCAGGGCGGCAACCAGGCCAACATGTACGGCGCGGTGACCCGCGCCTGCCTGGCGGTGTCACGCTGCACCGGCATCACGGTGTGGGGCGTGCGGGACTGCGACTCCTGGCGCGGCGGCGACAATGCCCTGCTCTTCGACTGCGCGGGCAACAAGAAGGCCGCGTACACGGCGGTCCTCGACGCGCTCAACGGTGGCACCAACCCGAACCCGAACCCGACCGGTAACCGGCTGCGCAACGAGGCATCCGGCCGGTGCCTGGATGTGAACGGCGCGAGTTCGACCAATGGTGCCCAGATGATCATCTGGGACTGCCACACCGGAGCGAACCAGCAGTTCACCGAGAACGGGCGGGCGTTGCAGGTGATGGGCAGGTGCCTGGACGTGCCGAACAACGCCGCCGCTGGCACCCGGGTGCAGATCTGGGACTGCCACGGTGGGGTCAACCAGCAGTGGGTCTTCAACAGCAACGCCACGATCAGCAACGCGCAGACCGGGCTGTGCCTGGACGTCAACGGCGCCAGCACCGCCAACGGCTCCGCGGTGATCGTGTGGAGTTGCCACGGCGGAGCCAACCAACGGTGGGCCCGGGCCTGAGATGACGGACCTCACGGCACCGCCCCGATCCCGTACGAGCCGATACCTGGCCCGGATACTCTCCTGCGCCCTGGCCGCGCTCGGCGCGGTGCCGGCCGCTGTGCTGGGTGGTGCCTCGCCAGCTGCCGCGGACACCACCCAGTTCCGCGGTGTCAACTGGGCCAGGGTGGGCGACAACTTCCACGGTGGGCCACTGGTGCTGGCCGGCCTGAGCAGCTCCGACAGCTACGCGACGGTGGTGGCCAAGGCCAACGCGATCTACACCGGCTTCCAGAACAACCTGGGCGCCAACACGGTCCGGCTACCGGTCAACACCTACACCGTCGGTACGAGCTGGTGGAACGCGTACACCGGCGCGATCGACGCCGCCACGGCGAAGGGCTTCAAGGTCGTCCTCTCCTACTGGGACGACGGCGTGGCCGCCAGTGGCGGCCGGATCGTCAACACCACCGCCTTCAACACCATGTGGAACACCGTGGTCGCCAGGTACGGCGCCAACGACCTGGTGTACTTCGAGCCGATGAACGAGCCCGGCGGGCACAGCGCCGCGGACTGGGCCAACGTGGTGAACAACTGGCTCAACGCCCGTCCGTCGATCCCGCGCAACCGGGTCTTCGTCAGCGGGGCCGGCCTGAACACCGACATCAAATCGATGTGCGCCGACCGCCGGCTCGACGGCACGATCGTGTCGCTGCACCACTACACCTTCTTCAGCGGTGCGAAGAACTATGACCAGTGGGTGGCGTTCCTGCGGGACGCGATCGGCTCCTGCGCCGCCCGTACCGTCATGGACGAGTTCGGTGCGCCGATGGACACCGGGCTCAACTACCAGGACGCCACCAGCACCGACAACTTCGTGCGCTACTTCCGTGCCACCACCGACGTGCTGCGGGAACTGCGGATCGGCTCGATCTACTGGCCGGGGTTGGGCGGCAAGATCACCGCCGGCCAGGGCGACGACTGGTACGCCATGCAGAAGCTGCACGGCACCGGCACCAACCTCACTCTCAGCACCCCCAACGCAAGCGGCCTCAACCGCCTCAGACATGCCTGGGGGTTGACCGACGGCGGGGTTCCGGCGGAGGCCAGCCTGCTGCGCAACGTCGGCACCGGGCAGTGCCTGGACATCCCTGGCGCCACCACCGCCAATATCCAGGTCCAGGTGTACCCCTGCAACAACACCGCCGCCCAGCAGTGGACCGTGACGGCCGGCGGGCAGATCACCGCCCTCGCCGGCCAGCGGTGCCTCGACGCGTACAACCGGGGGACCGCGAACGGCACCGCCGTCGGCACGTACGCGTGTAACGGCGGCGACAACCAGCGATGGACGGTTGGCGGCGACGGCACGATCCGCGGTGCGCAGTCCGGCCTCTGCCTGGACGTGAACACCAGCACGTCCAAGGTCCAGCTCTGGAGCTGCTGGGGCGGCGACAACCAGAAGTGGCAGGTGCAGAAATGATGCCCTTGGTCCGGGCCGGAAGAGGTGCCTTACTCGCGCTGGCGGTGCTCGTCTCCGCCGCGCTGCCGGCGGTGGTCGCAGATCAGGCTCCGGCGCTGGCGGCGATCCAGGAGACACTTCATGTCGCGCCCGGTGGAGACGACGCCAACCCGGGCACGATGGCGGCACCGTTCAGAACCGTGCAGCGCGCACGGGACGTGGTCCGCACGAAAACCGCGAACATGACCGGCGACATCCAGGTCTACCTTCGCGGCGGACGCTATCCGGTGAGCAGCACGATCGAGTTCGGGTCGAGCGACTCCGGCACGAACGGCAACCGGGTCATCTACGCCGCGTACCCCGGCGAGACGCCGGTCCTCGACGGCGGTGTGCAGGTGACGGGCTGGACCCAGCACAGCGGCAACATCTGGAAGGCGCCCCTGGACCGGGCCAACAAGCTGCGGACGCTCTACGTCAACGACAAGCGCGCGTTCATGGCCTCGAAGACGATCAGTTCGGCGGGCTGCTACGGGACGTACACCGTCACGGCCGGCCAGGCCGACTGGGCCTGGGAGTCGGGATCGCAGTGTGCCGGCGCCAAATACGGTCTGACGGACTTTCCCGCCATCGCCCGCAACCACGACGACATCGAGATCGAGACGGGGACGACCTGGACCACGGCCTTCGTGGGCGTCCGCCAGGTGACCACCAGTTCCGACGGCGCGAGCCGGGTGGCCCTCTTCCAGCAGCCCGGTGCGGCCATCGCTCAGGGTGCGTTCAACGGCAACGCCCAGGTGGGCGGCACCCACAAGGTCATGAACGCGTACGAGTTCCTGGACGCGCCCGGCGAGTTCTACTTCGACAAGAGCAGCCGGACCTTGTACTACTACAAGGCCAGTGCGGAGAACATGTCGACCGCGACGGTCTACGCGCCGAACAACGTGACCACCCTGCTGCGCGTCGCCGGCACCTCGACGAGCAACCATGCCCGCAACATCACGTTCTCCGGCCTGACCGTGCAGCACTCCGACTGGAACCTGTTCACCGTCGCCGGCTCGTCCTTCAAGCAGGCACAGCAGGGCAACCTCGGCGCCCAGGCGTACGCGAAGGGCAACTTCCACGTCTACTACTACCGGAACGTGGACGTCACCCCCGGCATCGTCCAGGTGCAGAACGCCGACGGGATCCTCCTGCACCGCAACCGGGTCCAGCACACCGGCGCCGACGGAATCAACATGATCAACGACGTGCAGGGCAGCCAGTTGATCGGCAACCACACCAACGACATCGCCGGGTCCGCCATCACCGTGGGGCATCCCCAGCACGTCTACGTCGGAGACGGCACGTCGATCAACCGCGAGAAGTACTCCGCGCAGGTCGAAGGACTGCCGAAGAACATCGACATCAGGAACAACTACCTCTACGACAGCGCGGTCCTGTTCAACGGGCACAGCCCGATCTCGGCGTACTTCGCCGACACCCTCACCATCCAGCACAACCGGATCGAGAAGACGCCTTGGTCCGGCATAACCCTCGGCTGGGGCTGGTGGAACTTCGACGGATCATCTGGCTCGATCGCGCCCAACGGACCGACCACCACGGCCCGGAACAACACCATCAGTTACAACCACATCATTGACACGGTGCAGCGGTTGAGTGACACGGCACCGATCTACACGCTGGGCAGTCAGCCGGGGACGACGATCGCCGACAACTACCTCCAGGGCGTGCCCGCCGGCCACAAGTACGGGCTGCACCCGGACGAGGGATCGGCGTACATGACGTTCCGGGACAACGTCCTGAGCATCGACAAGAACGTCACCTGGATGATCAATTCCGACGACTTCGGGCGGAAGCACGACCTGAGCATCACGCAGACCTACGGTCCGATCAATAAGGTCTCGAACAAGAATCTGCCGAACAGCACGATCGGCGACATCATCGTCTCCGCCGACTATGTCTGGCCGGCGGCGGCGTACGGAATCGCCGTCAACTCGGGCCTGGAGGACGGGTACCGGGACATCATCCCGGCGGGCAACTTCTCCGCGCCGAACCACGTCCTGCCGGCCAGCACGTTCGTCACCAGCGCGACGGCGTCGATCCCGATCCGCAGCACCGGCGATGCCACCAAGGCGGTCTGGCTGGCCCCCACCGGTACGACCACCTTCACCGCCGGCCCGACGATGACCAGGGCGGCCGGCACCGCCAGGTCCATCGCCGTACCGACGTCGCCGGGGGAGTACCGGCTCTACGTCGTCGATGCCCAGGGCAATCGGTCGGCGGAGTCGACCTCCGTCGTCCGGCAGCAGAGCGGCGGCGGCGGCCAGCAGGGCGGGCAGCTCGTGGGCGGCCAGTCCGGCCGCTGCGTCGACGTGCCCAACTCCGCGACCACGAACGGCACCCAGGTGCAGCTCTGGGACTGCACCGGCGGCGTGAACCAGCGGTGGACCTCCACCGCCAGCAAGCAACTGACCGTGTACGGCAACAAGTGTCTGGACGCCTCGGGGGCGGGCACGGCCAACGGCACCCAGGTCATCATCTGGGACTGCCACGGCGGGCTCAACCAGCAGTGGAACGTCAACGCCAACGGCACCATCACGAACGGCCAGTCCGGGCTCTGTCTCGATGCCAACGGCGCCGCCACCGCCAACGGCACGAAGATCATTCTCTGGTCGTGCAACGGTGGCTCGAACCAGCCGTGGAGCCTGCGGAGCTGACCAGCCACCTCCCGGGGCCGGGTCGAACCGGCCTGGCCCCGGGAGGCCCGGCTGGCCGACCGGAGAGCGCGCCCACGTCACGGAGCGGGTGCCGGTTCGGTGGGGCGCGGGGTGAAGAAGCGGACGATGTCGTCGGCTGCGGTGGGGACAGCAGGCCGGTCGCGGGGTTGCCTGCTCATAGTTGCGCATCTATAGTTGCGCGGATCACTGGGAACCCTGGCCGTAACGTCGCGGACCCGTTGTCGAAGCGCTTCGACGACCGGCCCGCGACCCCACGATCCGGGCGTCGAGCGGGGGCCAGCGCCGGTTCGCCGCACCCCGGCGCCTGCCGGACGACACGAGGAGAACCGCATGCGTAACGGGCGCCTCCGGCGCACAGTCACCACGCTCGCGCTCACCCTGATGGCCCTGCCGGCCGTACCCGGCGCGGCGCTCGCCGAGCCCACGTACCCGTTCCGGGACCCGCGGCTGCCCGTGCACACCCGGGTCGACGACCTGCTCGGGCGGCTCACCCTGGACGAAAAGATCTCGATGCTGCACCAGTACCAGCCGGCCGTGCCGCGGCTGGGCATCGGCCTGTTCAAGACCGGCACCGAGGCGCTGCACGGCGTCGCCTGGTCGACCGACATCGACAACGGTGGCGCGGTGGTGAAGGCCCGCGGCACGTCGTTCCCGCAGCCGGTGGGCATGGCGAGCACCTGGGACACCGACCTGGTCAACCGGGTCGGCTCGGCCGTCGGCGACGAGGCGCGCGGCTACCACGCGCAGAACCCCCGGGTCTGGGGGCTCAACCTCTGGGCGCCGGTGGTCAACCTGCTGCGCGACCCGCGCTGGGGCCGCAACGAGGAGGGCTACTCCGAGGACCCGCTGCTCACCGGCGCGATCTCCACCGCGTACGGCAAGGGGATGACCGGCGGGGACCCCGACCACCTGAAGACCGCGCCGACCCTCAAGCACTACCTGGCCTACAACAACGAGGTCCGGCGCGACGTGACCTCCGCCAACGTGCCACCCCGGGTGCTCAACGAGTACGACCGGGCCGCCTTCAAGCCGGCCATCACCGCCGGCGCGGCCACCGGCGTGATGGCCTCGTACAACCTGGTCAACGGCCGCCCCGCCACGGTCGACCCGGACCTGGCCACCACCGTGCGCGGGTGGGCCGACCGGCCGCTGATGAACGTCACCGACGCCTGGGCGCCGAACAACCTCGTCGGTTCACAGGGGTACTACGCCAGCCAGGCCGAGGGGAACGCCGCGATCGTCAAGGCCGGCCTCAACAGCTTCATCACCGACGACACCAACGCGCAGCCGACCGTCAACGCGATCAAGCAGGCGCTGGCCGCCGGGCTGCTCAGCGAGCGGGACATCGACGCCCGGATCCGGGAGACCCTGAACGTGCGGTTCCGGCTGGGCGAGTTCGACCCGGGCGGCGGCCGGTACGGCGGCATCACCCCGGAGGTCGTCAACAGCCCCGAACACCAGCGGCTGGCCCGGCAGGCCGCCGGTGAGGCCATGGTGCTGCTCAAGAACTCCCGGCAGGCGCTCCCGCTGGACCCAGCCCGCACCAGGAAGGTCGCTGTGCTCGGCCCGCTGGCCGACACCCTGTACACCGACTGGTACGGCGGCGACCTGCCGTACCAGGTGACCGCCCTGGACGGCATCCGCGAGCGGCTGGGCGGCTCCGCCACCGTCAGCGGCGCCGACGGGGCGGACCGGATCGCGCTGAAGGACCCCGCGACCGGCCGGTACGTCACCGCGACCGGCACCACCGACGCGGACCAGGTCACCGCGAGCGCCGCCACGGCCACCGCCGCCGCCCAGTTCGACGTGGTCGACTGGGGCCAGGACGTGGTGACACTGCGCAACGCGGCCAACGGCCGCTACCTCGGCTACAACTGGGGGCCGTTGATCACCCGCGACGACCAGCCGAACGGCTGGTTCGTGCAGCAGCAGTTCAAGCTGGAGCCGCAGGACGACGGCAGTGTGGTGCTGCACTACGTCGGCTACGAGACCAAGGAGAGCTGGTTCGGCCCCAACACGTACGTCACGGTCGGCGCCGACGGCGCGCTCACCCTCGGCGCGGCCACCCCCGCCGCTGCGACCCGGTTCCAGCGCGAGGTCCTCAGCAGCGGGATCGACCGGGCGGTCGCCGCGGCCCGGGCGGCCGACACCGCCGTCCTGGTCGTCGGCAGCAACCCGTTCATCAACGGGCGGGAGGCGCACGACCGGACCTCGATGGCGCTGGGCGCCGGCCAGGAGGCCCTGGTCCGGGCCGTGACCAGGGCCAACCCGCGTACGGTGTTGGTGCTCCAGACCAGCTATCCGATCACCCTCGGCTGGGAGCAGGAGCACGTCCCGGCCATCGTCTGGACCACCCACGCCGGCGCGGAGACCGGGCACGCCATCGCCGACGTCCTGTACGGCGACCGCAACCCGTCCGGGCGGCTCACCCAGACCTGGTACCGCTCGGCCGACCAACTGCCGCCGGACCTGCTGGAGTACGACATCATCTCGTCCCGGCAGACCTACCTGTACAACAGCGCACGGCCGCTCTACCCCTTCGGCCACGGGCTGTCGTACACCCGGTTCCGGTACGGCCCGCCGCGCGCCGACGCCCGGACCGTCACCGCCGGCGGCACCGTCACCGTCACCGTCGACGTGACCAACGCCGGCAGCCGGGCCGGGGCCGAGGTGGTCCAGCTCTACACCCACCAGCGCACCTCGCGGGACCGGACGCCGATCCGGCAGCTCAAGGCGTTCCAGCGGGTCGAACTCGGGCCCGGGCAGACCCGCACGGTGCGGCTGCGGCTGCCGGCCGCCGACCTGGCGCACTGGGACGTCACCCGCGACCGGTGGGTGGTCGAGTCGTCCACCTACGACCTGCTGGTCGGCGCGTCCGTCGAGGACATCCGGGGCCGGACCGCGGTGCGGGTGCGCGGCGAGAGCATCCCGGCCCGCGACCTGTCCCGGCCCACCCGGGCGGAGAACTTCGACCGGTACTCCGGGGTCCGGCTGGTCGACGAGACCAAGGCCCGCGGCACGGCCGTCGGCGCCACGGCGGCCGGCCAGTGGGTCTCCTTCGCCGGCTCGGCCCTGCGCCCCGGCGAGCGCACCGTCACCGCCCGGGTCGCCAGGGCCGACGCGGGCGCCACGACGATCCAGGTCCGGCTCGGCTCACCCACCGGCCGGCTGCTGGGCACGGCCGCCGTCCCCAGCACCGGCGACGACCATCGGTACGTGACCGTCCGGGCCGACCTGGCCCGGACCGCCGGCGTCCACGACGTGTACCTGGTGTTCGGCTCCGCGCTGCGGCTGGCCGAGTTCTCGATCAGCTGACCGGCCGGCCGGCTCGGGGTCCGCGGGAAACCGTGGGCCCCGAGCCGGCCGACCCGCAGAATTGGGTGCATGCGAGCCGCCTACGTCGAGCGCCCCGGGCCCGCCGCCGACATCCGCTACGGCGACCTGCCGGCACCCCGCCCCGGCCCGACCGACGTCCTGGTCGACCTCGTCGCCACCACGGTCAACCACGTCGACACCTTCGTCCGCTCCGGGGCGTACCCGACGCCGCTGCCGACGCCGTTCGTGGTGGGCCGCGACCTGGTGGGCCGGGTCGCCGAGGCCGGCCCCGGCGCCCCCGGCTTCCGCGCCGGCGACCTGGTGTGGTGCAACAGCCTGGGGCACGACGGCCGGCAGGGCGCCGCCGCCGAGCGGGCCGTGGTGCCGGTCGACCGGCTCTACCGGCTGCCCGACGGGGTCGATCCGGCGACCGCCGTCACCGTGCTGCACCCGGGCGCGACCGCGTACCTGGCGCTCGTCGTCCACGGCCGGCTGCGGGCCGGGGAGACCGTGGTGGTGGCCGGCGGCGGTGGCAACGTCGGCGCGGCCCTGGTCACCCTCGCCGCCGCGGCCGGCGCCCGGGTGGTGGCCACCGCGTCCCCGCGGGACGCCGAGTTCTGCCGGAACGCCGGCGCCGCCGAGGTGCTCGACTACCACGCCCCCGACCTGATCGACCGGCTACGGGCGGCCTGCCCCGGCGGCGTCGACGTGTACCTCGACACCGCCGGACGCAACGACCTCGAAGCAGTGGTCGACCTGCTCGCGCTGCGCGGCCGGATCGTGCTGCTCGCCGGGGCCCGCTCCCGGCCGGTGCTGCCCGCCGGGGCGCTCTACATGTCCGACCGCAGCGTCGTCGGCTTCGTCATCTCGCACGCCACCACGGCGGAACTGGCCGAGGCCGCCGGCGCGGTCAACCGGATGCTCGCCGCCGGCCGGCTGGCGCCGCGCGCGGTCGTGCGGCTGTCCCTGTCCCAGGTTGCCGAGGCACACCGGATGATCGAGCAGAGCGAGCTGCGCGGGCGGCGCGCGGTGATCACCCGGGCGGTGGGCGAGAGCCGCGAGGATGACCTCCCACGCCGTGTGGACCGTGGTGGCGAAGGCGGCCTGGTCCCCGCCGACGCGTTCGGCGTCGCGCGCATGACCCCGGACAGCAGTTCCACCGCGAGGTGTACGTCGCCCACGTCGCGGAGGCATCCTTCCGACGCCAGCTCGGGCCGGGGGCGACCTGCCGCGCCCGATCGCTGTGGCCTGATCCGATCGGGGCCCTGGCCCGGTGCAGCTGCCACCGGGCCAGCGCCCTGTCGGCGTCGAGTCAGGCGCCGGCGGCTACTGGCAACCCAGCGCCCCCTTGTACCCGGGGGGCACGTCTCCGTCGGCCACCTCGTCGGCGGTCTCCCAGAACACCTCCGGATAATCGCCGGCCTCGTTCATCTGGTGCAGCACCTTCCAGTGGTGGCTGCTGCGCAACGCGTCGGTGGCCCGCTTCAGGGCGGCGTCGTCGCCGGCCTTCTTCGCCCGCAGCCATTCGGCGATCCACCCGCAGCCGACCCGCGCGGTCACCTGGGCGCCGAACTGGTAGGCGTCGTTGACCCCCAGCTCGGTCAGCGCGGCGGTGTCGAAGCCTGGGGGGAGTGGCACGTCGGCGAGGACCGTGGCTGCCCGCTCCTCGATCCGCTCGGGCGTGACGATCTCCGCGGGCAGCGCAGCCAGCCAGGTACGGGCGTCGACCCGCACCACGGCGGCCAGCATCCGGTCGAACTCCGCCCGCCGCATGCCGTTGGCACGCAGTTCGACGAAGGAACCGTCGCGGGGCCGGAGCATGACCGCGAAGTCGTTCCCGCTGTACCGGAACAGGTCGCCCGGTTGACCGTCGACCTTCACGGCCTCAGGCCTGCTGACACCGAGTCGATCCTGCTGGTAGCCGTGGTAGGAATCGGCCGGGTACCAGTTCATCTCCACGTGCCGGTCGCCGTTGGTGAAGCCGATGGTGCCCTGCTTCTCGGCGAACCCGTAGACGGTGGTCGCCTTCCAGCCGGGCTGATCGATCAGCAGGCGCGGGTTCTGCTCGGCCGCCTTGAGCACCATCGCCGAATAGCCGGCGGTTCGCGGCCCGTCCGAGGTGGTGACCGGGGACGCCTGGCGGCCGGCCGGAGGCTCGGGACGCAGGGCCGAGACGGCGAGGAAGCCGGTGAGCAGCACAGCCGCGACGCCCGCGGCGGCCAGGCCGCTCAGGACGCTGCGGCGGGCCCGCCGGGGTCGCTCCGGCGGTTCGGTGACGGGGGCCAGGGTCGGCGTGGACATGATCTCCTCCAGGAGGTGCTGCGCGGCCCCGTCGAGGTGCCGGACGGCATCCGGTGGGTACGGGTCGGCGTCTCGGACCATCCGGTCGAGCTGCTCGTCGGTCATCTGCCCTCCTCGGAGATGCGTACGGCCATGACGTCGAGTTCATGTCCGGCTGGGCCGGGGTCGTCACGGAGGAGTTCGCGCAGCCGGGCCCGGGCCCGCGACAGGCGGGTACGGACCACGCTCGGGTTCACCCGCAGCACCGCGGCGATCTCGCGCGGTTCCAGCCCTTCCCAGAAGGTCAGCATGAGAACCTCGCGGTCCAGCTCACCGAGGCGGGCCAGCGCGGACCGGACCACGAGCCGCTCCGGCACCTGGCTGCCGGGGTCGACGGAGAAGGCGTCCCGCAGCCGGTGCCGCAGCCGTTCGCCGAGCCGTTCCCGGCGCAGGGTGCCGCGGTGGTGGTTGGCCAGCACCCGCCGGGCGACCCCGTACAGCCACAGCCGGATCTCTTCCTCGGGCGGCATTTCGCGGCCACGACGCCAGGCGACGAGGAACACCTCGGCGACCACGTCGGCCGCGTCCTCGGGTTGCGCGACGCGCCGGAGAGCGTACGCCAGAAGCGGCTCGAAGTTGGCCGCGTAGACCTGGCGGAAGAGATCCTCATGCTCGATACCGGCGCTCACGTCCATCCCATGTCCGGTCCGGCACCCATCGTGACAGGTGGATGCCGGATGGTTTCGCAGGAGGAGGCGCGGAGCGCGCGCAACACCGAGATCGCTCCCGCTCACCTGGTCCTCGGCCGGCTCTGCCGAGCCGGACGCGATCGCCGCCAGACGATCGTCCCTCACCCCGCCGTTCCTGATGGCCGACACCCGCGGTGTCACCGTCCGGATGGGTGTCGAGGGGCGTCAGCCGTGACCCCGCCGACCTCCCACAGCGGCCCCCCGTCGGGCCTGCTATCGTTCCTCCCCGTTGCCGGCGAGCGCCGCTAGCTCAACTGGCAGAGCAGCGGACTCTTAATCCGCGGGTTCGGGGTTCGAGTCCCTGGCGGCGCACCAATGATCAAGGCCCTGACCTGGTGGTTCACACCAGGGCGGGGCCTTTTTCGGGTGCCTCGATGGGTGGTCGCTCGGCGGGTGCTCGGGAGCCGTTGGACCGCTCGCCCACCGGGTCGATGCGTCGGGCTGGCTCACCCCCCGGGCGGGAGGGTGAGCCAGCCGTCGTGGGTCAACGATCGTGCCCGAGGTCAGAACTCACACTGGTTGGGGAACTTCGCGCAGGTGGAGATTGTGGCACCCCGATCCGGAATCTCGGCCCACCGGTCGGCGTCCACACTCGCCAGTGAGCCGTCACTCATCGAGTTGATGATGGCCCAGAGGCCGTTGACGTTCTGCTTGACGATGTAGCCGCTGCTCTTGTGGCCGATGCCGCCACGCGACTCGAAGAACATCGCGTTGCTGCGCCAGTTGACGTACTCGCCCTGCGGTCCCGGTGCGTTGAGCATCGCGGCCGAGGTAACACCCTCCGGGATGTTGATGTACGGGTAGCGGGTGAGGGTGACGACGCCGCTCTTGCCAGCGGCGTCCGCAGCCACGACACCCATGCGGCGCACCGTGTTCCACTGCTCCGAGGTGAGCATGCCGGGATCGAGCGAGATGCCGACCGAGAACGTGGTCATCTCGTCCGTGTCATCGACGTAATACGTGCCCTGGTGGTGCAGGTCGATCATGTGGTGGGGCAGGAAGTCGGCCCAGGCGTACCAGAAGGCCTGCGACTCGACGGCGCGATGCCGGGTGTAGCCCGTGAAGGTCCGCTCGGACAACGGGGGCTGACCGAGGCCGGCTCGAACGGCGTTGAGCTGGTCGAAGATTCGGCGGTCGACGCCCCAGTCCCGGTTGAGGTCGATGTTGTGGATGCTGTCCTGCCGCCGGAAGGCCTCGAAGCCGTCGGGGTTGTAGAGCGGAATGATCGCGAAGCTGATCTCCTTCAGGACATCCTGCGCGTGCTTGCCGCCGGCTACCAGGGTCTTCAGGAAGTCCAGCGAGGCTTCGGCGCCGTACGGCTCGTTGCCGTGGATCCGACCCTGAATCCAGACCCGGGTACTGCCGGTGCCGATGTACGCGACCTGCAGTGGACGGCCCTGGCCGCTGCGGCCAACTTCCTCCACCCGAAGCGCGCCCTTGCTGCGGGCCTCCAACGAGCGGAGTTCGGCGGCAACCTCTGCGGCACTCAGCATCGAGGAGCGGTTCACGGTCTCCTGGCTCGGCGGGACGAATGGCCCGTCGGCCTTGGCTACCCCGGGCGCGAGCAGGGGGGCGACGAGTAGCGCGGCCAGCAGGGCGAGGTATCGACGACGGCGTGGTCTAGACACTGTGTGACGTCCCTTCTCAGGTTGCCCCGCAGCTCCGGTCAGTTGTCCTGGCGCCCCCGCGTTCTTCCTCGCGCTGCAATGCTGGCCTGGCTGCGACCCTCCGATGAGGAAGATCAGGCGGTCCGGCAATTCAACAAGGGTGCGTTTCCGCAGGTCAAGAGCCACTGTGAACTTCCGTCGATTGTTGAGCGCCGTACGGGTCCTCGTCCGTCGACTGTTCGGGGTGGCCCGTCCACCCGGCCGGTTCACCGCCGCCTCTAGGGTGGCCCGATGGCATCGGTCAAGCAGTTCCAGGTCACCTTCGATTGTGCGGCACCTGAGCGGGTCGCCCGCTTCTGGTGCGAGGTGTTGGGGTACGTCGTGCCGCCGCCACCGGAGGGGTTCGCCAGCTGGGACGAGGTCGATCGCGCGCTGCCGCCGGAGCGGCAGGGTTCCTCGTTCGCCTGCGTCGATCCCTCAGGCGTGGGTCCGCGACTGTATTTCCAGCGTGTTCCCGAGGGCAAGGTGGTCAAGAATCGGCTGCATCTCGACGTGCGGGTCGCCACCGGGCTTGTAGGTGAGGAGCGCGTGGCCGTGCTTGAGGCCGAGTGTGCCCGACTGGTCGCGCTCGGCGCGGTACGCGTGCGACTCCTGCCTGCCGATGGCGAGAACGAGTCGTGCCTCGTGATGCAGGACGTCGAGGGCAACGACTTCTGTCTGAACTGAGGGGCCGCGAACGTGGCGAATCCGCGCCAGCCGAGCCGCCGGGCGGTGGTCGGCCGACACACTGGCGATGGATGACGAGGGGATCTTGGTTGTACTAGCCTCCGCGTCATGGCTTTGTCTCCGGACCAGTTCTACGACCGTGCGGTGGCCGTCGCCGACAGCGAGCGGCGGCTTCCGCTGGCGCGCATGACGGGATGGGACATCAGCCCGTTCGAACAGGATGGATTGCGCGTCGCGCCGCTGCGCCCGCCGGTGCTGCCCGAGCCCGCCCGGCACGGCGAGGATCCGGCAGACTGTCAGCCGTGCCAGGAGCGCGACGAGGGAATCTGGTTCAACGATCACTGGCGGCTGGCCCGGGTCCCGGGAGTGGGCGTGCCGCTGGTGCTGATGCTGTACCCGCGCGATCACTATGACATGGCGGATCTTCCCGACGATCTCGCCGCGGAGCTGGGACTGCTGACCACGCGAATCGTCCGTCACGTGCAGGCCCTGCCGCACATCGCGAGAGCCCACGTCTACCGCATCGGCGACGGCGGCGCGCACCTGCACGTCTGGTTCTTCGCCCGGCCCGCGGGCCAGGCGCAGCTCTACGGATCCTGGCTGGTCGTCTGGGACGACCTCCTGCCGGAATATCCCGCCGACGTCGCCGAGGCGGACGCCGTGCTGGTGGCTGACGCCCTGGTCGCCTCGCACGGCGGCCACCGATCGCCCGCCACCCCGCCACCGCCACCGGCGCTGAACGACTGAACCGGGCGGAACAGGCGCGTCCGGAGCCGCGACGCCAGGGCCGTCATGCGCGGGCCACCGGCCCGAAGACGTCTACGCGTCAAGCCTTGCGTGGTAGCCACGTGCGGACAAGGCCGGTTGCGATACTGGGCGGGTGTCGAGTCTTCGTCGGGTCCTGAGTCGGTTCCCCCGCGCCCGGTGGCTGCGGCGCGCCCTGCTGGTGGCGGCGGTCGGTGTGGTGCTGGCCGGGGTGCTCACCGGTGCCAGCGTGATGTGGGTGCGCTCGGGCGCGGCGGGCCACACCTTCACCGTCGAGGACGTCCCCGAGGCGCCGGTGGCGCTGGTGCTGGGCGCGCAGGTCGATCCGGGCGGGCAGCCGTCGGCGTTCCTGGCCGCGCGGCTGGAGATCGCGCGGCAGCTGCTGGTGGCCGGCAAGGTCCACGCCGTCCTCGTCTCCGGTGACCACATGGACTGGGGCTACGACGAGCCGGGTGCGATGCGCCGCTGGCTGGTCGACCGGGGTGTGCCGGAGCGGAAGGTGGTGCTCGACCACGCCGGCTTCGACACGTACGACTCGTGTGCGCGGGCCAACCGGGTCTTCGGGGTGCGCAAGGCCATTGTGGTCACCCAGTCGTTCCACCTCGCCCGGGCGGTGACGCTCTGCCGGGCGCTCGGGGTCGAGGCCGACGGCGTGGGGGACGAGACGGCGAAGCGGTTCCCGCTGCTGTGGCGCCGGGGCGTCGTGCGGGAGTACGGCGCGGGCGTCAAAGCGGCGTGGGACGTGCTGTCCGGGCGCGACCCGGTCCACCTGGGCCGGCGGGAGACCGGGGTGGACGACGCCCTGCGCGACTGAGCCGCCGCGAATCGTCAACCAGTGGTTGACGGCCGGATAGCGTCAACCTAGAGTTGACGCATGAGCGATCCCGTGCAGATGAGCCATCCCGTACGCCTCGACGACCTGATCGCGGCGATCAAGAAGACCCGCGACAACGCCCTGGACCAGCTCTCCGACGCCGTCCTGCTCGCCGACCACCTCGGCGAAGTGGCCGACCACCTGATCGGCCACTTCGTGGACCAGGCCCGGCGCTCCGGCGCCTCCTGGACCGAGATCGGCAGCAGCATGGGGGTGACCAAGCAGGCCGCGCAGAAGCGCTCGGCGGCCAAGTCCGAGACGGCCGCCTCGCTGGACCCCAGCGCCGGATTCGGCCGGTTCACCCCCCGTGCCCGCAACGTGGTGCTGGCCTCCCAGGAGCAGGCGCGGACCGCGCGCAACCCGGAGATCGGCCCCGCGCACCTCGTCCTCGGCCTGCTCGCCGAGCCGGAGGCGCTGGCCGCCAAGGCGATCGTCGTGGCCGGCGTCTCGCTGGAAGCGGTGCGGGAGGCGGCCACCGCGGTCCTGCCCCCGGCGGCCGACCAGGTGCCGGACCTGATCCCGTACGACGCGCGGGGCAAGAAGGCCCTGGAGCTGACCTTCCGGGAAGCGCTGCGGCTCGGGCACAACTACGTCGGCACCGAGCACATCCTGCTCGCCCTGATCGAGGAGGAGAACGGCGACGGCCCCCTCGCCGGCCTCGGGCTGGCCAAGGGCCCGATCGAGGAGTGGCTGGTCGAGACGCTGAAGAAGATCTCGATCCAGCAGTGACCGGGCGCCGGCCGCCCGGGCTGGGGTCGACCCCGCCCGGGCGTCGGCGGCGTCAGCCCCCGACGGGGAAGCCGTAGCGGGCGGCGTGCTCCGGGTCCGCCGGGTCCACCTGGCGGATGCCGGCGTCGGCGAGGCGCTTGTTGACCTCGTCGAGCCGCTCGCGCACCAGTCGGGCCTCCTCCTCGGTGACCCGTCCGCGGTGCGGCCGGCCGGCGTGCTCGATCGTCCCGTAGTCGACCTTCTCGGCGCCGCGCCGGGCCTTCGGCGGCTTGACCCGCTCGGCCGTACGCAGCAACTGCGCCATCGGCGTGTCGGTGGCCATCGCGTCGAACTCGCTGGCGGTGAGCACGACCCGCCGCGGCTCGCCCCCGCCGTGCCGGTCGTGGATCTCCACCACCGCCACGTCGAGCGAGGCGTCGTCGATGCTCTCCACCTCCACCGCGGTGGCGTCCAAACGCACGGGCCCGGCCACCAGGTCAGGGTGCTCCAGCACGACGACGCTGACCACCTCGTCGTCGGGCCGCAGGACCGTGCCGCTGAAGTCGGAGACCTGGATCGTCTTCTTGCCCATGCGCGGAGCTTCTCCTGTCGTACGCGGTTCTCGGACCAGAAGACGCTAACCGACAGGTGTGCGAAAGCGGTGGGTGGACCGCCCAGGTGTGTCGTCAGCGGGCGGTGAGGCCGCGCCGGGGTGAGGCGCCGGCCGGCAGCGCGTTCAGCTCCGCCCAGCTGAGCCCGGCGGCGGCGCGGGCCTCCCGGTACGACGGTTGGGCGGGGAAGCGCCCGGCCGCCTCCGCCGCCATCCAGATGCGGTCGGCGTCCTGCTGGTACCGGTCATTCGGCTGATTCGGCATGACCATTACCATCCCAAAAAAAGTTGTACATGTATGGAAATAGATATGACGCCATGTTGGTGACGCTGGTTCCCGGCGTCGTCCCCGAGGTCCGGGCCGGTAGGGCATCGGTGATGTTCGGTACGCCTACCCGCTCGGCTCGTCGGCCAATCACGATTCGTCAACTGTTTCACCCCGCCGCCAGGCCGATCCGGCGCAAGCGCGCAAAGTGACGGCGGTCTCTTCGCGCCGGGCCAGGGCCGGACCACGTCGCGCCGCCCACTGCCGAACGAGGGCGGCGTGCGGCGCGGACGAACCGGGATGCCACCCCGCCGGCGCGGCGTACCCTGATCTTGGACCGATGACCGAGAAGGGGTGATCACGTGCTGGACCGGCGGCTGCACCTGCACCTGGCCGGCTGGCTGGGGCAGTGGCCAGCCGGCTCGGGGCTGCACGTGGTGCGCTCGGGACGGCGGGCCCGGCCGGCCTGGGACGGCCGACCGCGCCCGGCGATCGCCGTCGGCGCCCACGGCAGCACCGTGCTCTCCGTGGCGCCGGACCGGGTCGACGCCGTCCGCGCGCTGGCCGAGCGGGGCGAGGCCGCGCTGCTGGCCGAACTGCCGGCGGCGGTGGGGCACCCGAACTGGGTGATCCACGAGGACGTGTTCCGCTGGTGCGTGGCGCCCGCGCCGCTGCCCGACGCGGGCGAGTGGACCAGCCCCACCGGCCCTGGCCTGCCGCGCTGGCTGCGGCTGTTCGACCGGGCGGTGCTGGTGGTGCGCGACGCCGACGGCGGCTACCTGGCCGGCGTCGGCGTCAAGCGGCACGACGCGTACGGGCACGAGCTGGCGGTGGGCACGGTCGCCGCGGCGCGGGGCCGGGGGCTGGCCCGGCGGCTGGTCGCCCAGGCGGCCCGCCGGGTGCTCGACGAGGGCGCCGTCCCCACCTACCTGCACGACCCGGCGAACACCGCGTCCGCCCGGGTCGCCGCGGCCGCCGGCTTCCCGGACCGCGGCTGGCGCTCGTTCGGGGTCTACCCGCCCTGAGCGTCGGCGGTGCGGCCACCGGGCACGGGGCGGGTCCCACGGTGCCGGCGCCACGCTGGACCGATGGCACGGCGGCGGACCGTGGATCCCGGGCCGGATCCACGGTCCGCGGCCCATCCCCCAGGCCCGGGCCGTGGCGGGCCGGTGGCCACCGCCGTTCGACCCGCCGCCGGTAACGCTACGTATCGGAGCGCCGGGCGGCAAGGAGCGATCGACCGTTTCCGGGTGTCCGCTACCGGACTTGACCTGCGGCGCGATGCCGTCACGGCGCCGGTGACCGAGAGTGGTCCCCGCGGCTGATCGCGGTGCGTGGCCCGCCGCCCGCCCGGCCGGTATGGTCGGCTGACGGGCGGCTCGGTGGCGGGCCGTCCGCCGATTCTTCATCCGACCAGTGGGGACGGTTCATGGACGTGGCTGTGCGGGACGCCGCGAGGGGACGGGTGATCCTGTGCCCGACGGGCGAGATCGACATGTCCAGCGCGGACGCCCTGGAGGCGGCGCTGCGCGAAGCCGTGCGGCGACCCGACGCCCGTGCCGTCCTGGTCGACCTGTCCCGGGTCGACTTCCTCGACTCCGCCGGGGTCCGGGCGCTGCTGCGCGGTGCCGACGCCGGCGCCGTACACGCCGTCCCGGTGCGGGTCACCGACCCGCAACCGGCGGTGGCCCGGATCCTGCGCATCACGGGGGTCGGCCCACTGCTCGGCTGGGCCGACGGCGAGGCGTACCGGGCGGACGGCCCCGCCCGGTGGCGCCGGTTCGGCTGAGCGCAGCCGCGGCCGGCAGGCCGATTCAGGGCTCGGAGCGGCGCGCCGCCTCCGCCGACCACTCAAGCAACACCAGCGTCGCGTCGTCGACCAGTTCGCCGTCGCGGTGCCCGGCGACGGCGTGGCTCACCCGGCGCAGCGTCTCCGCCGGCGGCAGCCCGGACCGGCTGCACCGCTCGGTCAGGTCCGCCAACCGGGCCGGACCGAACATCTCCCCGGCCGCGTCGCGGGCCTCGGTCACCCCGTCGGTGTGCAACAGCAGCCGGTCCCCGGGCTGGCAGCGCAACTCGGCCGGCTCCGGCGCCGGCCCGGACAGGCCCATCGGCAGCCGACGGCCCCCGGTGAGGGCGTGCACCGCCCGACCGTGGCGCAGCACCAGCGGGGCCGGGTGGCCGGCGTTGACGTAGCGCAGCAGGCCGGTGGCGGTGTCGAAGGTGGCCAGCACCCCGGTGACGAACCGGGCGTCGTTCCACTGGCCGCGGATCGCCGCGTCGACCGCGCCGGCCTGCGCGGCCGGTCCGCCACCGTGGCGGCGCTCGGCCCGCAACGCGGCCAGCGCCACCGCCGTGGTCAGCACGGCGGGCAACCCGTGCCCCACCCCGTCCAGGATCGCCAGCGAGACGACACCGTCGTCGAGCGCGTAGTCGAAGGCGTCGCCGCCCACGGCGTAGCAGGGCTCCAGCAGGCCGGTGATCGCGATGTCCGCGGTCGCGAAGGTCAGCGGCGGGAGCAGGTCCCAGAGCAGCTCCGCCGAGACCGTCATCGGGCGGCTGCGGGTGGCCCGGCGCAGGTTGTCGCCGTACTCCCGTTTGCTGGTGACGAGGTGGCCGAGCAGCCCGGCGACCAGCCGGAGGCCGTCGCGCAGCGACCGGTCGTCCGGGTCGCCGCCGGGCGGCAGCGACACCTCCAGCAGGCCGAGCCGGTCGGTGCCGTTGACCACGGGAACCCACAGCCGGGCCGGGTCACCCCGCGCGGAGCGCGGCTCCAGCAGAGTGAACGCGCGACCGGGAAGGCTGGCGTCGATCGGCAGCGGCTCCGGCGTCGGGCGCGCCGGGTCGGGCAGCGGCCGCAGGTGCCGCTGTTCGACGTCGACCAGAAAGATCGTCACCCGCGCGCGGGTGGCCGCGAGGGCGTCGTTGACCGTCGAGGTCAGCTCGTCCGGCGGCAGCCGGTGCGACCGGGCGACGATCTCGGCCAGCACCCGGGGCCAGGCATCGGGGTCCGTCATCCGGTGAGCATTACCCCCGAGGGGCCGGCTCAGACCTCAGCCAGCCCGAGCACCTCCGCCGCCGCCCGGCCGTTGGCGTGGCTCGCCCCGTACGTGGTGACGAACGCCCGCGCGCCCGCCGGCCGCCACGACGCCGGCCAGCCCATCTCCACCACCGTCACCGGGTGGGTGGCGGCCAGCGCGGCGACCAGCTCCGGGCCCCCGGGCAGCCGGTGCAGGTGCCGCCCGACCAGCACGATCGGCCGCCCGCCGGCGAGCCGGCGCAGCGCCTCCGGGTCGGCCTCCGTCGCCACCACCCGGACCTCCTCCGCGTCACCCAGGTGCGGGCCCAGGCCCCACGGCACCCGGCCCTCGGCGATGGTGGCGGCGGCGTGCAGCTGCACCACCAGCGGCCGGGCCAGCCCGTCGACCGTGCCCTCGACCCGGACGGCCCGCCGTGCGGCGGCGTACCCGAGGCGCTCGGCGACGGCGGGCGCGGCGGTGGCCGCGCGGGTACGGGCGGCCAGCGCGGCGGTGCGCGCCGCCGCCTCCTCCACCCGGGCCCGGTCCAGCCGGCCGGCGCCGATCGCGTCGCCGATCTCGGCGGCCACCAGCTCGACCAGCTCGGCGTCGACCTTCGCGCCGATGCAGAGCAGGTCCGCCCCGGCGGCCAGCGCGCGGACGGCGGCCGGGCCGACCCCGCCGGCGGCCACCGCCGCCCCCTTCATCTCCAGCGCGTCGGTGATCACCACGCCGGTGAAGCCGTACTCGGCGCGGAGCAGGTCGACCAGGACGGCGCGGCTGAAGGTGGCCGGCCCGTCGCCGGTCAGCGCCGGCACCCGGATGTGCGCCGTCATGATCGCCTCGACGCCGGCGTCGATCACCGCGGCGAACGGCGGCAGGTCCCGCTCCCGCAGCACCGCCGGGGGCACGTCGACGGTGGGCAGCTCGTGGTGCGAGTCGGCGACGGTGGCGCCGTGGCCGGGGAAGTGCTTGGCGCAGGCCGCCACGCCCGCGGACTGCAGGCCCGCCACGGCGGCGGCCGAGTGCACGGCCACCCGCGCCGGGTCGGCGCCGAACGAGCGGGTGCCGATCACCGGGTTCTCGTCGGCGGTGTTCACGTCCACGGTCGGGGCCAGGTCGACGGTGATGCCGAGGGCGGCCAGTTCCGCGCCGATCGCCGCGTACACGTCGCGGGTCAGCGCCGGGTCGTCGACCGCGCCGAGCGCCGCGTTGCCCGGGTACGGGCTGCCGGTGGCGTGCGCCAGCCGGGTGACGTCCCCGCCCTCCTCGTCGATGGCGATCAGCACGTCGGCCCGGCCGGCCCGCAGGGCCGCCGTGGTCGCCGCCAACTGGGCCGGGTCGTGGACGTTGGTGCCGAACAGCGTGTGCCCGGCCAGCCCCTCGGCGACCAGGTCCACCGCCCAGTCCGGCGGCACCGGGCCGGGGTACGCGGCGAGCAGCGTGCCCAGCGCCAGCCGGCGCAGTCCTGGATCCAACCCCACGACTTTCCTCCTTCGGGTGACCCGACCGGGTGTCGGCGTCCTCGGCCGGGCCGGTCGGCGGTGCTGCCCGGTCGCCCGGGTTTCCCCGGTCCGGGCGGCCGATACGCTACGGTCACCCGCTTCCAGGGCGTTGGTTAGCAAAGCTTACGGAAACTCGAGGACGTGGCATGAGTGCGACCCGGCTGCCCGGCACCCCCCGCCTGTTGCGGGCGCTGAACGACCGTGCGGCGCTGGAACTGCTGCTGGAGCGCGGCCCGCTGACCCGGGCCCGGATCGGCGAGCTGACCGGGTTGTCCAAGGTCACCGCGTCGCAGCTGGTGGAACGGCTGGAGGAGCGGGGCCTGGTCACCCGGGTCGGCGAGCAGGCCGGCGGGCGGGGCCCGAACGCCCAGCTCTACGCCGTGCGGCCGGGCAGCGCGCACGTCGTCGGCGTGGACGTGGGCGCCGAGCGGGTGGTGGCGGCCTGCGCCGACATCACCGGGGCGGTGAACGGCCGGGTGGAGCAGTCGACCCGGGACACCGACGATCCGGTGGGCGTGGTGCACAACGCCGTGGTGCAGGCGGCGGCCAGCGCCGGGGCGGAGCTGTCCACCGTACGGCGGGTGGTGCTCGGCACCCCCGGCCTGGTCGACCCGGGCACGGGCGACATCACCTTCGCGTTCAACCTGCCGCGCTGGCACCGGGGACTGCTCGCCGCGCTGCGCGAGGACCTGCACATCCCGGTGGTCTTCGAGAACGACGTCAACCTGGCGGCGGTGGCCGAGGCGCAGTCCGGCGCCGCCCGGGAGGTGCCCGACTTCGTGCTGGTCTGGGTGGGCGCGGGCGTCGGCCTGGCGATCGTGCTCGGCGGCCGGCTGCACCACGGCAGCACCGGCGCGGCCGGCGAGATCGGCTACCTGCCGGTGCCCGGGGTGCCGATCCCGCGCGACGTCTCCCGTCGCGCGAAGCCGGCCTTCCAGCAGTTGGCCGGCGGGGACGCGGTCCGCGCGGTGGCCCGCGAGCACGGTTTCCCGGACACCGACGCGCCGGCGGCGGTGCGGGCCGCCGTCGCGGCTGGCACGGCAGGCGGGCCGATGCTCGACGAGTTGGCCCGCCGGCTGGCCCTGGGCGTGGCCAGCACCTGCGTGGTGCTCGACCCGCCGCTGGTGGTGCTGGCCGGTGAGGTCGGGCAGGCCGGCGGGGCGGCGCTGGCCGAGCGGGTGCAGCACGAGGTCGCCGCGATCACCCTGGTCCGGCCCCGGGTCGTGGTGACCGGGCTGACCGAGGAGCCGATCCTGCGGGGCGCGCTGCGGACCGCGCTGGACGCCGTGCGGGACGAGGTGTTCGGCTCGACCGTCGGCTGACCGCCCGCCCCACCGGCCGGGCTCAGATCAGGTCCCGGCGGCGGAACAGGACGAAGGCGGCCCCGACCAGCCCTCCGGTCAGCGCGAGCAGCACCACCAGCGCCTCTGGCCAGCCCAGCGTGTAGAAGCCGTCGCAGAAGCCGGCGCCGTCGCCGCACGCGTACCCGTCCCAGAGCCGGACCTCGCCACTGAGCCAGGCGAACAGGTAGCTGGAGAGCATCACCCGGTCCGGCCGGCCCGACCCGAGCACGCCGAACACCAGCCGGGCGCCCAACTCCCACACCACCAGGTACGCGACGACCGTGCCGAGCGCCGCCGAGGTGTGCCGGCCCAGCGTGGCGACGGCGAAGCCGATCGCCCCGGCGAACAGCACCGCCACCAGGCCCCGGCCGTAGCTGCCGCCCAGCCCGGCCCAGAACTCGCCGTCCAGCCGCCCCGGCGTCCCCCCCGCCTGGCCGATCAGCCAGAACACGCCCAGGTACGCCGCCGACGTCAGTGCGGAGAACCCCAGCAGCACGCCGGTGAGCGCGGTGAGCTTCGCCCGCAACACCTCCTCGCGACGGGGCCGCCAGAGCAGCAGGTTGACCACCCCGCCCGAGTTCAGGTCGGCGCCGATGTAGGAGGCGCCGACCAGCAACCCGAAGAGCATCAGGAACGCCACCACGGTGTAGAGCAGCGGCCGGGCCTGGTTGGCGAAGACGAACACGCCGTCCAGGAAGTCCGTCGCGACCGGCAACTGCGCCATCCGGGCCGGGTCGATCTCGGCGCAGTCCGCCGGGAGGTAGTCGTTCTCGTCCAGCGGCAGCTGCCCCGCCTTGACCCGCAGGCAGCGCTCGTGGGTGGCCTCCAGGTGCGCGATCTGCACGGCCGCCTGCGACTGGGCCTGCTCCAGCTCGGCCGCCGACGGCCGGTGCGAGTCGGCCACCGTGGTCGCCGCGGCCACCGCGAACGCGGCGAGCAGCAGCACCACCATCAGCTGCACGAAGCGGCGGGCGGCCAGCCGCTCCAGCTCGGCGCGGATCAGGTTCACGCCGGCACCTCCCCGTTCTGCCGTACGTCCAGGTCGATGACCGGCTCCCGGGGGGCCGGTGGGAGCGTCACGTCGTCCACCTGGCGGGAGGCCGCCGGGTCCGGCGCGGAGCCGGTCAGCTCCAGGAAGACGCTCTCCAGGTCGGGGCGGAGCGGGGTCAGCTCCCGTACCCACAGCCCCTGCTCGCCCAGCGTGCGCGAGATCAGCTCCGGGTCGGCGACGCCGTGCGCCACCAGGTGGTCGTCGTGCTCGGCGACCGTCACCCCGGCCGCGCCCAGCACCGCCGCCGCCCGGTCCGGGTCGGCGATCCCGATCCGCCACTCGTGCCGGTCGAAGCCGGCCAGCACCTCGTCCACCGGGCCGGTCGCCGCCCGCCGGCCCCGCGAGATGATCGTCACGTGGTCGCAGATCAGCTGGATCTCGCCCAGGATGTGGCTGGAGATCAGCACGGTCACCCCGGCCGCGGCCAGCGAGCGGGTCAGGTCCCGCATCTCCCGGATGCCCGCCGGGTCCAGCCCGTTCGCCGGCTCGTCGAGGATGAGCAGCTCCGGGCCCTTCAGCAACGCCGAGGCGACGGCCAGCCGCTGCTTCATGCCCAGCGAGTAGCCGCGGACCCGCTCGTGGCCCCGGTCCCGCAGCCCCACCTGCTCCAGCACCTCGTCCACCCGGCCGGTCGGCACCCCGCCGGCCACCGCGAGCAGGCGCAGCGTCCGGTGGGCGGTGAAGTTGCCGAAGAACTGCGGGCTCTCCACGATCGCGCCCACCCGGCCGGCCACCTCGGGCAGCCGGCGCGGGGAGTCGACCCCGAGCACCCGCATCCGGCCGCCGTCCGCCCGGACCAGGCCGAGCAGGGCGCGCAGCGTGGTCGTCTTGCCGGAGCCGTTGGGCCCGAGGAAGCCGTGCACCTGGCCCGCCTCGACGCTGAGGTCGAAGCCGTCGACCGCCACCCGCCGCCCCCGGCGCAGGCTGCGGAACGACTTGCGCAGCCCCTCGATCTCGATCACGGCGGTCACCCGACGGCCTCCTCGCCTCGCGTGGGCATGGGCAACTCCTCAGGTCGACGGGCACGCCGCGCTCACCTTAGAGTCGGCGCACCGCCCGTGGGGGGCGGCCGGGCGGTGCGTGGTTGGATGGGCGGGTGACTGGTGACCTGATCCCCGGCGCCGCCCGCGCCGCCGCCCCCTCACCCGTCGACGCGGATCTGGTGGTCAGCCTGGACGGAGTCGGGGTACGGCGGTCCGGCACCGCGCTGCTGCACGACGTCGACTGGCGGGTCGAACTGGACGAACGATGGGTGGTGCTGGGCCCGAACGGCGCCGGCAAGACCACCCTGCTCAACCTGGCCGCCGGCCGGCTGCACCCGACCACCGGCGTCGCGCACGTGCTCGGCGAGCGGATCGGCCGCACCGACGTCAACGAGCTGCGCACCCGGATCGGCCTGTCCACCGCCGCGCTGGCCGAGCGGCTGCCCGCCGAGGAGAAGGTCACCGACGTGGTGGTCACCGCCGCGTGGGCGGTGGTCGGTCGCTGGCGGGAGAGCTACGACCGCGGCGACGAGAGCCGGGCCCGCGCCCTGCTGAGCCAGCTGGGCGTCGGGCACCTCGCCGACCGCGCGTACGGCACCCTCTCCGAGGGCGAGCGCAAGCGGGTGCAGATCGCCCGCGCCCTGATGACCGACCCGGAGCTGCTGCTGCTCGACGAGCCGGCCGCCGGGCTCGACCTGGGCGGGCGCGAGGACCTGGTCGCCCGGCTCGCCGAGCTGGCGTACGACCCGGACGCGCCGGCCCTGGTGCTGGTCACCCACCACGTCGAGGAGATCCCGCCGGGGTTCACCCACGCGCTGCTGCTGCGCGACGGCGGCGTGGTCGCCCAGGGCCTGCTCGCCGAGACGCTCACCGGGGACAACCTCGCCAAGACCTTCGGCCTGCCGCTGGTGGTCGAGCGGCACGGCGACCGGTACACCGCCCGCGCCGCCTGAGCCGCGCGCCGGGCGACGGTCGGGAGGAGAGGCCGGTGGAACAGACCCGTGTCGTGGTGGTCGGCAGCGCCAACATGGACCTGGTGGCCACCGCGCCCACCCTGCCCCGGCCGGGGGAGACCGTGCTCGGCACCGACTTCGTCACCGTCCCCGGCGGCAAGGGCGCCAACCAGGCCGTCGCCGCCGTCCGTGCCGGCGCCTCCGGTGCCTTCCTCGGCGCGATCGGCTCGGACTCGTTCGGGGTCACCCTGCGGGCCCGGATCACCGCCGCCGGGGTCGACACCGGGCAGCTCCGGGTGGTCTACGGCGCCTCGGGCGTGGCGCTGGTGATGGTCAACGCCGAGGGGGAGAACGCGATCCTGGTGATCCCCGGCGCGAACGGCGCGTTCACCCGACTCACCGCGGGCGAGCTGGCCGCCGTACGCGAGGCGGACGTGCTGGTCGCCCAGCTGGAGGTGCCGGTCGAGACGGTGACCGAGGCGGCCGTGGCCGCCCGGGCCGCCGGCACCCGGGTGGTGCTCAACGCGGCGCCGGCCCGGCGGCTGCCGGCGGAGCTGCTCGACGCGGTGGACGTGCTGGTGGTCAACGAGTCCGAGGCGCAGGCGCTGACCGGGCGCGGCCGGGACCAGCCGCACGCGCTGCTGGAGTTGGTGCCCCGGGCGGTGCTCACGCTCGGCGCGGCCGGCGCCTGGTACGGCGACCGGGACGGCACGGCCGTGCACGTGCCGGCGGTCCGGGTGGAGGTGGTGGACTCCACCGCCGCCGGGGACGCGTTCACCGCCGCGCTGGCGGTCGCCTGGGGCGAGGGACGGGATCTGCTCGCCGCCGTGCACTGGGCGGCGGCCGCCGGGGCGGCCTGCTGCCGGCGGCTGGGCGCCTCGGTGGCGCTGCCCCGCCGCGCGGAGATCGACGCCCTGTACGCCGGGCCCGCCTGAGCGGCGTCCGGTCAGCTCTCCGGATCGTCGGCGAGCCGCTCACCCCGGCGGCGGAGCATGCCCAGGCCGGGGATGCCGGCGACGGCGAGCTTCAGGTCGCGGGTCACGTCGAGCAGGTCGTGCAGGTCCGGCCCGACCCGGTCCAGGGTGGCCAGGATCGGCAGGATGTCGGCGGTCAGGTGCTCCTTGAGCTTGGGCAGCTCGTCGACGAGCCGGATGGCCGCGGTCACCTCCTCCGGGCTGAGCTCCGCCACGAACCGGTTCGCCATCGGCGCGCCGCGCCGCAACGCCGGCTCGTACGCGGCCAGCAGCTCGCCCGCCGCGGCCGTCACCTCCTCGGCGGTGCGGAGCGTGCCGGCGGCCCGCCCGGCCACCGCGTCCGCCTCGGTGACCACGGCGGCGGCCGCGCCGGTCACCTTCTCCGCGTCCGCGACCAGGGTCAGCGCGGCGGCGGACGCCCGCTCGGCCTCGCCGATCACCACCGCGGCCGCGGCGGCGACCTCCGCCGCGTTCTCCACCGCCGTGGTCGCCGCGACGCTGATCACCGCCACCCCGCGCACCGCCGATTCGGCGTCGTCGAGCACCCGGTCGGTACGGTCCAGCGTCCCCTCGATCCGGTCCACCACCCCGTTTATCCGGGCCAGCAGCGCCTCGACCCCGTCGAGCACGGCGAAGGCACGGGTGGGCAAGGCGGCGAACGACGCCGCCGAGTCGAACGCGGAGCGGGTGAGCCCGAGGACGTCGCCGGGCCGGGGCAGGGGGATCGCCATGCCACCCAGTGTGCGTCGCCATGGCCAGGACCGCCGGATGACGAATCCGGCCAGCCGAGCTGAGCCGTCAGGCTCAGCGATGGTCGCCCTGCTGCTCGACGGTTCGCTGCACGGCCCGGTAGATCTGCCCGAACCGCAGCGCGTCCGGCGTGCGCAGCAGCATCACCTCCCGCCCGTGGTGCTGCACCCACAGCTCGTGCACCCGGTTGCCCCGCTCGTAGGAGCGGTCGAGCCAGCCCAGCGGCAGTTCGAGGAACGGGATGGCGACCAGCACGGCCACCGCGCACGCGGCCAGGATGAGCAGCGCCAGCTGCCAGTTGCCCCGGTCCTGGGCCGCCCAGGCCAGCGACACCACGCAGACCAGCGCGACGAGTGGGGGCAGCGACAGCAGCAGCACCAGCACCCCGCGACCCAGTACCCGGCCCCGGACGGCGAGCGTGGTCGTCCCGCGGGCGTGCCACACGTACGTCACGTCGGCGACCCGGATGGCGTGGCCGCCGGCCCGGATCGACTCCGACGTCACCTGCATGGCGTCGTCCCGGTAATAGAGGGTCATCATCAAGCATTACCACCCGCCGGCAACCGTCCACCCCCGACGATCCGCCGTCACCCCGCGACGATCGCCGCCCGTCGGTCCCGGCTGTCGCCCGTCGACTCCGGCTGTCGCCCGTCGGCTGCGGTCGCGTCGCGGCGCCGGTCCCGGAGGTGTCGTCGCCGGAAGATACCGGCTGGCCGGGGGCCGGATCGTCCAGTTCTGGGGCGAACAGGACCTCTACGGCCTGCTGCGCGGCCTGGCGATGGTGCCGGACGAACTGCCCGCGTTCTGACGGACGGAGGCCGTCGGCCGGCGGGCCGGCGGCGCGCTCTCCACCGCCCGCTGCACGGCCCGGTAGATCTGGCCGAAGCGCAGCGCGTCGCCGGTGCGCAGCAGGCACACCGGCTGGCCGCGCCAGCGGGCCCACATCTCCAACTGCCGGCTGCCCCGGGCGTACGAGCGGTCCAGGTGTTCGAAGAGGAAGTCGGCGAGCGGGCCGACGGCGAGCCCGACGAGCACCGACGCGCCGACGACGGCGATGGTGACGGTGGCGGAGCGGTCCAGCCAGAGCGCCAGGGCGATGCCGAGCAGCGCGGCGACCAGTGGGCCGGCCAGCGCGGCGCCGAGCGCCCCGCGACCGGCGAGCACCCGCCACGACCGGCTGCCCCGGCGGTGCCAGACCGCGCTGATCTCGGTGAGCGGAAAGGTGCGGCGCTCCACCCGTACGGCGGTGGAGGTGACCTGGACCGACCTGTCGTCGTAGTACGTGATCATGGCCTCGACTCCCGGCGGTGCGGCTGACACCACACTACGTACCCCAACGAGTCGGGTCGTAAGGTTGGCACGCGACTTCGACGAGGAAGTGAGGGCAGCGTGGGCGAGTTCGTCAGGCTGGAAGTGAAGGACGGCATCGGTACCATCCGCCTGGAGCGGCCGCCGATGAACGCGCTCAACAAGCAGGTCCAGGAGGAGTTGCGGGCCGCCGCGACCGAGGCCGCCGCCGACCCCGAGGTCCGCGCGGTCATCGTGTACGGCGGCGAGAAGGTCTTCGCGGCCGGCGCGGACATCAAGGAGATGGCCGACATGTCCTACGTGGACATGGCCGGGCGCGCCGCCGACCTGTCCAGCGCTCTCGGCGTGTTCACCCGGATCCCGAAGCCGGTGGTCGCCGCGATCACCGGGTACGCCCTCGGCGGCGGCTGCGAGCTGGCGCTGGCCTGCGACTGGCGGATCGTGGCGGAGGACGCGAAGCTCGGCCAGCCGGAGATCAAGCTGGGCATCATCCCGGGCGCGGGCGGCACTCAGCGGCTGGCCCGCCTGGTCGGGCCGGCCCGGGCCAAGGATCTGATCATGACGGGCCGGATGGTCGACGCGCAGGAGGCGCTGCGGATCGGCCTGGCCGACCTGGTGGTCCCGGCCGCCGAGGTGTACGAGGCGGCGGTCGCCTACGTCAAGCCGTTCCTGACCGGGCCGGTGCAGGCGCTGCGGGCGGCGAAGCTGGCCGTGGACGGCGGCCTGGACATGGACCTGAACTCGGGCCTGGCCTGGGAGAGCCAGCTCTTCGCGGCGCTGTTCGCCACCGACGACCGGCGCGAGGGCATGGCCGCCTTCGTGGAGAAGCGCAAGCCGGGCTTCACCGGCCGCTGACCGGTTCCCGGGTCGGCGGCGAACCGGCGCCGCCGACCCGAGAGCGGTTCACATTCCGCCTACCGGCCAGTAGCGTGGGACTCGGCCATGATCGAAGGGGAGCGGCGATGACGGAACGGGTCGAGGGACACGGCGGCGCGCTGGCGCTGGCGGCGCTGCGCGCGCACGGCGTACGGGAGATGTTCACCCTCTCCGGCGGGCACGTCTTCCCGCTCTACGACGCCGCGCACTCCACCGGTTTCCCGATCTACGACGTCCGGCACGAGCAGTCCGCCGTCTTCGCCGCCGAGGCGGTGGCCAAGCTCCAGCGCCGCCCCGGCCTGGCCGTGCTCACCGCTGGACCCGGCGTCACCAACGGCGTCTCCGGCCTGACCAGCGCCTTCTTCAACGCCTCCCCGGTGCTGGTGCTCGGCGGGCGGGCCCCGCAGTTCCGCTGGGGCTCCGGCAGCCTGCAGGAGATGGACCACCTGCCGCTCGTCGCCCCGGTCACCAAGCACGCCGAGACGGTGTTCAGCGCCGACGACATCCCGCGCGCGGTGACCGCCGCCCTGACCGCGGCGCTCACCCCGCACCGCGGCCCGGCGTTCCTCGACTTCCCGCTCGAGGCGATCTTCTCCGTCGGCGACGCCGAGCTGCCGGCGGTCACCCCGCCCGCCCCGGTCGAGGCCGACCCGGACGAGGTCGCGAAGGCCGCCGGCCTGATCGCCGGCGCGTCCCGACCGGTGATCATCGCCGGCTCCGACGTGTACGCGGGCGACGCCGTCGACGCCCTGCGGGCCGCCGCCGAGGCCCTCCAGGTACCGGTCTTCACCAACGGCATGGGGCGCGGCGCCCTGCCGCCGGAGCACCCGCTCGCCTTCGCCAAGGCGCGCCGGATCGCCCTGAAGAATGCCGACGTGGTCGTGGTGGTCGGCACCCCGCTGGACTTCCGGCTCTCCTTCGGCGACTTCGGCGACGCGCAGGTGGTGCACGTCGTCGACGCGCCCAGCCAGCGCGCCGGCCACGTGCAGCCCGCCGCCAGCCCCGCCGGCGACCTGCGCCTGATCCTCACCGCGTTCGCCGGGCACCCCGGCGACCGGGCCGACCACGCCGACTGGATCGCCCAGCTGCGCACCGCCGAGGACGCCGCGAAGGCCCGCGACGCCGAGGAGATGGCCGCCGAGACCGACCCGATCCGCCCGGCCCGGGTCTACGGTGAGCTGCGCAAGGTGCTCGCCGCCGACGCGATCACCATCGGCGACGGGGGCGACTTCGTCTCGTACGCCGGGAAGTACCTGGAGCCCGCCCAGCCCGGCACCTGGCTCGACCCCGGCCCGTACGGCTGCCTCGGCACCGGCATGGGCTACGCGATGGGGGCCCGGGTCACCCACCCGGACCGGCAGATCTGCGTGCTGATGGGCGACGGCGCGGCGGGTTTCTCGCTGCTGGACGTCGAGTCCCTGGTCCGGCAGCAGCTGCCGGTGGTGATCGTGGTGGGCAACAACGGCATCTGGGGCCTGGAGAAGCACCCGATGCGGGCGATGTACGGCTACGACGTGGCCGCCGACCTCCAGCCCGGGCTGCGCTACGACAAGGTGGTCGAGGCGCTCGGCGGCGCCGGCGAGACGGTGGAGAAGACCGCCGACCTCGGTCCCGCCCTCGGCCGGGCCTTCGACAGCGGGGTGCCGTACCTGGTCAACGTGCTGACCGACCCGGGGGACGCGTACCCCCGCTCGTCCAACCTGGCCTGAGCCCGCTCAGGCCTCGGGGCGGTTGCCCTCGCGGGGCGCGTCGCCGTCGCGGCGGCGCAGGTCCTCCTCGCGGCGCCGCAGGTCCTCCTCCCAGCGCCGGAAGAGTTCCTCGTCCTGGCGTCGGTTGCGTTCGTCGACGGTGCGGAGGAACTCGGGGTCGTCGTCGGGGGCGACCGGCCGGGGCCGGGAGCGGAGCCGATCGCCGAGCTCCTTGGACGCACCGGCGCCCGACCGGCCGGCGGCCGGCTCGCGCCCGGCGACGAACCAGGCGACCGAGCCGACGATCGGGAAGAACAGGATGATCAGCACCCAGGCGATCCGGGGCAGCACGCGGATCTGGTCCTCCTCGGCGGAGAGGCAGCTGATCAGCGCGCAGACGCAGAGGACGACCTGCGCCAGGAAGAAGAGGACGTAGAGCCGGGCCATGGGACCATCATGGCGCACCCGCGGCGGTCACCACAGACCCCGGGCCACCAGCAGCGCGCCGAGCACCGCGTACCCGGCGGCGGTCAGGGCGCACAGCGGCAGCGCCCAGCGGGCCGGCCGGCGGGGCCCACCCCCGGTGGCCCGCCGCCAACCGGCGGTCAGGATGGTCCCCCAGAGCAGCACCGCCGCACCGGCTGCCGCCCAGCCCGCGGCACCGGCCCCGCCGGCCTGCCGGACGGTGAGCACCGCGACCGCGGTGACCGTGAGCAGGGTCCGCCGCCAGGCCAGCCGGGTCCGCTCGGGTTGCAGGCCGGGGTCGCGGGGAGCCGGCTCGCCGGTCACCGGCCGAACCCGCGCAGCAGCACCGCGGCGATCAGCACCAGCGCGCCGAGCCCCACGGCGAGGGCGAGCACCGCGGGGAAGCGGGAGGCCGGCAGCTCCTCCCCGAGTCGGATGGCCCGTTCGGTCCGGGCCCAGTGGTCGACCGCGCGCAGCGCCACGGTGCCGCCGAGCAGCAGCAGCGCGATCGCGATGACCTCGCGCAGGTGGGCCAGCGGCAGCGGCGGGAGGAACTGCGCGGTGGCCAGCCCGCCGGCGATCAGGGCGAGCCCGGTACGCAGCCAGGCCAGGAAGGTGCGCTCGTTGGCCAGCGAGAACCGGTAGTCCGGGGTGGTGCCCACCGAGCGCAGCTCGCGCGGGTCGAACCAGTTCCTGATCGCCTGCATCACGCCGCCGATTATCCGCTTTGTGCCGCCAATAGCCTGGAGGGATGACTGATCTTGATGTTCGTACCCTGCGGGACGCCTATGACAACCAGATCCGCCCGGAGATCCCGGACCCGCTGCCGGCCGGGGTGACCGTCGAACGGGACGGCCCACTGGTCCGGGTCGTCGGCCTCGACCAGCGGGGCTTCCTGACCTACCGGGACCTGGGCGGGCTGGCCGGCGCCGAGTTGGACGCGCTGATCGCCCGGCAGGTGGCGTACTTCCGCGAGCGGGGCGAGGCGGTGGAGTGGAAGGTCAACGGCCACGACCAGCCGGCCGACCTGCCGGACCGGCTGCGCGCCGCCGGGTTCGTCCCGGAGGAGCGGGAGACCGTCGTGGTCGGCCCGGTCGCGGCGCTGGCCGCCGCCCTCCCGGTCCTGCCCGACGGGGTACGGCTGCTCGAGGTCACCAGCCGCGCGGACCTGGGCCGGATCGCCGCGATGGAGGAGCAGGTCTGGCAGTCCGACCGCAGTCACCTGGTGACCGGGCTGGCGAAGGAGATCGAGGCCGACCCGCAGTCGATCACGATCGTGGTGGCCGAGGCGGGCGGCGAGGTGGTCAGCGCCGGCTGGGTCCGCTATCCGCGCGGCAACGGCTTCGCCACCCTGTGGGGTGGCTCGACCCTCGCCCAGTGGCGGCGCAAGGGGATCTACCGGGCGCTGGTGGCGTACCGGGCGCGGCTCGCCGAGGCGCGGGGCCGGACGCTGCTCCAGGTGGACTGCTCGGAGGACAGCCGGCCGATCCTGGAGCGGCTCGGGCTCGTCTCGGTCACCACGACCACCCCGTACGTCTACACTCCGTGATCATGGAGCAGCGGTTGACGGACGAGGAGCGGCTGACCCTGCGGACCGGTGCCTTCGGCGCCGTCTTCCTGGTCTCCAACGCCGACCCGGGAATGTTCGGCATGGTGCGGGAGAGCTTCGCCGCCTCTTCCGCGTTCGGTGCGGCGAGCGGGCCGGTGAAGGAGGCACTGACCACGGGGCCGTTGCCCGAGTTGCCCACCGACTCGGCGCTGGAGATCGAGTCGGTGGCGCTGCCGGCGCTGGAGCGGGCGGTGCGGATCCTCGCGGCGAGGTCGCCGGGGGAGGTGGCGACCTACCGGACGGTGGTGCTGGATGCCGCGGGCCGGGTGGCCCGGGCGCACCGCGGGGTGGCGCCGGAGGAGACGGCGATGATCGAACGGATCAGGGCAGCGCTGGACCGACCGGAGTGAGTGGCGGCTCGGGGGCCACCGGGCGGGCTTCCCGGCCGAGCGACCACAGGGTGCGCACGACGGCCCGTA
This sequence comes from Micromonospora sp. NPDC050686, assembly GCF_040654475.1. Taxonomy (NCBI): domain Bacteria; kingdom Bacillati; phylum Actinomycetota; class Actinomycetes; order Micromonosporales; family Micromonosporaceae; genus Micromonospora; species Micromonospora sp. NPDC050686. Next base: position 92,775 of record NZ_JBFAID010000019.1, read on the forward strand.
CGCACCGGTCGCGGATCCGCCCGCAGGCGCACCGGTGACTGCCGGCGTGGAGCCGGTGCCGCACGGCCTCGGTGGCCGCGTCGGGCCCCGCGTCGCCGATTTGTGGGTACATGCCCTTTCCCTCCCGTTTTCGGAAGCGTATCGGGCTACGGCGGCTGCCGGTGAGCTGTGTCACGCTGAGTGCCCGGATGGGCGATGCTACTGGCAGGTAACATTGCCCTCGTGGGCTACTGCACAGCGTCGCGCGGTTGACCGAACGTTAAGCCACGCGCGAGGCTGCGCCCGTGACCGGCGAGTGATCGCTACACCAAACAGGAGGGTCGTCGAATCGCGATGAATATCGTCGTACTCGTCAAGCAGGTGCCTGATTCGGGCGCGGACCGCAGCCTGCGTGTTGACGACAACACTGT